>JAUVVA010000025.1 GCA_030604905.1 Verrucomicrobiota bacterium | reverse complement strand
TTGGTGGCGATGACGGTCCAGGTGACGAGGTCGCTGCTGGCGAGGACCTCGTAGGTGAGTTCGGCGCGGGCGCGGTGGAAGGTGAGCTGGAGCTGCGTGCCGGCGGGATTTAACGCGGCGGCAGGAACGCCGGTGCCGCTCGGCGCGGTCGGATCTAGCCCGAGGGCGTATTCGAGCAGGTTGGGCAGGCCGTCGCCGTCGGGGTCGGCGGCGTCGGCGGCGGGCCCGGCATCGAAGGCGGTGCCGAAATGTTGCTGACGCCAATCGGCGAGGCGGGGCGCGGCGGCGGTGTTTGGGGAGAGCGTCGGGGACCAGGCGGAGACACGCGTGCCGCCGGTATTTTCGGCACGGATACGGAAGCCGTGGGAGCTGCCGGCGGCGAGGCCGGTAAGCGTGGTCTGGAGCGTGGCGGCGGAGAGGATCTGGTCGCCGCCCCAGGTGGTGGCTTCGGGTTCGGTGACGGCGCCCCAGGCGGAGCCGACGCGGACTTCATCGAGGGTGATGCCGAGGTGCGCGGGCGGCGCGAGGACGAGCTTCGACCAACGGGCGGTGGTGTCGGTGCCGTTGGGGCCGGTGGTGATGGAGGCGGTGGGGATGGGTGGGCTGGCGTCGCCAAAGGTGTGCGAAGCCGGGTTTACCCAGATATCGGCCGCGTCGTTGTGGTTTCCGCTCACCGTGCGGTAGCGAAGGACGACGAAGTAGGTGGTGCCCGGCGCGAGGCTGGCGGCGGCGAGGGCGGCGTTTGCCGAGTCGGCGCGTTTCTGCGCTCCCAGATCGAAGGTCGCCCCGTTGCGACGGAGGTGAAGACCGAGGCCGTCGACGGGAGTCGCGGAGTTGTCCTCGAAGCGCGCAAGGCCGCTCCATGAGGTGGAGAGCGACGAGAGGTCGTCGACGCGGAGGAGGAGGCTGTAGAAAAGGTCGGTGGTGTTGGCGCTGTTGGTGAAGGTCCGTTCGGCGGCACGGGGCGCGGTGGGACCGGCCAGGAGCGAGACGGAGCCGCCGGTCGAGGCGCGGAGGCCGGGATAGCTGAGGGTGCTCGCTTGGGTGACGAGGTGGTTGCCGGTGCCGGAATCGAGGGTCCAGCCGCCCTGGCCGATCAGGTTGCTGCCGGCGGTGTAGGCAAAGCCGTCATAGAGGTTGCGCGAGGGGTGGGGCGAGGCGTCGGTAACAAGGGTCTGCAGGCGCCAGCGGGTGTGGTCGGCGGGCGGGAAACTCCAGGCGAGGCCGAGGGTGGTGGAGCCGATGGCGGGCGCGCCGAGGGTGGGCGCGAGCGTGGTGAAGTTTTCCGCGTCAGCCAGGAGGAGGGTGGCGGAGGAGGGCGAGCCGACGACGTAACCGGACCCGGACTGGACGGTGAGGGTGATGGTCTCGGGCGAGGCGGTCTCGGCGATGCCGTCGGAAACAGGGGTGATCGTGACGGTGGTGGTGGACTGGCCGACGGCGAAGGTCGCGGAGGCGGGAGGCAATTGGTAGTCGAGACCTGGGGTGGCGGTGCCGGACCAAGCGAGGGAGACGGTGAGGGTGGTGGCGGTGGACTCGGTGCGGGAGAGGGTGAAGACGCCGTTGGTCGGACCGACCTCGCTCGGGTGAGTGGTGGCGAAGACCGAGACGGCGGGGGTCGCGGGGATGTCGACTTCGAGGGTGGAGACGGGGGACCAATCGCTCCAGGTGGAGCCGTTCCAGGCCCGGACGCGGTGGCGGTAGGTGGTGTCGTCCGCGAGGCCCGAGAGGGGGTAGGCGGTCGAGGCATGGGCGGAGGCGAGGGTGGTCCAGGTGGTGGCGGCGCGCTGGATGTTGGTGAGCGAGATGTCGTCGAGCGCGAAGCCGAAGGCGGGAAATGCGCTCCAACCCCAGAGGAGGTAGTTTTGGACAATGAAGCGCAGGCGGACGGTGTCCCCTGCGAAAAAGCCGGCCGATTGGAGGGCGGATGAGTTGAGCGTGACGGTGGTCCAGTTGGGGAACCAGCCGTGGTAGGTGCCGAGGGTGGTCCAGGTGGCGCCGTCGTTTTTGGAAAGTTGGACGCGCAGGCTGCCATAGCCTTCGACCTGCTGGGAGAGATACTTGAAGCTGATGGAGGAGGTGCTGGTGAGGGTGATGGGCTGGCGGAGCAGGAGGCCACGCACCTCGGGCATGAAGATGTTGTTTCCGCCGAGGGTGTGGCGTCCGGCGAATTCGTAGCAGGCGGAGCCGCCGACGGTGGCGTTGCCCAGGGTGCTGCGCGAGGCGGCGCCGAGGGGCTGCCAGAGCTCGCGGAAGAGGGTGAGCGACTCGGCGTCGTCGGTGAGGGTGGTGGCGGTGGTGGGGAGGCCTTGTTGCAACTCGTAATGGACCGCTCCGGTGCCGGGGAACCACGAGAGGGTGTGCGCGCCGGTGTCGGAGAAGGCGGAGGAGGCGGTGAAGCCGGGGGAGCGGGTGCGGAGCCGATAGCTCATGGTGGCGCCGGGGGCGGAGAACTGGTCGGCGACGATGCCGGTGTGGAAGGCGGGGTCGTCGGATCGGCTGTATTGGTGGCTTTGATACAGCATCGCGTTGGTGTTGGCGACGCCGGTCTGATCGCGGAAGCCGCCGGCGAGGCCATTGGTCGAGGTCCAGACGTGGGAGGCCTGGGCGATGGCGGAGCTGGCGAGGGTGTTGCCGCCGTTGGCCTCCTCGACGCGGAGGGCGGGGTTCGGGAAGAGGATGGAGTTGTTCTCGGTGCTGAGCGCGGCGGGGTTGACGTGGGTGATGAGCAGGCCGGCGGGAAGGCCGGAGTCGAAGCCGACGCCGCCGCGGTTCTCGACGAGGAAGTATTCCGGGGTGTCGGCCGAGCGGCGGAGGAGGTGGGCGGAGGGCGAGCTGGCGAGGCGGGGGAGGCTGTGGACGTCGCAGGAGTGGACCGGCTCGGGGTCGAGGTAGCCGAGGAGGGATTTGGAGAAGGCGGAGAGATGGGTGGGGCGGTTTTCGCTGTTCACGTTGCCGCTGGCGCCCCAGCTGCCGTTGGCCATGAGGCACCAGCCGCCGACGCCGCGGGTGGAGCCGCCGACGTCATAGAGATCCTTGAGGCCGAAGAGGTGGCCCATCTCGTGGACCAAGGTGCCGATGCGCATGAGGGCGGGCGTGCCGGAGGATTGGAGTCCGCGCAGGCCGGCGACGGTGGCGTAGGGGCCGATGAACTTGCCGTTACGGGTCTCGCGTTCGGGCAAGATCCAGCGACGGGGCCAGATGGAGGTCGAGGGATTGCCGGTCACGGCCTCGGAGTAGCCGGAGTGGATGACGACGAGGAGGTCGACCCAGCCGTCACCGTCGCCGTCGCCGACGGAGAAGTTGAAGCCGGCGGCCGCGGCGGCGGCGACGGCGTCGCGAGCCATGATACGGGAGCGGCCCTCGCCCGCGGATTCGTTGGCGTTGTCGCCGTAGTAGGCCTCGTTTTGCGGCAGGCGCACCCAGGTGGGCGTGACGTGAAAGAGGATGTCGGTGCGGCCGTAGGAGACTTCGCGGAAGTAGTCGCGGGCGGAGCCGACGGCGCCGTCGTGGTTGTAGCCGAGGGTATTGCAGAGGGCGTCGTATTCGGCGGGCGGGCGGCCGCGGGTGGCGAGCACGGTGCCGGCGCCGGTGTCCCAGTGGTCGTTGAAGGCGGCGAGAATGACGATGCAGCGAAGGTTGGTGGAGTGGGGGTGAGGGCCGGAGGAGGGTGGCGCGTCCCCGTCGGAGGCGGGTGGTTCTAGGGCGTCGGAGGTGGAGGTGGATGCCGAGGGGCCGGAGTGGGTGTGGGGCGCGGTGGTCTGCCGCGGGCGGCGAGCGGGCGCGGGAACGGGCAGATCGCGGAGGGATTGGATGTGGCGCAGGAGGAGGTCGCGCGGGGGAAGGTCGCGCGGGCGGAGGCCGAGGGACGCGGGGGAGACGCGGCCGACGACGGCGTCGGGGATGGTCTCGAAGCCGGCGCGGTCGGCGCGGGGGCGCTGGTATTTCCAGCGGCCGTCGGGGGCGCGGCCGATCACGTAGCCATCCGCGGTCTCGTGCCAGTGGAACCACTCGTCGCCGAGGAGACGGGCGGAGAAGCGATGGCCATCGGGTTGCGCAAACTCGGCGATGTCCTCGGACGCGGGAGCGGCGAGGAGCGCGGGGCCCAAGAGGGCGCAGGCCAGCGGGAGGAAAGCGAGGCGCCGCGGGCACCGTAGGAGAAACGTCCAAAAGCGGGTGAGGGATGCGCGTGGAATCATGAGATGAACGCGAACGGGGTTTGGGGGCAGGGACTGATGGTCAGGGACGAATCTCGTGACGACCGCTTGATGGCAGATGTTTTCGGCCGCCTCAAGGTGGCGCGGAAGCGGAGGGAGCCGCATCGGACGGCGGAGGCAGCACGTGGAGCGGGCCGACGCGGAATGGGGTGCGAGCTTGGCGGGCGCTTAGTCGGAGGCGACCAACCGTGGACCAAGCGAAATCGGCAGGAAGGCCCTTGAAATCGCGTGGGTCCACGACGAGAGCCGAGTCTGCGGCGGACCAGCGGGCGTTGGCGGTGAAGAGCGGCGCGGCAGGATCAAGGAGCGCCAGTTCGACGGAGATGGTGTCGTCGGCGGGGCGTGCGGACCAACCCAAACGGAGCGCGGCGCCGGGCGGGTGCGCGGTGAGGCTCGTGCGGGAGGGATGAATGAGAACGGAGACCGGCTCGTTGTCGTTTTGGGGGCGGGCGGGGCAGACCAGCCAGGGCGAGGCGGGGGAGGCGGGGGGAGCGGCGGAAGCGTCGTGGTAAAAGTGCCGGGTTGAGCCGAGTTCCCAGCGCCAGCCGAGCCCAAAGGCGTGGGGAAGAGTATCCGACGGCGAAGGTCGGTCGGGGGCGGTCCGGCGCGCGGGGGCGATGTGGGAGATGGGAGAGGAGAGGGTGAGTTCGCCGGTGCTGTGCTGGGTGAAGGCGAGGATCGGACGGTCGGCTGGGGCGGGACCGTGGAGCCAGCAACGGAATTTGGCAGGGAGCTCGACGTCTTCGGTCCACCAGAGCGAGGAGGTGGAGGGGCAGGGTGCGAGCGCCGCGTATTGGTCCGGCTCGGGCTCGGAACGGCCGGACGGGGGCCCGGCGGTCCCGGGGACGGGAGGACCGTCGAGGAGGTGTTGGCGCAGCCAGGCTTGGGCGAGGCGGGTTTGCGCGGGGGCGAGGGAGTGGTCGACGTTTGGGAGGTAGTGGCGGACGTGCGGGACCGGTAGGGAGTCGAGCAAGTTTTCGGCTACAAGCAGGTCGCCAAAAAAATCGTTGGTGCCGCTGAGGAAGCAGACGGGGGCCTGGATGCGGGGTCCGAGCGAGGCGGGCTCCCACTCTCTTTGCCAAAGGGCGAGAACTTCGGGGGCGTGGGTGGCGACAGCGCGGCCCGGCGCAAAGAGGCCTCCGCAGCCAAAAGCGGGCACGAGCGCGCGCACGCGCGGCTCGTGAGCGGCGAGAACCCATGCGAGGTAGCCGCCCCAGCTGATGCCGACAACGCCGAGTCGGCGTGGATCCACGCCCGGAGCTTGGGCAAGCCAGTCGAGGCAGACGGCGGCGGCTTGGACGGCCACGGGGAGAACGGCGGCGGAAAGAGAGGGAGTAGCCGCGGACTGCAGGACAAGTTCGGCGGGGTAGCGGGTGCTGCGCTCGGGAGGGCGATCGGTGACGCCGGAAATCTGCCAATCGAAGCTGGAGGCGGCGTAACCGAGCGCGGTCCACACGGCGAGGTCGCCGGGGGAAAGGGTCTGCGTGCCGCCGACGATGTGGAGCACGGCGGCACCGTTGGGCTGGTGCAGCGGGTGGCTGCGGCGAGCGAAAACGGAGACTTCGCGATCAAGCCAGTCACGGAAGACAAGTCGCGCCTCGAGCGTGGAGACGGCGTTTGACGGAGCGACTGGCGAGGTGGAGGCGCAGGCTTCGGAGACGGGATGGATCTCGTAGGCCGGGAGAAGCGGGCGCGGCGGCCAAGGCGCTGAGAGGCACGGACTCATGGCGAGGGCAGGCGGGCGAGGTGGGCGTCGAGCGAGGCGCGGTCGGCGAAGAAGAGGGTGAGCCCTCGGTGGATGAGGGCCAGGTGCCCCGAGCGGGCGTGGTCGTCGCTCATGCGTTCGGCCGGGAAGACGACGGCATCGTCGGCGTGAAGCGCGAGCACACCGTCGAGCTCCACTCCATAAAGCGATGCCTCTTCTTCGGTGAGCCGGTCACGGCGCGCGCCGTAGATGGCGGCGGGGATCTCACGCTCGTCGAGGAACACGTGGCGCTCGATCCGACAAGCGGTGGAGTGGCCGGTGAGGGGATCGTGGGTGCAGATGGCGAGCACGCCGTAGAAGCCGACGCCGGCGAGCGGACGCTCGACCAAGGCCTGGAGCTCGGGCGGGAGAGAAGCGTATTCGTGGGGCGTAAGCGCGGCGGCGAGGGCGGCCTCGGGATCATCGCGCACGAGGCGGGCCATGATTTCACGGCGGCTGGCGAAGGCGGCGAGGAGCTCGGCGGAGGGTGGGGCGGAGGCGACGGCGCGTGCGGCGACGAGCAGGCCCGGGAGGTCGTCGGGGGCCAAGGCGGGCCTCGCCGAGGGCGTGGTCGCGGATTGAGATGGAGGGAGCGCGGGAGAGGTTTCGGCGCCGCGCTCGCGCGGGACGAAATAGTAGGCGGAAATGAGCGCAGCGAGAAGCAGGGCAAACAGGATGCGCCTGGGGGGCTTTCGGCGTGACTGCATGGCGATGGCGCGAGCGATGGAGGACGTGGCGCGGGCGAGGGGTTCAGGACGGGGCGTTTGAGCCCGCCGCGGCCGCGCGGCGGGCGGCGAGGGTGGCGCGAACCTCCGCCATGCGAGCTTCGGTGAGCGGAAAGCGTTGCAGCGCGACGAGCGCGATGGTGAAGGCGCAGGCGGGCACGAGGGCGAAAAGCAGGCGCAGGGTGGTGAGGGTGTGCTCCGGCTGGTCAGCCCCGAGCGAGGCGTCGAATCCGGACCAGTCGAGCGCGAGGCCGGAGAAGACGAGGACGATGGCGATGCTGAGCTTTTCCACCCAGTTGGCGACGGCCGCATACATGCCTTCGCGGCGCAGGCCGGTGCGGGCCTCGTCGTAGTCGGCGCAGTCGGCCTTGACCGGATCGACGAGAAGCCAAAAGGCGGTCACGGACGGGTAGAGCAGAGCCAAGGAGGCGAATTGAAGCCAAGGGGCGGCGGGGGTGTAGGTGAACCAGGTGGAGAGACTGCTGATGAGGCCGAGCCAGAGGGCCGCCTTCATGAGCGGGAGCTTGCCGTGGCGTTTGACGATTTTGACGCAGAAGGGGAGCACCGAGAGCTTGATGCCGGCGCCCACCATGCCCGCGAGGGCGATCATCTCGGCGCCGCGTTTCGTGTCGCCGGGGAAGATGTGGTAGCTGTTGATGTAGAGTCCGAGGGAGCCGACCAGCACCGGCGAACAGAGCAGCACGGTGACGACGCCGCCGACAAAGAGGAGAAAGGGGCGATTGCGAAAGGTCTCCCGAAGGGCGTCGCGGAGGCGGATCTTCTCCTGTTGCGAGGTCTGCACGAAAGCTCGCTCCCGGGTGCCGAGGAAGACAGGGATGGCAAAGACGGCCATGCAGAGGCCCAGCAAGCCCCCGAGCCAGCGCATGCCGGTGGCGGTGTCGGGGAAAAAGTCGGCTTGGGCGACGCGAAACACCCAGGGCAGGGCGAGCATGGCGATGATGTTGACGTAGGCGCGCCAAGCCTGGACGCGAGTGCGTTCCACCGGATCGGGAGTGATCTCGTAGCCGAGGGAAAGCCAAGGCACGGAGTAGAGCGTGGAGGCGGTGTAGAAGAGGAGGACGGTGACGACGAGCCAGCCCATCGTGGCGCCTTCGCTCCAGTCGGCGGGGGCGAGCCAGATGAGGGGAAAGGTGAGGCCGAGGGCGAGGCCGCCGAGGAGGATGAAGGGGCGGCGCCGGCCCCAACGCGTGCGGGCGTTGTCGCTGTAGGTGCCCATTACCGGATCGGTGAGGGCATCCCAAAGGCGACCGACGGCGAGCACGATGCCGATGAGCGTGGCGCTCATCCCGAGGCTGATGTTGAAGATCGGGTAAACCAGTTGCGCCAACGCCATGTAGGCGAAGCCGAAGGGCACAGCTCCGAGTGCGTAAGCGAACTTCTCGGGCTTGGGGAGGCGGTGAGCGGCAGGGGTGTCAGTGATGGGCGTAGGCACGAGCGGAGGATCTGGCTCGTTGGCGGGGCACGACGAACGGCAGACGTCCATGACCAATGACGAGGGGAGCGGGGGCGGGAAGTGCGCGGCGGCCGTTATCGTTTCATCCGGGGGACGTGCCGTGAGGGTTGAGTCAGCTACCCTTTGGGCTTTTATGGCCGGAGCGGTTCCGGGCGTTCCACGATAGAACCACCTCCGGCAACGCAGCCGGCGCGCGCTCGGAGACGGTCGCTGTGTCGCCCCCGTGCATGTCGAAGCGCTGCGCGTGCATGTGCCGGTGCGCGACGGTCGTCCGCACTCAATCCAGCTAAACATCGCCAACCGCATCCCGCTCGCCGAGGGCGACGTGGACTTGGTTCGCCTCACCGTGCGCTCAAGCGGCGGCGAGGGTTCGCGCGTGCAGGCGCAGCTCTACGTGCAGGACCGCTCGAAAAACTTCCGCTCCCTCGGCGGCGGTCCCGGCGCTTCCTCCCTGCCAAAGGGACGGGCCAGCGAGATCAGCGGCTCCCGGTTTGGCGCCCTCGATAGATCGCCCACGAGACGGGGGGCATCACCAGGTCCGCTCTTGTGCCTGCGACTTGGAGGGTGGCGCCGGTGGGGAGCAGCGGGGTGGTGGTCAAGCCGGCCGCGGGCAACGTGAACGCGCAGCGCACTTCGCGGTCCGCCGGGTTCACGGCCACGATGGCTCCATCCTTGTCCTCGCCGCGCCAATACACGAACGGGTAGGCCTTGGGCTCGGCGTGGAGGGGCACGAAAGGGCCGGTGTTGCCCAGCGCGGGCACTTCGCGGCGCAGGGCGAGCAGGCGACGCACGAGCGAAAGGAGCGAGGCCGGATCGGCTTCCTGCGCGGCCACCGTGGGACGGTCGGGCGCGGGGTCGATCGGCAGATAAAGCGCCTCGGCGGGGGCGGTGGAGAAACCGGCGTTGGGAGAGGCGTCCCACTGCATCGGCGTGCGGGAGCCGGTGCGGTTGTAGCCGCCTTCCTTGGAGACGAGGCCGTCCACGTAGCGCTGGCCGATCTCGTCGCCGGCGTAGAGGTAGGGGACGCCCGGCAGGGTGAGGAGGAAGGCGAAGCAGACGGCGAGGTCGGCGGCGTCACGGCCGCGGGCGAGGCGCATGATGTCGTGGTTGCCGGTGGGCAGGGAAATGAAACCGCGGCCCTCGGTGGCGCGCAGGTGCTCGAGATAGTGGTCGAGGAAGACGCGGATGTCGCCGCGGCCGGCGCGGTCGAAGTAGCTGCCACCCATGTCGCGGAAAAACTGGAAGAGGTCGCGGTGCGGCTCGGCGCGGAAGAGCGTGCTGTAGCCGGGGTGGTTGAAGTGGATGAGGAAATCGATGTGGAAACCGCCGAGGATGGCGCGGGCCGGGTCGGACCATTCGGCGATGAGCACGGCCTCGGGATACTCGGTGTCATACATCGCGCGCATCTCGGCCCAGAGCGCCATGGTGGCGGCGAAGTCGGTGTCGCCCTTGACCAGCGAGGAGGCCATGTCCACGCGGAAGCCGTCGGCGCCGCGGTCGAGCCAGTGGCGCATGATGCGCTTCATCTCCTCGCGATTGGCGCGGCAGGCGGGGTGGTCCACCGGGAGTTGCCAGGGCTGGGCGGGGTCGGGCCGGGCGAAGCCGTAGTTGAGGGCGGGCTGGAAGTGGAAGAAGTTGGTGACGTAGTTGCCGTCGCGTTCGCCGTATCCGTTTATTTGTGACAGGCCGGCGGGGGCGGAGCGCCAGACGCTGTCGGTCCAGATGTAGCGGTCGGTGAACTCGTTTTTCCCGGCGCGGGCCGAGGCCTGGAACCACGGATGCTCGGTCGAGGTGTGGCCGGCCACGAGGTCGAGGCAGACCTTCATGCCGCGGGCGTGGGCTTCGGTGAAAAGACGCTCGAGGTCGGCGTCGGTGCCGTAGCGCGGCGCGACGTGGTAGAAGTCGGCGACGTCGTAGCCGGCATCGCCGAAGGGCGAGACGAAACAGGGGTTGAGCCAGAGGGCGTCGCAGCCGAGGGAGCGGATGTAGTCGAGGCGGCCGATGAGCCCCGGGAGATCGCCGATGCCGTCGCCGTCGCTGTCTTGGAAGGATTGCGGGTAAACCTCGTAGAAGGCGGCGGTGCGCAGCCAGGCGGGAGTGCGGGGGCGGGAAGCGGCGGGCATCAGGCGAGGTTGGCCCCGACAGGGCGGCGGTTAAGAACAAAAAGCCCCGACGGCCTTTTCAGCCGCCGGGGCGGGAGCGTGGGGCGAGGCGGAGAGTCGGCGGAGGGAAAGCGCCGCTGGGGGCCTCACTCGAAGAATAGTTCGACGTCGCGGATCTGGATGTTGCCGGTGGCGCCGAGCAGGCCGATGTCGATGTGGAGGATCTTCGCGTCGGGCGTCACGGTCCAGCGGCCGGTGAGGCGGCGCCACTGCGGTGTGGGCACATCGAGCTGGAGGCGTCCGGGCGAGTAGCGTTGTTTGCCCGTGTCGTCCGTGTAGTAGAGCATCAGCCCGGCCAAGTGCCAGGACTCGGCGCCGACGCCGATCTCGGTGCCGCGGATGCGCAGGCGGTAGGTGAGGTTGCGGCCGACCCAGGCCGGCTTCACCTCGAGCTGCGCTTGCAGGCGGATGAGCGCCTTGTTGTCGGTGTTGGTGAAGGCGACATAGTTGCCGGCCTCCTGCGGGTCTTTCTCGAGGTTGATGGTGGCGCCTCGAGTCTGGAGCCAGTTGGCGTGAGGGACCTGCCAACCGCGCGGCGGGTTGCCGGGCGAGCCGATCATCTCGCCCTCGGGCAGCAGATTTTCGATTTGCGCGGCGTGTGCGGTGACGGTGAGCGAGAGCGCGATGAAGAGAGAGGAGACGGAGCGAAGGAGTTTCATGGATTGGGGGCGACGGAACGAAGCCTCGCGCGAGAGTGGCTGCGCGGAAAGAGACCGAAAAGGTTAGCTAACGGTCTTCCTGGCGCCCGTGCGCCGACGGGGCGCGGCGCGGGAGCGGGATGGCAGGCTGTCGCCCTCGCGCCACACGCCGTTGATTGTGACGGTGCGGGGGAAGGCGGGCAGGCCGCGCTCCTGGTGGTTGAGCTGGCCGGCGACGAGATCGAGCGCGGCGGCGCCGACGAGCCCGTAGTTTTGGTCGATGCCGGAACTGCGGTCGGAGGACTGGAGGAGATTGAGGTTCACGTAACCGTAGTCGCGGGGCGCGCGCAGGCCAAGCTCGCGCCGGGCGGACTCGCGGATGTGTTCGCCGTGGGTGAGGACGACCTCGGGGCGGTGGGCCTCGAACCAGGCGCGGAAGGCCCCGGCCTCCCAGCGCGGGTGGATGAGCGGTGGCACGCGGTCGGCGGGCGCGATCTGCTCGAGGTGATCGAAGACGGCGGCCGAGTAGCGGCGGTCGGTGCGATCGTTGATGCCGTCGAAGAAGGCGGCGCCGACGCGGCGAAAGCCGCGCTCGGCGAGGCGGGCGAGGGCGAGGGTGACGGCGTTGTAGTGGTTGGGGCTGGCGCGATCGCAGGGCACGCTGTGGTGGCTGCGGCCGATGGCGGAGAGGGCGAAGCGCGAGACGTCGAAGGGCAGGCCCTTGAAGCCGGCCTCGACCGGCAGGAGCAGCAGGGCCTCGATGCCGCGGGCGTTGATGATGGCCTGCTGGCGGCGGACGGAGATCGCGGGGTCGGCGAGCCAGAACTCTTCGAGTTTGAAACCGAGCTCCTCGGCGCGGCGCGCGGCGCCCTCGTAGAACACGCGCAGGTGGGGCTCGCGCAGGTGCAGGCCGCGCTCGGCGCGGGTGTTGATCAAGGCGATGACGGAGTCGGCGCGTTTGGCCTTGGAGGTGCGGAGCAGCGCCATGAGGCGCGTGACCTGCGGGTCGGGCCGGTAGCCGAGCTCCTTGGCGACGCGGAGGATCTCGTCGCGCTTGGCGGCGGAGACCTGCGGGCTGCCGCGCAGGGCGCGGGAGACCGACATGATGGTGACGCCGGTGCGAACGGCGATGTCGCGCAGGGAGGGGGTGGAGTCCACGCGCGGGGTAGGATGGCCAAGGCTCAGGGCTGCGTCCAGCGCGGCTGCGATGCCGTTTCTACGGTGCCGAGGGAGCGCGCTGGTCGCGGCGCGCTCGGCAAATCAAAGGCTGGGCGCGGTGCCGGGACGCATGAGGAGAGGCAAGGCCTCGTAGGGCCCCAGTCCGCGGACGCTGCCATCAAAGAAGGCGTAGTGGGATCTAGTGCCGTGGCGGGTGCCGATCCACATCGCGGGAACGCTGCCGTAGGGGGCGAGCGTTTCGTTGTATCCGTTCGCGTGCCAGTCCCTGGCCTCGAGCACCATAATTGTCCGGGTGGGGGCCACGATCATGTTCATTCGGAGAAGGGAGATGTCGGTGGTGTCGCTGTCGAATTGAAGCAGGGGGCGGCGATTCGGAGCGTAGCCGGCGCGGAAAGCGAAGCTCGTGTCGGTCTGAGGTGTGGTGGCGCCGCGTTCTTGTTGTTCGACGGAGCGATAAACCGGGCACTCGCGGATATCGCCTCGGCTATTGTCGCGCGCCGAGGAGGTGTAGGGGGCGATGGCCTGAAGAAAGAACGACCGCTCGGCATCATCGGTGGCACGGTTTGCGGACCACTCGGCCTCCGCGCGGGTCGGCGGAAACCAGCGCCTCTCCTGCTCGTATAGAATCGCGCCCACGGCGATTTGGCGGAGATTGGAAACGCATTGGGCGTTGCGGGCGTTGGCGCGCACTTTGCCGACCACCGGGATGATGATCGCGGCGAGGATGCCGATGATGGCGATCACGGTGAGCAGCTCGATGAGGGTGAAGCCGCGGGGAGAGGGGCGAGGGCTGGGGTTCACGAGAAGGAGGATGGGAGGGGGCGGGCGAGGAACAACGGCCCCGCAAGGTTAGCTAACGGGGTTTGTGGATAAACGGATGCCGTCCCATGCGCTCCGGGGCCAGTGGATGACCACGGCGTCTCCTTCACGAGTCAGACGCGGCGAGGAAACGGGAGGGGTGAGCGCGGGCTCCAGGCACCAGAGCGAGGGCACGGTGGCCGTGGCGGTCCAGTGCCAGCTGTCGAGGCCGTGGCGGGCGAGAGCGGGATGGACGGCGGGGTCGAGGCTGAAGTGCCGGAGGCGGAGAGCGCCGTCCGCGTGGCGGAGAAAAAGCGAGTGCCCGGCGAGGGGCGAGTGCTCGGGGACGGGGGCGTGTTTGAGGCCGTGGAGCCAGAAGCCGTCGTGCGCGGCGTGCCAGGTGTCGCAGGGATCAAGGCTGCGGAGGGCGATCCAGGCGGGGCCCTGCTGGCGGGCGAGGGTGCGCATCAGTGGCGGGGGCTCGCCGGGGCCGAGAGCGTTGGAGAGGTAAGCCTTGGCCTTGTTGAGCGCGGGGTGGGCGCGCAGTTCCTGGTTGTGGCGCGTGGTGCAGCGGAGGAAGCCCCACTCGCCGTCGGGGCGCCAGTAGGCGGCGGGAAAGGTCTGCCAGGAAAGGCCCCAGCGCTGGTGCTCGGCGCCGGCGAGCAGCGGCCAGCGGGAGAGAGCGCCGGTGCGCAGGGCCGGGCTGATCCAGGCGGAGGCGCGGGCTCCCTCGGCAAGCGGTATCTCGAGCGCGCGTCCGTCCGGGGCGGCCGCGGGCGGCGCGGGAAAGAGCGAGGACCAGCCGCGGCGCGCGAACATGGGGCCGAAGGGCAGCAGCATGTAGCGGCGGAGGGCGCGGCTCTCCGCCCAGGCGTGGCCGGCGTTGGCGGGCCAGGAGCCCACTTGGTCGCGGAAGGGCGTGCGGCGGGGCGTCTGCTCGAAGTCGTAGCAGCGGATCTGGGGCACGCGCGGGCCGGCGCCGAAGGCGTCGTCGATGGCAAGCAGTCCGCGGGCGAGACGCAGGGCGTGCGCCCGGGTGGCTGGCGGCAGGCGGCGGGCGAAGAGGAGCAGCGCGGAAAACTCGGCGAGCAGCACGCCGGCATAGACGTCGCTCAGGTGCTCACCCCAGCCCCAGTGTTTGGCCTCCCAGTAGTCGAGGGCGCGGGCGAAGTCGCGGTGGAGCGAGGGTGGTGCGGGGAGGTCGAGCAGTTCGTGCCCAAGCCAGGCGCAGACGAGGTCGCCGAGGTATTTGTTGGGGTAGATGGGGGACTCGCGTTCGAGCTCGGCGAGAAACCAGCGGTTAAGCAGCGCGAAGGCCTCGTCGAGGCGGGGTCGAAGCGCGGACGGGATGCGGTGCGGGTGTTCGAGGGCGAGGAGCTGGAGGGCGAGGCCGATGAAGAAGGCGGCGTTGGTGTCGGTGGGCTCCTCCTCCTCGGCATACCAGCGGAAGCAGCCGACGCGAGGGCCGGAGCGGGCCTGAAGGTTGAGGAGGCCGGAGAGGGCGGCGGAAAAGGTGGACTCGTCGAGCAGCGTGAGCTCGAGCAGCGCGTGGAGCAGGACGGCGGATTCCACGCCGGAATGCACGCGCGGGAGCTGGGCGACCGGGAGGGTGTGACCGGCGGAGTCGCGGCCCCAGAGGCCGAGATTTTCATTCCAAGCAAGGAGGCCGGCGGACGGCGGAGACAAGCCGGGAGCGCGCGGGTAGGTGGCGGTGATCGGCGGCATCTGAAGGCAGTGCCCTCAGGGTGCGTGGCTCCCCGTTCCGCGCCACGTGGCTGGAAGGTTAGCTAACCTGAAGGGCCGTCAGATGTGGGGAGAGCAGGCGGGCGAGGTTTTCGCCCATCTGCACGTGACCATGGTCGCTAGGGTGGAGGAGGTCGGCGGAGAGTCCGTGAAAATCGGTCAGGACCTCCCGACCTTCGATCAGGTGCACGCCCTGGGCGGCGTGGCGTCGGGCGAGCTCGCGCAGTGTCTCGTCGAAGGCGGCTTGGCGGCGGCCGGCGAGGCCGGGCTCACCGAGCGGGTGGTGGTCGAGGTTTGGGAAGTGGGTGATGAGGAAGACGGGCGCGCCGGGTTTGGCTTTGAGCAGCGTGTCGAGCATCCGGGCGGCCCGGAGGGCGAAGGCTTCGGGGGAGAACTCGCCGCGCATGTTGACCCCGAGTTCGAGCGTGGCGAAGTGCCAGCTCTCGGTCGCGAGGTGGGCGGCGAGTTCGGGTTCGCAATGGCAGGAGCCGCTCATGCCTTTGTTGAGCACGTCGGCGCGGAGGCGCCGTGCGGCTTGGTGGGGGTAGCCTTTTGCCCAGGAGTGGGTGATGGAGGATCCATGCGCGAGCCAGCGCAGGCGGGGTTTCTCCGTGGGAGCCGGGGGGCGGAGCGGAAAGCCGAGCGTATCGAGACCGAGGAAGGAGACGCCGCCGCCGGAGATCTGCACGCGCCAGACCTCGGGGGAGAAGGCGGTGGTCGACAAGGTGGCGCGTGGGACGAGGGCGAAGCGCTCGGGCGGGGAGAGGTGGAGCACGCGGGTCTGGCCCGGGGCGAGCACCGGTTCGGAGTGGGCAAAGTCGCCGCAGTAAATCTGGAGACGAACCTCGTCGGCGTGGGCGAGCAGGGTGAGTTGAAAAGTCGGGGCGGGGGTGACGAAGCGCAGCTCGCATCCGACGGCCAAGGCTGCGATGAAGCGGCCGCGGGGGTTGAGCGCCTCGCGCACGGCGCGGGGAAAGCGCACGAGGGCGAGGCCGGGCAGGCCGTGGAGCGGCTCGAGCGCGGCGGTGTTGTGAAACTCGATGGACTGGTGGATGAGGACCAAGGGAGCGGGGGGGGGCGGAGGTTGCGACCCACGCCAAGGCCGATGGCGGCAAGGCGGAGCGGAGGGAGGGGAGCGAGGGGATGAGCCGAAGAAACGCGATCCAAATCAAGCTCGGACTACGTAGGTGGCGTGGAGTCGTGGCCCAGGAGCTGGCGGGGCGCGAAAAACCCGCCGGCGTGGACACGTGCGGCGGGTGCCAGGAAGCAACGCGGAACGAGCGCGTGGATCAGCGCCGACGACGGCGGGAGGCTGCGAGACCGAGGGCGCCAAGGCCGGCGAGGGCGGCGAAGGCAGAGGGCTCGGGAATCGCGGAGAAGGTCACGTCGTCGATGGCCATGATGGATGAGGAGCCGCTGGCAACTCCGGTCAGGTCACGCCAGAAGGCGACCCGGGTGAGACCATGCTCGCGCTGGGTTACCTAACCACGCGACTTGCTGCACGCGGAGGCGGAGGAAGCGGCGGGGACCGCTAGGACCGCGGACGTCAAATATCCACGGATCTTTGGCAGAAAGGCGGATTAACAAAACCAGGAGGCGGTGTAAGGTATTCTTCACTGAAGCATCCCCCGGGACCTGCGGGTCCTTCTTCCCTCAAATTACCCCCTATGAAAGCCATTCGTCACCCCCGTCAGTCGGCCAGCCGGGCATTCACCCTGATCGAACTCCTCACCGTCATCGCCATCATCGGCGTCCTTGCCGCCATCCTCATCCCTACGGTGAGTTCCGTTCGCAAGAGCGCGCGATCCGCGCAGGCCGTAAGCAACATCAAGCAGATTGGCATGGCCACCATGCTTTATGCCCAAGACAATCGGGGCGCCATTTTGGGGCAAGGCGATAACGCGGACAGCCCGGGCGCCTTTCAATACTTTGAGCTCACAATGCGCCAGTGGGCGACCTACCTGGCGCGCTCTCCCGCTGGAAACATTGACCGCGTGAACAATGTTCTCGGCGAGATTCGGGACCCCTATGTGCCGAACGAGCCTGCTTTTCTCCGTTCCGGCTATGCGACAACCTGGGCGGTCAATCGCATCTTCAACGTCGCCAAAGGATCTCAAGCGCAGGGCTTGGTTAGTAACCAGACCACGGCAAGGCATCGGAACATGAGCGAGTTCATCGAACCTTCCCGGACTATTTACGCCATGAGTGGAGCCTACGAAATCTCGGCCGCCAACATCGTGGACGCCGCCCTGCTGGCTCCCCCGGTCGGACGTCAGGGTCTATACTACTACCACCGCGACGGTCGTGCCGCTCCCGTTCTGTTCTTGGATGGTAGCGCGCGCATCATGGATTTTCCCATCGATCCCAAGCTGACGAAACTGGCCCAGTTTCAGTAGGCTGCGCTTGTCGGAGGCCACTGGTTTCCCACCAGAGGCAAGCTCCGCCGGCAAAAGCACCGGGCAGACCAACGCACGCAGGGGCGACATTACCTGATCGAGTGAGATCGGTCGCCCGTCCCTTGGTCATTCATCCCGCATAATCCCATTCCAAATATGAAACTGAAAAAATACGCCGGGAATCCGATCCTGGGTCCCGTCGCCGATAGCGCCTGGCAATGCTCCGTGGTCACCAATCCGGCCGCGTGGTATGACGAGAAGCGCGACGAATTCATCCTCCTCTACCGCGCCGCCGGGCATGACGACAAACACCTGGTCTATCTCGGCATGGCCAAGAGCAAGGACGGGTTTCACTTCGAGCGCTGCTCATCCGAACCGCTCTTCGCCCCGCCGGCTACGGGCGCGGACATGGGCTGCATGGAGGATCCGCGTATCGTAAAGTTCGGCGAATACTTTTTCATCACTTACGCCGCGCGCATGAATCCGCCCGGCAGATATTGGGAACTCGACAAGGGGGATTTCAGCAACACCAGCTATGTTCCTCCGCATTTCCGGGAGAAGCTACCTGATGAGCTGCCCATCGCGCTGCGCAAGAATATCACCTCCACGCACCTGCTGATCACCAAGGACTTTAAGGAGTATTGGCGCGCGGGCCGTCTGACCGACGCCACCGTGGATGATCGCGACGTGATTATTTTCCCTGAGAAAATCAACGGCAAGTTCTACACGCTCCATCGGCCCATGTCATGGACCGGTCCCGAGTATGGCACTCAGCATCCGGCGATTTGGATCGCCGCGTGCGACGACTTGCTCGAGGCGAAGCGGCTCCAGTTGCTGGCCAAGGCCGAGTATGACTGGGAGTGCAAGATCGGCGGCTCGACTCCGCCGCTCAAAACCGAGGACGGTTGGCTGACGCTTTACCATGGCGTAGGCCCCGACAAATACTACCGCACCGGCGCGCTTCTCCTGGATCTCAACGACCCCACCAAAGTGCTTTGCCGCACTCCAGACTGGTTGATGGAGCCGGACCAACAGTGGGAAACCCAAGGCTTCTACAAAGGGGTCGCCTTCCCTTGCGGCAACGTGATCAAGGGCGACACGCTTTTCGTTTATTACGGCGGCGGCGATGTGGTCTGCGCGGTGGCCACCTGCTCCGTGTCCGAGCTGCTGGCGTATCTGAAAGCGAATCCGGTTTCGGATCGGGCGGAGCTGGCCTCGCACGCGGTCGCCTAAATCGCCATGTGGAAGCCCGCCATTCTTTCGTTAGCCCTTTTCAGCATGGTGGCTGGCTTGCGCTCCGACACTGTCCCGATGCTGAGCACGGCGATCGGGACGCAAACCATCGGGGTGAGGTATCAGTTCACCGATGAAAGCGCTCTGCTCGAAACGGCAAAAGGCATCCTCGAACTGGGCAGCGACACGCTCAAGATAGCCGTCGGCCCCAACTACAAGGAGAACTACGGTTTTGCGAAGGATCCGGAGATTCGCAGCGTGATGGATTTGCTTCGTAAATATCCGGACTACGGCCGGGTGTTCGATCTGCCTTTCCGGAATATCATGCTTTGGATTTATCCCTTCGCGGATCGCATGTCCGGTTTCAACCAAGGCTCGATCCCGCAAGACGAGGCCGATGCCATTTACCGTGAGATCCATGAGTTCACCGTCCACCTGCTGAAAACTTATTCGGGCACGGGCAAGTCGTTCTACCTCGGAAACTGGGAGGGCGATTGGCACATGCTCAAGCTGAACTACAACTACGATTTGGATCCGACTCCCGAGACGATCCAAGGCGCGATTCAGTGGTTCAATCTGCGCCAAAAGGCCATAGCGGACGCGATTCGCGAGACCGAGCATCATGGTGTGCGGATCTACTATTACGTTGAGCTCAACCACGTCCGGAAGTCCATGGACCAAGGCAAGCCGACCATCGTAAACACTGTGCTCCCGCACATCAAAACCGACTTCGTGTCGTGGTCGAGCTACGACGTGACCACCACGGCGGCAATGCGCGGTGGCGAAGTGGGGAGGAAACGAGTTTTCCAAGCTTTGGACTACATCGAAAAGCACCTGCCCCCCTCCGACATTCCGGGCAAACGCGTGTTTATCGGCGAATACGGCTTTAATCTGGAGCAGGTCGAGAGTCCTGAAAAACAGTCCGAATACTCCCGCCGCGTGATGCGCTGGAGCCTTGAATGGGGCTGCCCCTTCGTTCTCTACTGGGAACTTTACTGCAACGAGATCAACGAGGCGGGGAAGCACCGCGGTTTTTGGTTGATCGACAAGGAGGGCGTGAAGCAGCCCGCCTGGCACCTGCATCGCGACTTCTTGGCCAAGGCCAACGGATTCGTCGAAGAGTTTACGGCCAAGCATGGTCGTCGCCCCACCCAAGCGGAATACAACCGCGCCGCCGCCGCGTGGCTTCAGCCGCCGCCCTAGTCCCTTCGCATGCCCCTCGAAAATACCCCTTCCACCCAAGACCCCGCCGCCAAACTTGGATGGAATGAGAAATTTGGATACGCCGCCGGCGACATGGCCTCGTGCCTGTTCTTCGGCATATTCATGAACTTCATGGCGATCTTTTATACCGACGTTTTCGGTATATCGGCCGCCGCGCTCGGCACCATGCTCTTGGTCGTGCGCACTTGGGATTGGATCAATGATCCCATCATGGGCGCCATTGCGGATCGCACCAAAAGCCCGATGGGCAAATTCCGCCCGTGGCTGCTTTGGATGATCGGGCCCTACATGGCCTGCGGCGTGTTGACCTTCTACACGCCCGATGTCGGCGCGACCGCGAAGCTCGTTTATGCCTACGTGACCTACACGTTGATGATGATGGTCTATACCGCCATCAACGTTCCCTACGGAGCCTTGATGGGCGTGATGACCGCCAAGTCCGAGGAGCGAACCGTGCTCGCGTCGTTTCGATTCATCGGTGCCAATGCCGGCATCGTTGCGGTGACCTTGTTGCTGCCTTTCTTTATCGACGTCATCGGTCGGGGGAACCAGCAGGTCGGCTACACCGGCGGCGTGGCCGTGCTCGCGCTGATGGCGGGCGGGCTTTTCTTCTACACCTTCAAGAGCAGCCAGGAGCGCATCCGGCCTGTTGAGCAAAAGCACGAGCCGATCGGGCGGGAACTGCGCGAGTTGGTGCGCAACGGGCCGTGGGTGATGATCATCGTCATCAGCATTCTCACCGTGATGAGTCAGGCCATCCGCGCCACCACGGTGCTGCATTATTTCAAATACGTCGTGGAGCGCGAGGATTGGGGCACGAAGCTGCTGCTCTACAATAGCGTGGCCGCCGTGGTGGCCGTGCTGTTCGCCAAGTCGATCTGCTCCTGGATCGGGGGCAAGAAGCGGGCCTACATCATCCTGAATCTCGCCTTCGCCGGGCTTTTGGTCTGGTTCTATTTTATCCCACGCGACGCTTTCGGGCTGATGATTTTGAACCAGATCCTGATCGCGTTCGTGGCCGCTCCCATGATGCCGCTCTTCTGGGCGATGATCGCCGATACGGCCGACTATGGCTCGGTGAAGTTCGGGCATCGCTCCACCGGCATCATTTTTTCCGCCGGCACGGCCTCGCAAAAAATCGGCTGGTCGGTCGGCCCGGCCGTCGCGTTCTGGATTCTGGCTTATTCGGGCTTTACCGCAAACGTCGCGCAGTCGGCCCAGACGAACCATACCTTGTTGCTCTTGATGAGCCTGATTCCCGCCGGCTTCGCCGTGGCCACCGCGGTGGCGACCAGCTTCTACACGATTGACCGCAAGATGGAGACGGAGCTTGAGCGGTCCTTGGTGGACCTCAACCGAGCGCGGACAAGCGGCGCGTGAGCCAGCGGGGTAGGTGCGTCGGCGTCGTCAGGCCTTCTGGTGGCGACCCGCGAGGCGCGTCCTCCAAAGCCGTCGGCGTTCGTGGTGGTTGCGCTTTGCTTGTTTTTGACGTTACTTTGTCTCCTCCGGCTTCGCGGGTTGCGCATTTCCGCAGCTCGCCGCCCTGCGCCCTCTTTACATGCAGTCGATCTTACAGCGGTCCAAGCGGCGGCGAGTGTTGTTGGCTTTGGGTTGGTATTCGACCGACCTGCATCGTGGCGTCGCGGCGTATGCACGCAAAGCCGGTTGGGCGCTCAACATCGACATGGAGCGAGGGACGCCCATCCCGCGTCACTGGAAAGGCGATGGCGTGATCTGCGTGCTCGGCATGGACACGGCCATCGACGAGGCGGTCCTCGCGTGGAAGCTGCCCACCGTCAGCATCGGCCCCTTCTCCACCGAGGGGATTCCGCAGGTGATGCCCGACAACGAGGCCATCGGCAAACTGGCCGGGGAGCACTTTCTGATGCGCGGCTTTCGCAACTTCGCCTACTACGTGCGGTCCGGTGGGCTGGGGGAGCGCCTGCGGATGGAGGGGTTTCGTCGGCGCCTGGCCGAGGCCGGACACGAACTCACCCTGCTTCAGCGGCCCTCCGTGGGCCGGCGGTTCGATCCTTCCAAAGAATCCGGCGATCCGAGCTGGCTGGAGGACAAACTCATCGCGCTGCGCAAGCCGGTCGCCGTGTTTACGGAGTATGATGACCGCGCGATCGAGATTCTGGACGCGTGTGAAAACGCGGGACTTTCCGTGCCCGAGGAGGTCGCGGTGCTCGGCGTGGACAACGACGAGCTGCGTTGCGGCTTCGCCACCACTCCGCTCTCGAGCGTGGATGACGATCAGGCCAAGCAAGGCTTCGAAGCCGCCCGCCTGCTGGACTGCTTGATGAAACGCGAGCCGGTGCCCGAACGAAAAGTGCTCGTTCAGCCCAAGGGCGTCGTGACCCGAAAGAGCACCGACATCCTCGCCATCGATCATCCCAACGTCGCCAAGGCGCTCCGTCTCATCTGGGAACACTACACCGAGCCGCTCACGGCGGAAGCGGTCGCGACCGAGATTCCCATGAGTTCGCGTCGCCTGCACGACGCGTTTTTCAAACACGTCGGGCGCACGATGGCGGAGGAGATCACGCGCCGACGTCTCGAGCACGCGCAGCGTCTCCTCGAGGATCCGAAGCGGCGGAAGATGGAGGATATCGCCGAGCGCTCCGGCTTCACCTCCGCCGACCACATGGGCAAAATCTTCATGCGCTCGCTCGGCGTGAGCCCATCCAGTTATCGCCGTCAGAAGACGCTCGGCTGAGCGCGGTCGTCGCCGCTTCTTCACGTCAGATTTTGACGGATAACCGTCCGGCGGGGGCATGGGAGAAAGCGCCGGGCGCGGCTAGCTTTGTGAGCCCCCGTTTCGCGTGACGGCTCCGGCACGCGCCTCCCCGCGGCGCGCGGCCCCGGACCGACGCCGCGCTTCGTCCGCCGCCCCTGATGTTGATCGCCGCCCACACCATCCCCCGCGTCATCGCCTGGCTGACCGCTGCGCTGCTCTTCGTCTCGCTCGCCCGAGGAGATCTGATCCAGCGCCTCACCTCGGCCGAGCCCGCCAGCGTCACGCTCGGCCCTGCGAACGTCGTTCAGGCCTGGGTCGACCAATCGGGCAAAGGCAACCACGCCACGCCGGGCTCCGGCAGCGTGACCTATCCCGCGGCCAACGTCTTCGCGACCGGCACCGCGGGCCTCCAGTTCGGACCGCCGCTGCGAAGTCTTCAGCTGCTCAACGCCTCCACCACCGCGAGCCTGCTGGACTTTTCCAGCACGGGCGCGGCCACGGCGAAAAGCGGCTTCACGATCCTGCTCGCCGTCCGGGTGGATCAACTCTCGGGCACGAGCGAGCCCAGTGATCTGCTCGGCGTCACCACGGTCAACACCGCCGGCGGCCTGGGCCTGCGCTACAACTCCGCTGGCCGGATCATCGCCTATCTCGGCGGCGTGATCGTGCAGCGCCCCGAGGCGGACCGTCGCGTCGCCGCCGGCGACACGGTTGTGTTCGCGCTTCACTACGAGGCGGCGTCGGGCCGCTTCGCCCTCTGGGATTCGCTCAATGGCTCCGAGGTCACCGCGACAATCCCCAGGAGCAATTTCGCCGGCGCTAATCTGCCCCTACTGCTCGGTGGCATGGGCAACAGCTCCCGCTTCCTCGCCGGCTCGGTCGGCGAGGTGCGCCTGTATGATGAGGCGCTTGCGCCCGCCGCGCTCGCCGCCGCGCGCATCGCCCTAGGCGACGCCTGGCAGCGGCGACCGCTCCAGCATCTGGATGCGAGCGCCGCGGGCACCGTGATCGGTGGCAACCCCGTGACGCAGTGGTCCGACGTCTCGGGCTCCGGCAATCACGCCAGTCCCGGAACCGGCACAGTCACCTTCCCGGCTCCGCGCGTGTTCAACTCGGGCGCCGTCGGCCTGCAGTTCGGGCCGCCCGCCCGATCCCTGCAACTGCTCAACGCAGCGGGCGCCGCCGCTCTGCTTGATTTCAACGGCGCCGCCTCCGCGAACAGTGGGTTCGCCGCCCTCGTCTCCCTGCGCGTGGACGCGCTCAGCTCCGCGACCGAGCCGAACGACATTCTCGGCGTCACCACGGTCAACACCGCCGGTGGCTTCGGCCTGCGCCTCAACTCCGCGGGGCAGATCGTGGCCTACGCGGGCGGCACCATCCTCACCCGGCCCTCCGCGGATCGGCGCGTCGCTGCGGGCGGCACCGTCGTCATCGGCGTCAACTACGACGCTGCCACCGGCCTGTTCACGCTTTGGGACTCGCTAAACGAGACCGAGCTTACCGCGACCGTCGCCAAGGGAAATTTCGCCGGCACCAGTCTCCCGCTCCTGCTCGGCAGCATGGGCAACACGAGTCGTTTCCTCAGCGGCTCCGTCGGCGAGGTGAAGCTGTTCCCGGCCCGCTTGAGCGCGGCGGAATTTGCCGCCCAGCGCGAGGCCCTCACCGTCAAATGGCTCGGCGTGCGCCCGCCGCTGCCGACCATGCCGGTGAAGCCCGTCTTCACCGTGGCCCAGCTCCTGGCCTGGGATCCCGCCACCGACGCCGACGCGCCGTTCAATGTCGCCACCGTGCCGCTGCGATCTCGTTTCAACGTTTTCCCCGCGCTCAAGGCCAACGCCAACTCGCGCACCAACCAGGGCGGCGTGCAGGCGCTCGACACCTACGCCGGCAACCGGCCCCAGGGCGGCAGCGGCTCGGTCTATACCTTCACCTACTGGCAGTATCTCGAGGAGTCGGTTTATTGGGGCGGCATCGACGCGATCAACATCGTGCCCCCGACCGCCGAGATGATCGACAACGCCCACCGCAACGGCGTGCCCATCCTCGGCACGATCTTCTTCCCCCCTCTCGTTTACGGAGGAAACTTCGCCTGGGTGCGGAATTTTCTCACCAAGGTCGGCGACACCTATCCCGCCGCCGACAAGCTCATCCAGATGGCGCAGTATTACGGTTTCGACGGCTGGTTCATCAACCAGGAGACCGAGGGCGGAACCGCGGCCGACGCCGCCGCGATGCGCGACCTCATCCGCTACATCCGGCAAAACAGCTCCCTGCGCATCACCTGGTATGACTCGATGACCGAGGACGGCAGCATCTGGTGGCAGGATCACCTGAACGAGAGAAACGATTGGTATCTGCGCCACAACTACAGCACCGGCCAGCAAAACAGCAGCGGCGCGCCGATCGCGCACTCGATGTTCATCGATTTTTCCAACGATTCCTCCACCGCGCTCACCACCTGGACCCGCGACTACGCCAACTGGCTCGGGGTCGATCCCTACAAGATATTCACCGGCATCGAGGCCGAGGCGGAGGATTTCCGCAGCTCCACCGCCGCCCGCATCAGCATGGCCAAAATTTTTCCGCCCGGCCAAAATCATCTCACCTCGGTCGGCATCTACAAGCCGCTCAAATTCGCCAATCAAATCTCCGACCAGGATCTTTTCTGGACCGGGGCGAGCGGCGACCCGCGCAACACCTCCGCCACCGTCGGCACCGGCAACTGGCGCGGCATCGCGCACAACATCCCCGAGCGCTCCGTGATCAATACGCTGCCCTTTATCACCGAGTTCAACCTCGGCCGCGGCGCCCATTACTACCACGACGGCGTGATCGTGAGGCCGGGCGCGTGGTGGAACCGCGCCCTGCAATCCATCCTGCCCACCTGGCGCTGGATCATCGACAGCTCAGGCACGAAGCTCACCCCCGAGCTGTGGGACGGCGACGCCTACCGCGGCGGCGGCAGCCTCCGCGTCTCCGGTAATCTCGACGCGGAAAACACCCTTCGGCTTTACCTTACCGATCTCACCGCCAGCGCCGACACGCGCTTGCGCATCGTTTTCAAACGCCCCGGCCTCTCCGGCGTGGACTCGCTCATGCAGGTGGGCGTCTCCTTCGCCGCCGCGCCGACCAGCTTCACTTTTTATCCCGCCGGCGCCTGCGCCGTGAGCGGCTGGAACGAAACCGTGATCGACCTCGGCCCCCAAGCCGGCCGACGCATTGCCGCCATCGCCCTCCGCTTCGCCTCCCCGGCGCCCGTGCCCGGCTACGAGATTCGCGTGGGGCAGATCGCGGTCTATAACGCCAACGCGCCCGCGCCCCAGCCGCCCACCAACATCCAAGCGCTCCATGTAGTCGGCTGGAACGGCCTTGCCAGCGGCCGCGTGCGCTGGACTCACGCGCCCGGAAATCGGCAGGGCTACCACGTCTTTCTCCGCCTCGCCGACGGCTCGCTCGTCTTTGTCGGCGCCACCGTGAGCGACCACTTCTATTTCCAAAACATCCCCATCGCGGCCGACTACGTTTCGGTCGTCGTGCAGACGATCGGGGCCGATGGCGCCGAGTCGGCGCTCGCGGACTCCAACACGCCTCCGACCATTTCCGCGATAAACAACGTCTCGGTTCCGTCCGGCGGCAGCACCGGGCCCATCACCTTCACTATCGGCGATGCCGAAACGGCCGCGTCTTCGCTCGTCCTCACCCGTGGCAGCTCCAACCCGTCGCTCGTGCCCGTGGCCAACATCGTGTTTGGCGGCGCTGGCGCCAATCGCACCGTGACCGTGACGCCGGTCGCCGGCCTCACCGGCACGGCCACGCTCACGCTCACGGTCAGTGACGGCGCGCTTACCGCGAGCCGGAATTTCACGCTCACCGTGACTCCTAACTTCCTGTCGTGGGCGGCGGAGAACGGATTGTCCGGCGCGTCGGCCGCCGACACGGCCGATCCGGACGGCGACGGCATTTCCAACGTGCTCGAATACGCGCTCGGCACCGATCCGCGCGCGGCCAACACCCTCGACTGGGCGATGTCCGGCACGGTCATCAGCTACGCCAAGGGCGCCGAAGCCATCGCCAATCGCGACGTGAGCTGGGCCATCGAATCCTCGACGACACTCGCGCCCAATTCGTGGATCACGCGGGTCTATCATGCGCCCGGCGACCTCAGGCCCACCATCGCCTACGACCTCGCTTCCGAGGGCGGCACCCGAGTCTTCGCCCGCCTGCGTGTCACGCGGTGACCGACCCTCGGCCTTCGGAGCGCGTCGCCCGGTCGATTTCAGCGCGTGATAAACGCCCTTCCACCCCCTTGGATGAAACTGCCCCTGATGTCTTCACTCCTCCTTTTCTCGACCGCACTCGAAGGCGTCGCCGCTCCCGCCGCTCTCGCCGGTCCCGCCGATTTCGTTCACCCGATTCCGGCCGAGAAGAACCTTTCGCCCGCCTGGATCGCCGCGCTCAGCGCCCCGGGCGAAGCCGAAGTCTGGCGCGGCTCCGAACTCGACTATATCGGCATGCCGGTCGGCGGCCTCTGCGCGGGCCTGGTCTATCTCGGCGGCGATGGACAACTCTGGTTGTGGGACATTTTCAACGACGCCCGACGCGAGGGCATCGACGGAAAGACTGCGCCCTATGAGGGCAAAGACATCATCCCACGCGACGGCTCCGCTTACGTCGGCCCGCGCACCCAGAGCTCCCCGCTGCAACAAGGCTTCGCGCTCTCGTGGGAAACCTCCGACGGCGAAACCCACACCCGCACGCTCAACCGCGCCGGCGGCTGGGCCGATCTGAGCTTCACTGGATCATACCCTCTCGGCCGCGTCTCCTACCGCGATCCCGCCGTGCCGGTCACGGTGGACCTCGTGGCCTACTCGCCCTTCATCCCGCTCAACGTCGACGACTCCAGCCTGCCCGCGACCGTCCTGCGCTACACCCTGAGCAATCCCGGCGCGACACCCGTCACCGTCACGCTCTCCGGCTGGTTGGAGAACGTCATCGGCGCCCAGACCTGCCCGCCCGCCGAGATTCGCCGCAGCAACCAAGTCAAAGGCGCCACCTTGCTGGCCACCGCCGACAAAGCCCGCCCCGACTGGACGCCGCCGACTCACTTTCGCCGTCTGCGCGACATCGGCACGATGGCGCTCACCTTCCTCGATGCCGACACGATCGCCAGCGCCGAAGCCCCCGCGCCCGCTCTGGTGACGACCACCGCCGGCCAGCCCCTCGGTGGCGTCCGCACCGAGAAAACCATTCCCGCCGGCGGCGCCCTCACCGTGACCGCCGTCATCGCGTGGCACTTCCCCAACGCCGCCCCCGCCACCTTCCCCGGCTACGGCGTGCGCGAGTATGCCACGCGCTTTGCCGACGCCGCGGCGGTCGTGAACTACGTTGCCGAAAACTTCGCCCGCCTCGACGCCGAGACGATGCGTTGGAGCCGCACGTGGAACGACTCTACCCTGCCGCGCTGGGCGCTGGATCGCAGCTTCCTTAACACCTCGATCCTCGCCACCACCACCGCCTACCGCTTCGAGGGCGGTCGCTTCTGGGGCTGGGAGGGCATCGGCGCCTGCGAAGGCACTTGCACGCACGTCTGGGGCTACGGGCAGGCCATGGGGCGCTTGTTCCCGGAGCTCGAGCGCGACCTGCGCACCCGCACCGACTTCGGCTCGGCCTTCATCGAGAAGACCGGCGTCATCCACTTCCGCGGCGACCACGGCTTCGGTCTGGCCATCGACGGCCAGGCCATGGTCATCCTCCGCACCTGGCGCGAGCACACCATGACCACGGACGACGCCTTCCTGCGTCCGCTCTGGCCCAAGGTGAAACGCGCCATGGAGCGCCTCATCGCCCAAGACCGCGGCGACGGCCTGCTCGAAGGCTCGCAACACAACACCCTCGACTCCGACTGGCACGGCCAGAACGCGTGGCTCTGCGGTCTCTACCACGCCGCGCTCCGCGCCTGCGAGGCGATGGCCGCCGACCTCGGCGACCCCGAGTTTGCCGAGCGCTGCCGCGCCCTCCGCCTCAAAGGCGAACGCTCGATGGTCGAGAAACTCTACAACGGGGAATACTTCATCAACCTCCTCGACCCGAAATTCCCCCACAGCGTCAACTCGGGCACCGGTTGCCACATCGACCAGGTCCTGGGCCAGAGCTGGGCCTTTCAAGCCGGCCTCGGCCGCGTCCTGCCCGCGGCCGAAACCCGCAGCGCCTTGCAAAGCCTCTGGCGCTACAACTTCTGCCCCGACGCCGGCCCGTGGCGCGAACTCAACAAACCCGGCCGCTGGTATGGCCTCCCGGGCGACGCCGGCCTGATCATGACCACGTTCCCGCGGCCGGACTGGAACTACCTCAAGGCCGCCGGCAACAACCCGGAGACCATGTGGGCCGCGAAGTATTACAACGAATACATGACCGGCTTCGAGTGGCAGGTCGCTGGCCACATGATCCACGAAGGCATGGTCACCGAAGGCCTCGCCATCGCCCGCGCCATCCACGACCGCTACGCTCCGTCCAAGCGCAATCCCTACAACGAAATCGAGTGCAGCGACCACTACGCCCGCGCCATGGCCAGCTACGGCGTGTTCACCGCGCTGTGCGGCTACCGTTACCACGGCCCGAGCGGCCTGCTGGCCTTCGCGCCCAAGCTCAGCCCCGACCGCTTCAAGGCCGCCTTCACCAGCGCCGAGGGCTGGGGCAGCTACGCGCAGCAGCGCTCGGCCGACGGCTTCACCGCCACCCTCGATCTCGCCTACGGCAAATTGACCCTGAAAACCCTCGGCGTGCAGACGGTCGATGGCTTCATCCCGACGAAGGCCAACGGCCGCATCGCGGGGCGCGAGATCACCGGCACGATCGAGCGCGTCGATGGCGAAACCCTGATTCAGTGGGCGCAACCCGTGACGCTCGCCGCCGGTGAGTCGCTCGTCGTGACCTTACACGCGGGGCAGCCATGAGGAGGCGCCGACAGCGAGACGGCGGTCCCGTTCGAATCGACGGCGCATGTCGAAAATCGACGGATGGTTGTCGGTTCCTTCGGTGGGAGGCGGCTTGGTTTCGGGTTACTGTGCGGACGCCCTGACTCGCGACCCCTTTTGACCCCTGAGGCCGGCGGTCCTCCCGCCTGCTTCCTTTTTCCCCCCACGCGTCGCCGGTCTCGGCCGAGGCATCCTTCTCAAATGAAGAAACTACGATTTCTCTGCATCCCCGCAGCGTTTGCCGTCGTCCAAGCCCACGCCGCGCAAGTCGCGGCGGCGGGCGCGGACACGTCTACCACCCGTGACGCCTGGCGCACACCCTCGGTGGTCAAGCGGCTCGATGCCGACGGCGACAACGTTTACGGCACCGACGGCTACCTCATGTTTCTCACCGGCTACTCGGGCGACAAACACGTGCTCAAGCCCACCGTCTTCGCCAACGCCAGCGAGGCCCTGCCTCGCTACGTGACGATCACGCCGACCGGCGCGCGCACCTCCCTGGCTGCGGCTTCCTTCGCCTTGATCGATGATCCCACCGATCCCGCGAGCGATTTCCTCTCGGGTGTCGCCATCGCGCCGGGGGTGCCCCTCGGCGGCGAGGTCTCGATGTTTCGTCTGGTGTTCAAAAATGCGCCGGCCAAGGGCGTGCGCGTGGGCGTGATGGTCAACAACGCGGTGGACCGAAATCCCGGTGCGATTCGCCTGGCGCTGGATGGCAACGCCACCGTCACCGCCTCGCACCACACCGCCCAAGGCGCTCGGAGCCAGGCCTGCTACTATTTCTTCGACCTCACCGGACTGTATGATGGCGCGAGCTTCACGCTCTTCGTCACGGAGGACACGACCGACAACAACAAGTCCGGCGAGGTGCGTCTCGGCGGGTTCACTTTCGACGCCTTGCCCTGACGCCAAACGTCCGAAACCGGCGGATAAATGTCTGGCATCCGCCTTGGTAAGCATCACGCCCGCGCTTATTCTCCGACTCCCCCTGCCGCTTCCCCCGGCTTCACCCCTTCCTGAATCCGCTTCGTATGATGAACAGACCCCTCAGCCGATTGCTCCTCGGTGCCATGACCCTTGCCGCCTTCGGCGGCGGCGCCACCCAGGCCGCTCCGCAACCTGCCAAGCCCGACGTGCTTTTCGTCCTGCTCGACGACCTGCGCTGGGACGCGCTCGGCTACATGAACCACCCCTTTGTGAAGACGCCCAACATCGATCGGCTGCGCGCCGCCGGGGCGATGATGAGCAACGCCTTTGTCACCACCTCGATCTGCTGTCCCTCGCGCGCCACCTTCCTGACCGGCACCTACGCCAGTCGCCACGGCGTCATCGACAACGAGACCTCCGAATACAACCCCGAGGTCACTCCGCCGCTGACCAAGTATCTCCAGGCCGCCGGCTACACCACCGCGTTGATCGGCAAGTGGCATATGGGCAGCACCGCCGCTCCGCGTCCGCATTTCGACTACTGGCTCAGCTTCAAGGGACAGGGCGTCTATCACGACCCGCTTTTCAACATCAACGGCCAGGACGTTCCGCACAAAGGCTACACCACCGATTTGCTCACCGACTACACGGTGCAGTTCATCGAGAACCAGCCCAAGGATAAGCCCTACTTCGCGATGCTCTCGCACAAGGCGGTGCACGAACCTTTCCAGCCCGCCCCGCGCCACGCCCAGGCTTACGGCGCGGACGCGGCGATAGCCCGGCCGCCCAGTTTTTCGAACGATTTTTCCACCAAGCCCGACTGGCAAAAACGCGACGCGCTCCGCGACGTGCGCTGGCACTACCGCACCCGTGATCTGGAGCAGGAGCAGCTGCCCGACGCGGTGCCGGTGGACAACGCCTGGCGGAAGGGCCGCGACTACGTCGAGCAGCTGCGCTGCCTCGCGGCGGTGGACGAAGGCATCGGACGCCTCGTCGAGGTCCTTCATCGGCGCGGCACGCTCGACAACACCCTCATCGTTTTCACCAGCGACAACGGCTACTTCCACGGCGAGCACCGCCGCTGGGACAAGCGCCTCGCTTACGAGGAAAGCCTGCGCATCCCCATGCTCGTGGTCTTTCCCGGTCGTATCCAGCCGGGGACTACGGTGGAGCAGCTCGTGAGCAACGTGGACTTCGCCCCGACCGTCCTAGACTACGCCGGGCTGCCCGTTCCGGGCGACATGCAGGGCGCCAGCATGAAGCCGCTGTTCGAGGAAAAGGAGCCCCGCTGGCGCGACCACGTGTTCTACGAGTATTGGAAAGACCTCGTGCACTCCATCCCGGCCATGACCGCGGTGCGCACCGAGCGCTACAAACTGGTCGCCTACCACGAAATCAGGGACTTCGACGAACTCTACGACCTGCAAAACGATCCGCACGAGCAGCGCAACCTGGCCCGCGACCCCGCCTACGCCCAACTCCATGCCGAGATGACCGCCCGCCTCGAAAAGGCCCGGGCCGCGAGCGACTGGAAGCCGGACGTGTTCCCGCACAACCTGCCCCGTGTCCGGGGCAAGAAGGGCACGCTCGTGGACCTCGCCATCACCGGAGGCGCGATCACCGACGAGGCTCGCTCCGGTCTCGAGATCGATTTCGGAGGCACCCAGGTCCGCGACGGCGCCGTGTGGTTCGACGGCAAGCAAAACGCCATCCGCCTGCCCGGTCAGCCGTTGGTGGATTCCGCCGCGTGGCCCTACCGCATCCGCATGCAGGTCAATCCCGCGACCGATGGCGTGCTCGCCACCCAGGGCGGAAGAAACTACGGCTTCAAACTCTTCGTCCAGGACGGTCGTCCGGGCCTGGCCGTGCAGTGCAAGACCTGGGTGGACACCACCACCGTCATCGACGCCCCGGAATCGGTCATCGGCAAGTGGACCGAGCTCGAGGCGCTGATCGACTACAACCGCATCGCCCTCGTGGTCGACGGACGCGTGGTCGAGACCGTTTCCCTTCCCCAGCCCTACAAGGGCATGCTGCGGGTGCCCTTCGTGATTGGCAACACGGGCAACACTCCGGTCGCGGCCGGCGTGCCCGACTCGGCCTTCGCGGGCGGCATCCGCCGCGTCACGCTTACCCGCGGCCTCTGAGGCTCGTGAAAAAGTCCGGCCGCAGGCGCTTCCTCCACACCCTCGGCGCCGCCGTGGCCTCGCTCGCCCTCGCCCCGCTGGGCGGGGCGGGTGGGAGCACGGTTCCCCGTCCGGGCGCCCGCCGCCGCAACGTCATCCTCATCGTCTCCGACGAGCACCAGGCCGCCGCCTGCGGTTGCTACGGCTCGCTCGTGCGACGGGTGGACGGGCTCTCGCCCACGCCCTACATCGACGCCCTCGCGGCCTCGGGCGTGCGCTTCGATTCGATGTATTGCCCGGCGCCGCTCTGCGCGCCGAGCCGTGCGGCTTACATGACCGGCATGTATCCGCACACGACCACGGCCCTGCATCACAAGATGCAGACGCGCGAGGCCGGGCACTCGCGTTTCCCCGGAGTGCGCGAAGGCATCCTCGGCATGGGCGAGTATTTCCGCCGCGCCGGCTACAAGACCGCCGCCATCGGTAAGGTTCACGTCCACGGCGAGCAGGTCGCCGGTTGGGATCTCGGTTTCGACGAGCGCGCGCTGCGCTTCTACACCCACGCGCCGGGCATGCACTACGATGACCTGAAAGGCGGCGACGTGAGCGACCGTTACCGGGAGCGAGGCGCCTATGACGCGCCGACCTACCGTTCGGTCGATCCGCGGAAATTCGCCAACACGCCCGCCGAACTCACGGTCAAACAGAACGGCCTGAACCAGCATTTCCAGGAGACGCTGGTCGAGCACGAGGACGAGATGTTCGACCACCTCGTCACCGAGCGCAGCGTGGATTTCATCGAGCGCAAATGCGCCGCCGAAGAACCGTTCTTCATCCATGTCGGTTTGGAGAAGCCCCACCGCCCGTGGACGGTGCACAAAAAATTCCTCGATCGCTTCAAGCCCGCCGACATGCCGCTGCCCGCCACCATCGCGGAGTGGATGACCAAGGGCATCAACCCCTTCGTCCAGCAGTGGTGCCACACCCCGCTGACGGGTGACGAAGCGCGCAACAGCATCGCCGCCTACTACGCCTGCGCCTCGCAGATCGACGATTGCGTGGGCCGCATCGTGGAGCGTTGTCGCGCGCTCGGCATCCTCGACGATACGGTCATCGTTTACACCACCGACCACGGCGAGAGCCTCTACGAACACGGGCTCATCGAGAAACACAACATGCTCGATCCGGCCGCGCGGGTGCCCTTCGTCATCCGCGCCCCGTGGGCGCTGCCGCAGGGCAGGGCCTGCGATGCCCCGGCCAGCTTGGTGGATCTCATCCCGACCTTGTGCGAGCTCACGCAGAGCCCCGCCTCGCCCGGGCTTGAAGGCGTCTCGCTGCTGCCGGCCATCGCCGGCGAGGCCGACCCGGATCGCCTGGTCTTCTCCGAGTTTTACCAGGCCGGCTCGGTGACGCGGCGGGACGAGTTTCTGCCGGTGCGCATGGGGCTGAACCGTCGCCATAAGTTTGTCTATACCCATGCAGCCGCTGATCAGCTCTACGAGCGCGGCACGGACGACGAGACGCTTCTCCGCAATCGCGCGTTCGAGCCCGCCTATGAGGCCACGCTCAGCCATCTGAAGCTTTGCACGCTCCATGACTGGGAGCTGGATGAATACCCGATGCTCAACGCGTCCGCCCGCGTCGGCCCCGACGGCGTGCGCCTCGCGTGGGAAGCCGCCGCACCGCTTGCCCGCTACGACGTGTATCGCGGCGAGAGCACCGATCCGCGCCGAGCCACCCGCGTCGCCGCCGGCCTGAGCGAGCTCGCCTGGATCGATGCCACCGACGGCGCCGCGAGTGGCGGCGTGCTCCACTACTGGGTGCTGGCACACTATCACCTTGACCGTCCTTTCGTGGACCACCGCGGCAACGCGCGTTTCGGGGCCAATCCCGTCCTATCGCCGGTCTTTCCGCGCACTCTGCCGATCACGCCGCGGATCGACGTGGAGCCGCGTCTCGGCTTCGAGCGCGTCGTCGCCTATCAGCCCCTGCTTGGCTGCGCCTTCGGCGGCCTTGACTGGATCCGCATCGGGATGCCGCCGGCGCCGTTCGAGGACGGCGCGCTGCTGGCCGGTCCGGTCACGGTGCTGTCTCCCCGAGAGATCGCTGCCGGCTCGTTTGTCTTTTCGGCGGAGATGCAGACCGGCCGTCCGGGGCCCGGGCGGCAGGACCATGCGTGTTTGATTTTTGGATACGCCACGATGCACCGATACTATTCGGTGGGACTGCGCCGCGACGGCACCTTCGAGCTGCGGAAAAAAACCGCGGCCCGCCCCGGAGAAATACTTGCCGCGAAGCAGATCCCCGGCGCGTCGCCGGGAGATTGGCATCGCTTCGAGGTCCGTTTCGCGAACGGCGAGATCCGCGTGAGCCTGGACGGCGAGCCGGTGCTCGCCGCGACCGACGCCGCGCCGCATCGCGGCGGCCGCTTCGGCTGGGACGTGCCGCTGCATGTCGCCGAAGCGCGGGTGCGTGCCATTCGGACGGCTTGATTTTTCCGCCCGCGTGGCCCTCGCGAGACGCGCAAGCCGGGCGACGTCGAAAATCGGCGGATTCTTGTCAGCCGCCTCCGTGGGAAGCCCGCGGGCCTTGATCTATACTTTTCCCACCCCCGGAGACCGCCCCGCTTGGGCGTCTCGACTGCATCCGCTTCCGCTCGCGACCACTCCACCTCAAACCCATGCACTACCCTAACCTGATTCGCGCTCTCGGCCTTCTGGCCACCGCCTCCACCGCCGTTCCGGTCTTTGCGCAAACGACCTGGACCGGCGCGACCGACTCCAGTTTTAACGCCGCCGGCAATTGGTCCAACGGCGCCCCCGGTGCCTCCAATGCGGCCGTGTTTGACGCCACCTCCACCGCCAATCTCACCAACATCGGCGTCGCGCCCAACAGCGCCCCGCTCGGGATCACCGTGACGAGCCCCGCGTCGAACGTGGGCATCTTCATCAACGGCACCGCCGCGGTTCTCAACGTCGGCGCCGGCGGCATCACCCTCAACGGCACGCGTGATCTCACCGTGACAAGAGGCTCGTCCAGCTCCGCCGGCTTTCTCGGCGTGACCGCCAGCCAGGACTGGAACATCGCCGCCGGACGCGCTCTCGGCATCAGCACCACGGGAGAATACGACCTTATCACCAACGGCGTCACCGTGACCATGAAGGGCGGCGGCGCGGTCAACGTCACCGCGCTAAATTTCGACATCGGGCAAACCAACTCGAACGCGGTGATCGTGGACGGCGTCACCTTGACCACCTCGGGCGGCATTCGCCTGGGTCAGAACACCGCCGGCGTGGGCAGTCTGACCATCAATTCGGGCTCCGTGCAGGTCGGCACTCTGCTGCAGTTTGGCTCCGGCACCGGTGCCTCGGGCCACTTGGTGGTGCAGGGAGGCGCGACGCTCCGGACGGCCCAGATCGTCACCGTGACGGGTGCGGGCGCCTCCACCGCCACTTTTGACGGAGCCACTCTGCGCGCCACGACCGACGCGGTGAATCTGATCGGCGTGGGCAACTTCACCACTTCGATCGGTGACGGTGGTCTCAACGTGGACACCGACGGCAAGAACGTCACCATCGCGGGCGCCATGGGCAACAAGTCCGGCGAGGTGGGCGTTCTCACCAAGTCGGGCGCCGGTTCGCTCACCCTCTCCGCCGCCAACGGCTTCACCGGCGCCACGACGGTCAGCGCGGGCACCTTGCTGCTGAACGAGACGGGCTCCCTCGCCAGCACCGCCTACAGCGTCGCCAGCGGCGCCGTCATGGACGTCTCCGCCAAACCTTCCTACAGCCTCGCCGGTGTCGGCCTCACGCTGGGCGCGGGTGCCGGCTCGAATGGGTTTTTCAACGCCGGCTCCGCCGCCCTCACTTTTGGAGGCAGCCTGACAGTAAACCTGACCACGCTCACGCCCGACGCTTCCTACAATCTCTTGGATTTCGGCAGCCATACCGGCGATTTTTCCAGCGTCTCGCTCACCGGCATCTTCAACGGAGGCCTGGTCTTAAGCGCGGCCGATACGTGGACGGGGAGCTTCGGCGGCTACGATTGGACCTTTAGCGAGACGACCGGCGTGCTCTTGTCCGCGTCCACGATCCCCGAACCCTCCGCGTTCGCCGCCCTGGCGGGAGCGGGCGCGTTGTTCTCGGTCGTGCTGCGCCGGCGGCTTCGCGCTTGACCGGAAGTCGAGGTGAAGCGGGGCGCTCCATGCGCATTCTCTACATAGACATTGATTCGCTGCGCCCCGATCATCTCGGTTGCTACGGCTATCACCGCGCCACCTCGCCCAACATAGACCGCATCGCCGCGGTCGGCGTCCGGCATGATGCGTGCCACGTTTCCGACGCGCCTTGTCTGCCGTCGCGCACCGCGCTGTTTTCCGGACATTGCGGCCTGCGCACCGGCGTCATCAATCACGGCGGCGTCGCCTGCCAACCCGTCATCGAGGGCGCGGGCCGGGGCTTCCGTGATCGTTTCGGCGAGTGTTCGTGGCCTGTCCTTTTGCGTAAGGCCGGCCACCACACCGCCACGATCAGCAGCTTCGGGGAGCGTCACAGCGCGTGGCACTGGTATGCGGGCTTCAACGAGGTCATCAACAACGGCCTCGGGGGCAACGAAAACGCCGAACGCCCCTGTGCCGACGCCATGGATTGGCTCTCCCGACGCGGTCGCTCGGAAAATTGGTTTCTCCACCTCAATGTCTGGGATCCGCACACGCCCTATCGCGTGCCTGCCGATTTCGGCGATCCCTTCGCCGACTCACCTCCGCCCGCCTGGCTCACCGAGGAAGTGCGCCGGGCCCATTGGCGCGGCAGCGGTTCGCACAGTGCGCAGGAGATCCTCGGCTACTCGGACGAGATGCCGCCGCACCTGCGCGACCGCGCCTTCCCCCGCCAGCCCGCGCGCGCCGACTCCATGGCCGCGGTGAAGGCGATGTTCGACGGCTACGACACGGGGGTGCATTACGCCGACGAGCATCTCGGCCGCGTCTTCAACCAACTCGCCGATCTCGGCATTCTCGACGAGACGGCGATCATCATCTCCTCCGACCACGGCGAGAATCTCGGCGAGCTAAACGTGTATGGCGACCACCAGACCGCCGACTACGTCACCACGCGGGTGCCGCTCATCATCAAGTGGCCCGGCGTCACCGATGCGCAAGCGGGTCGGCTCGACCGCGGGCTGCACTACCACTTCGACATGGCCGCGACCGTGGCCGAGCTCGCCGGAGCGACCGTGCCCGAGGATTGGGACGGACGCAGCTTCGCCGCCGATCTTCGCGCGGGGCGCGAGGGTGGGCGCGAGCATCTCGTGCTCTCGCAGGCGGCGTGGTGTTGCCAGCGGGCCGTGCGCACTCGCGACCACTTTTACATCCGCACTTACGAGGACGCCTGGCGCGACTATCCCGACGAGATGTTGTTCAATATCCTGGAGGATCCGCACGAACAACACGACCTCGCCGCGCGCGAGCCCGCCCTCCTCTCCGACGGCCGTGCCAGGCTGTCCCTTTGGCGCAAGGAAATGATGCGCCGTGCCGGCCGCGATGTGGACCCGATGGACATTGTCCTTGCCGAGGGCGGCTCGCTCCACGCGCGCGAAGGAGTCGCGGCCGCTTACCTGAATCGTCTCCGTGCCACGGGCCGAGGCGAGGTCGCCGACAGAGTCGCAGGCCGCCGGAACCGCGTGTGAAGTCCCGTCGGGGTGGTCGAAGCGGCGCGGTTGCGCACGGGTCTTCGGAAACGTGCCGTGGGCGCGGCTGGCGACGTTGAGCTCCTGGCAGGGGAGCACGTTGTCCAGGACGCTCCGTTACTGCACCCGGAGGCGGAGGAAGCGGCGCGGGGAGGCGGGTTCGGGATCGGTGACCGTGACGGTCTGGCCTGCGTTCCCAGGGTTGGTGGCGATGACGGTCCAGGTGACGAGGTCGCTGCTGGCGAGGACCTCGTAGGTGAGTTCGGCGCGGGCGCGGTGGAAGGTGAGCTGGAGCTGCGTGCCGGCGGGATTTAACGCGGCGG
>JAUVVA010000092.1 GCA_030604905.1 Verrucomicrobiota bacterium | reverse complement strand
GCGGCGCCGGCGGCGAGATGTGGAAGCTCGAGGACAGCCTCTGGGAACTGCTCCGCGAGTGCCGCGAGGTCCTCACGCCGCGCCCGCTCTTTTTCCTCATCAACGCCTACACCGCCCGCCTCTCGCCGACCGTGGTGGCCAATCTCCTCCACGCCCTGCTCGGCGACCGCGCGGGCTCCATCACCGCCGGCGAGGTCGGCCTCCCCATCCAGGCCGACGCCGCGCCCGCCGCCCCGGGCTCCTCCTCGCATTCAAAAACCGACTACGCCAAGGTCCTCCCCTGCGGCATCTACGGCCGCTGGCAATCCACGGAGGCGTGAGCCGCGGATTTCGCGGATCAACGCGGATAAAATCTCGGCACCTTCCCTCCCTTTATCTGCGCCTTCCGCGTAATCCGCGGTCAAAACACCCCTCATGCGTTTTCGCCTCACTCTTGCCGGTCTAGCCGTCGCTCTGCCCGCCCTCGCCGAGCCCGCCCCGCCCACGCCCGCCGCCCACCCCTCCGCCTGGGACCGCGGCTCGATCACGCTCTACTCCGAAAACGACAAATACTTCGCCGGCACCGACCGCGCCTACACCAACGGCTTCAAGCTCTCCTACCTCTCGCCGGACCTCTCCACGCTCCGCTCCCCCGAGGTCGCCGCGCCCGTGCGGCTCTTCGCCGAGGCGCTCGGCCGCTTCGTCCCCGAGGGGCACACCTACAAGTTCGGGCTCTCCTTCGGCCAAAACATCTACACGCCCGAGGATACCGAGACCAGCGCCCCCGTCCCCGAAGACCGCCCCTACGCCGCCTGGCTCTACGGCGGCGTCGCGCTTCACGTCCTCTATCCCGTCGTGCCCGGCCGCGCCGCCCGCCTCGACATCTTCGAGCTCAACCTCGGCATGGTCGGCCCCTCCGCCCTCGGCGAGGACGTGCAAAACGGCTTCCACGACCTCATCGACGTCGCGCCCGCCAACGGCTGGGCCAACCAGCTCCGCGACGAGCCCGGCATCAACCTCATCTACGAGCGCCGCTACCGCTTCTCCACCGCCGAGGCCCGCGAGGCCTGGGGCGCCGACTTCATCCCGCGCGCCGGTTTCTGCCTCGGCAACGTCTTCACCTACGCCAACGCCGGCGCGGAGCTCCGCCTCGGCTACAAGCTCCCGGCCGATTTCGGCAGCAATCTCATCCGCCCCTCCGGCGACTCCGCGCCCGACAAGATCCGCCCCGGCTGGGGCGTGTTTCTTTTCGGCGCCTTCGACGCCCGCGCCGTCGCCCGCGACATCACCCTCGACGGCAACACCTTCAAGGACAGCCCCTCCGTCGACAAGCGTCCCTTCGTCGCCGACCTCTACGGCGGCATCGGCGTATCGTCCCCCTGGATACAGCTTCGCTACGCCCAGGTCGTGCGCACCAAGGAGTTCAAGGGCCAGCGCGACAGCCAGGTCTTCGGCTCGATCAGCGCCACCGTGCTTTTCTAGACGGAGCCCTTGGCGCCCCCGGCGGAATCGCGATCAGACCCGCGGCCCCGCCGAGCGCCGCCGACGACGCAGGCCCGCGAAACCCAGGGCCGCCGCTCCCAGCAGGGCCCCGAAGGCAGCCGGCTCGGGCACGGGCGCGGCCACGGCGAAGACCAGATTGTCCACCGCCCCCGCGCCCTCGAGCACGAGATCATTGCTCAAAAGATCGTCCATCTCGAAGCCCAGGCTCACGAGCGAGACATAGGAGCCGGAGTAGGGAAAGGGCACGCTCTCCAGCACCCGCACCCCATCCACGCTGACGTCGAAACGCTGCGTCCCGAAATCGAACAACAGCTCGAAGCGATAGAAGGTGTCGAACTCCATCGTGAACGCGGGCGCCGAGAGAAACCAGCCCAGGTTCATCCCCACCGGGTCGGGCTGGAGGTCGTCATTCAGCGACGTAAACGCCGCCACCTGGAGCGCCCCGTTCAGATACAAGAGTCCCGCCCGGCCGACCCCGAGCCCGAAGGAGCCGAGTTCCCACGCGTATTCCGCGGAGAGGCCGAGCGCCACGATGGTGCCCTCGCGATTGCCCGAGCCCAGCAGAAGGTCCGCGCTCAGCGTGTAACGCGAGGCGGCGCCGTTGAAGTCGGGATCGCCGATCGCCCGACTCGCGATGTAGGCGTTGCCCTCGGGCGGGATCACCACCGCGCTCCCTCCGCCGACGCCCGCACCGCCCACGACCACCATGCCATCGAAGGCGCTCCAATCGTTCTGGAAATGGAGCTCCCCCGGCGCGTAGTGCGGCGACTCGAAGCCATGGCTGTCGAACAAGACCTGGCCACCCAGCGGGCCCGCCCCCGCGACGAGAACGATTGTGAACAGCGAGCCGAGAGCAGGGCCGCGATGCGAACAAAGCAGGGGAAAGAAAGAAGCGGGCATGTGTTGCAGGAATTTGGCGGCTGGGACCTTGGACGGGCGCCGCGCCGCGGGCCAAGTGCAATGCCCTGGCGCGGCACCTACTTTGGACGGTAGCGCAGGCACTTCGTGTCCGAGCCGGCACGCCTCCGCCGCGGAGCGATCCGAGTCTAGACCCGCGCCCGCGGACTCGCCTGCGTGCTCAGCCGCCCGCTCTCGCCGCCGGGAGCGGAAGTCTGCCGCGAAAGTTGGTGGGCGCGGAGCAAGGCCGCGTGGCGATTGTCGACGCCTAGCTTGTCGAAGACCGCCTCCACGTAGGATTTCACCGTGCTCAGGCGCAGCGAGAGCAAGGCGCCGATCTCGGCGTTGCTCTTTCCTCGGGCGAGCAAGGAGAGCACCTCCGCCTGCCGCGCCGACAAACCCGCCCGCACAAACACCGCCGGCTCCGCCACGGCCTCCTCCAGCGAGGCCAGGTCGCGCGCGATCCGGTAGGCGTTGATCAAGTGCGGTTGCAACACCTCGAGCGCCTCGCGATCCGCCTCGCGAAACACTCCCCCCAGCCGCTCCAGCCCGATAAAAAACACCAGTTGCTCGTCCGCGTGCAGCAGCAGCGCCGCATGGTCCGTGATGCCGACCACGGCGAAGCCCTCGCGGTAAATCGGCGACGCGTGGAACTCCGCGTCGGAAAGAAAGTCGCCGCGCAAGAAGGGCCGGCCACGGTTCACCGTCGGATCAAAGTTGAAACACTCGTGCTCGCCCATGTGCCGCCCAAATCCCGGCAAGGCCGCCGCCAACCCCGGGATGAGCGGATCAAAATCCACCTCCAGCCGACCCGTGGCCCGCTCCAGCCGCGCAAAGGTCACCACCGGACATTCCGTCGCCCGCCGCAAAAGCAAGGCCGCGCGGGTCTGAAACGACACCGGATCGAGCCCGGGCGCGAAGAGCTGGGCGAGTTGATCGAGCAACATGCGATGCGAGGAAGACTCGGCTGCGGAGAAAACCCCTCGCCCCCCGCTTGGCGCGCCAATTCCCGACTAAACGCATCCCACCGCGCCCTTTCACGGGCCCTTCACAGGCAGGAACAGGCCCCATGAGGAGCGCCATTTTCCAGTCGTCATTCGCCTCTCGACCTTCGTCACTGCCGGCGGCGCATCCCGCGCCGCCGCCATGTCCCTCGCCGACACCTACCACGCCCAGACCCTCGCGCTGCTCGACTCCGTCCGCGCGAAAAACCTGCCCACGCTCCGCGCCCTCGGCCCGATCATCGGCCGATCCATCGCCGCGGGCGGCGTGCTCCACCTCTTCGGCTCCGGCCACTCCGAGATGCTCGCCCGCGAGATCATCGGCCGCGCCGGCGGCCTCATGCCCGTCACCGGCCTCTTCGATCCCGGCTACGGCTTCTCCGAGAACGTCGTCGGCTACGGCACCCGCCTCGCCGAGCGCTACGAAAACCACTACGGCCTGCACGCCGGCGAGTGCTTCGTCGTCATCTCCAATTCCGGGAAAAACGCCTCGCCGATCGAAGTCGCCCTCCACGCGAAAAAGCGCGGCCTCACCACCGTCGCTCTCACCGCGCTGAGCATGAGCACGACGAGCAAGACCGTGCACCCCGGCGGCAAGAACCTTCACGAGGTCTGCGACCACGTGCTCGACAACGGCGGCGTGCCCGGCGACGCCACCGTCGAGGTCGAGCCCGGCCGCTTCGCCGGCCCCACCTCCACCCTCACCGGCTCCCTGCTCCTCAACCTGCTCGCGCTCGAAGCGCTCGAGTGGCTCAAGACGCACGGCCACGAGCTCCCGCTCGTCACCAGCCAAAACATCCCCGGCGGCATGGAGGCCAACATCGCCCTCTCCCGCCGCTACCGCTCGCGCCTCAGCAAGCTCATCGGCTGAGCCCGGAACAGGCAGGCGGCGCGGGCTTCGACCCGCGCCGACCGCCTGTTCCAAAGGCTCACAGGCCCGCCGCGACCCGCTGCCGCTCCGAGCAGGCGCGCGCCAACCGCGCCGCGAAAAAGGGCCCCTCGTAGATCATGCCGGTGTAGACCTGCACCAGCGTCGCGCCGGCATCGAGCTTCTCGCCCGCCGCCTCCTCGCTCACCACGCCGCCGGCCGCGATGATCGGCAGCCGCCCGCCGGTCACGCGCGAGATGTAGGCCACGATCTCCGTGCTGCGCCGCCGCAGCGGCGCGCCGCTCAGCCCGCCCGCCTGGCCGATCTCGGCGAAATAGCCGGGGCGCGCCAGCGTGGTATTCGTGGCGATGATACCATCGAGCCCGAACTCGGCGATCACGCCGAGCGCCGCGTCGATCTGCGCCCAGTTGAGGTCCGGCGCGATCTTCAGCAGCAGCGGCTTGCGCCCCGCCCCTCCGGCGCGCGCCTCGCCGCGGGCGCGGTTGGCCGCGCTCAGGGCGCCGAGCAGCTCGCGCAGCGGCTTCTCGTCCTGGAGCGCGCGCAGTCCCGGCGTGTTCGGGCTGGAGACGTTGACCACCACATAGTCGGCGTGGTCGGCCAGACGGCCGAAGCTCGTCAGGTAATCCTGCGTCGCCTCCTCGTTGGGCGTCACCTTCGACTTGCCGAGATTGATCCCGAGCGGGATCCGGCGCCGCCCCGGGCCGGGCTGTTTCGCCAGGCGCGCGGCCACCGCCTCGCTGCCCTCGTTGTTAAAACCCATGCGATTGATCACCGCCTTCTCCTCCGGGTAGCGGAAGAGCCGCGGCTGCGGGTTGCCCGGCTGCGCGAGCGCCGTCACCGTGCCGATCTCCACATGGCCAAAGCCCAGCGCGGCCGCCGCCGGCCAGGCGCGGGCGTTTTTATCGAAGCCCGCCGCCATCCCGATCGCGTTGGGAAACTCCAGCCCGAAGGCCCGCACCGGCCGGTGCAGCGCCGGGTCGAGCCGCGTGCAGGCCTCGATCACGCGACAGAGCGGCGAGAGCCGTCCCAGCAGGGCCAGGCCCTCGACCCCGCGCTCATGCGCCTCCTCCGGGTCCATGCGGAAGAGCAAAGGCTTCACCAGATCACGATAAAAAGTGCCCATAAAAGCCGGGACGCTCGCGCGCGCCCCGCCTCGAGGCAAGCACCGGGCGATCCCCCGTCGCCCGACCCGGCCGGATGCCGTGCTTTTGCGCTTGGCAACGTGTTCCGGCCTCTAAACCTCCGCGCGGTTTCCCCACCTTGCCGCCCCCGCTTTTCGCTTTCGCAAAAAACCCCGCGTTCACGGTTTGACTCGCTCCGCGCCGTTCGCATGGCTGCGCCCCAATCCCCTATTTTCCTCCGCAAATCATGGCTTCCTCCTCCGCAATTCTCGACTGGTGCATCGTCCGTCTCGGTGAAGACCACAACTGGTGGGTCGACGAGGTCAGCGACCCCGTGCGCTGGGACACCGACGGCCTGAGCATCATCGACCCGCGCCAGGCCGCCCACCTCATCGAGCTCTGCGAGCCCCTGCGCGATTACGGCTTCGACCAGGACATCTTCGAGGCCGCCTTCATCCCCTTCCGCATCGACAAGGAGGCCGGCAAGGGCCGCGTGCGCCTCAAGCGCGTCAAGGACTCCGTCTTCGACTCCGACGAGAAGCTCTTCATCCTCGCCGACGTCGTCGACGACGAGAACGGCCCCTTCGCCGACCTGCTCGACCACCTCACCCGCTGCCGCGTCAAGCTCCTCAACGACGTCTTCAAGTTCGAGTCCAAGCTCACCGTCGACGAGGTCGAGGACGAGCTCCGCGAAGACCAGAACGCCAGCTTCATTGAGGGCAAGGCCGTGCACGTCTTTGACGAGCTCTGCGCCATCCTCGACTTCACCCCCGCCGGCTTCGACGAGGACGAGGACGAGGCCGACCGCGCCACCTCCGACGACGAAGACGCCGAGATCGACGACGCCGACCTGCCCGACGTCGACGACGAGGACGACGAGGCCATCAAAAACGACGCCTCCCTCAAGTGGGACGAGGACGAGGAGGAGGACGAAGACGACGACAAGCCCAAGGGCGACGGCGACGACGATTCGGACGACGAAGACTCGGACGACGAGGATGAGGACGAAGACGACGACGAAGAGGACGACGAGGACGATGCGCCAAAGAAAAAGGCGAAGAAGCCCGCGCCCAAGAAGCGTCGCTGATCCCTCGCGCACCCGCCCCCATCTCGGCCGCCCTTTCCCGGGGCGGCCTTTTTTTCGCCTCCGCGCGCCCATCCCGCGCGGGCGGCGTTGACGTCGCCCGCCTCCCGCTGCCTGCATGGTCGCATGCCCCCGCCCCCACGCCCCGCCCCGGGCGCGAGCCGCCTCCCGCTCCTCCCCCCGCTGCTGCTCCTGCTCGCCTGCGCCGCCTCCGCCGCGACCGAATCCGCGCCCGCCGAGGGCCCGCCTGAGCCCTGGCGCTCCGCCCTCCGCTTCGAGTTCAACGCCGCCGCCGAGCACTTCGGCCGACTCCACGCCGCCTCGCCCGCCGACACCCGCCTCGCCCTCGCCCGCGCCTCGTCCCTGCTCGCCCGCCAGCCCCGCACCCAAGCCAACATCCTCGCCGCCCGCGCCCTCTTCGAACGTGTCGCCACCAGCGCCCCCGCCGGCTCCGATCACGCCATCGCCGCCCGCCTCTTCCTCGGCCGCATCGCCGAGAGCCACCTCTCCCCCGCCCGCCTGCCCGAGGCCCACGAAATCTACGAGGCCCTCCTGCGCGACCACGCCGGCCACCCGCTCGCCGACCAGGCCGCCGTCCACCTCGCCCTCCTGCTCGCCTTCCCTCCGCCCGGCGAAGAGATCCCGCCCACCGAGACGCTCCAAGCCGGCCTCGACACCCTCCGCGACCGCGCCGGCAGCCCCTCCGCCCGCCGCGAGATCCACTTCCTCCAAGCCCGCCTGCTCCTTCAAGAGGACCGCGACGCCGAGGCGCTCCCCCACCTGCTCGCCGCCCGCGCCATCGGCCACCGCCAGCCCGATCGCGACTCCGATGTCGACCTCACCATCGGCAACGTCGCCCGCGCCGTCGGCGAGCCCGAGATCGCCGTCCGCCACTACGAGGCCTTTGTCCGCGAGCGCCCGCGCGACGCCCGCGCCACCACCGTGCGCCGCTACATCGCCGAGGTCCGCGCCGCCGCCCCCGCGCTCGCCACCGCCGGCGCCACCCCCGCCGCCACCCCCGCCGCCACCCCCGCCCGGCCATGAACTCCGCCACCCTGCGAAACGCCTTCGCCTTCGCCCTCGTGGCGCTCGTCTTCGGCTACTCCGTCTGGCACGTGCTGCTGCGGGGCAAGACCCGCGACGACGACGGCCGCGTCACCCTCCGCGTCGGCCACTGGCTCATGCACGCCGGCATGCGCGAATCCTTCGACGAGGCCGCGCGCGCCTACGAGCGCCTCCACCCCGGCGTGCGCGTCGAGCAGATCGCCGTGCCCATCCGCTCCTACCACGCCTGGGTGCGCACGCAGCTCGTCGGCGGCACCGCCCCCGATCTCACCGGCCAGCTCAGCCTCGACGAGGAGATCTTGAGCCGCCACTTCCTCCCGCTCGACCACCGCCTCGATCTGCCCAACCCCTACAACGAGGGCAGCCCGCTCGAGGGCGTTCCCTGGCGCGATACCTTCGTCGACGGCCTCGCCGCCATGCGCGCCGTCAACCCCAACTCGGGCGAGCTCACCGGCGTCTACCTCCAGCTCAACAGCCTGCGCCTCTTCTACAACAAGCGCCTCCTCCGCCTCGTCACCGGCTCCGACGAGCCGCCCCGCACCTACGCCAGCCTCCGCGCCCTCCGCGAGCAGGTCGACCGCCACAACGCCGCCCACGGCACCTCCCTCGAGCCCATCGCCGGCTGCGGACCCTACGCCCAGCACTTCTTCGGCCGCCTGCTCCCCTCCCAGACGCAGCGCCTCGTCACCGAGATCAGCCCGCTGCGCAACCTGCAGATGCCGCAGGCCGACCTCGCCACCCGGTTTCTCGACGGACGCCTCAGCCACCGCACGCCCGAGCTCCACTCCAGCCTCGCGCTGCTCCGCGATGTCTCCGCGCTCAAAAGCCCCGGCTTCACCCAGCTCCGCCGCGACGACGCCCTCTTCTCCTACCTGCAACAAAGCGCCGTCACCATCGTCGCCGGCACCTGGGACTACGCCGTCTTCGTGCGCGACGGCGATTTCGAGACCGGCGTCATCCCCATCCCCTTCCCCGACCGCGACGATCCTCTCTTCGGTCGCCACGTGCTCGGCGTCGTCGCCGAGGGCGGCGGCGGCCCCGAGGGCATGCTCGGCATCGTGCGCAGCTCGCGCCACCCCGACCTCGCGCTCGATTTTCTCCGCTTCCTCACCAGCCACCGCGTCGCCACCCGCTTCACCGAGGAGAGCAAACGCATCTCCGCCATCCGCGAGGTGCCGCCCCCGGCCGACTCTCCCGGGCTCGCCCCGCAGCTCGAGGGCGAGGCCCCGGGCTTCGCCGTCGACTTCCAGCACTTCGGCGCCGGCCACACCTTCAATCTCTTCCAACGCCACCTGCACACGCTCATCGGCCCGCGCGGCGGCGTGGAGCCCTTTCTCGAGGCCTTCGAGCGCGATCTCCGTGGCTCGCTGCGCCGCGACTTCGCCACCCACATCTCCCGCGCCGAACGCGAGGCGCAAAACCTCGACGCCCGCATCGGCTTCATGCTCACCCTGCCCGACGCCTTCGCCGACCCCGACGAGCTCGAGCGCCTGCTCGAAGTGCGCACCCTCCGCCACACCGAGGCGCTCCGCCATCGCCGCACCCTGCAGCCTTGAGCTAAGGGAGGTGCAGAGAATGGCGCCGAGAATGGCGCCGAGGATCCCCGAACGGATTCTATCTGCGCATCCTGCGAAATCTGCGATCCTGTCCGACCGCCCCCGCGCGTGCCGCCCCCGCCCGCTCGCACGACCATGAGCCCGCCTGCTCGGGCTCTTGAAAAACTTGCATCCGCCGGCGGCAGATTTCGTGCTGCCCCCTCCACGACGTGTCTTCCCACCCGCCCAGCGCCCGGGCCTTGAGCCCAGATCTCGCCTTTGCCCTCCTGCTCGGGCTGCACGGGCTCTCGCTCATGGTGGTGTTTCCCTTCGGCCCGCAGGCCACCCGCCTCTGGCAACCCGGCGTCTCCGGCATCTGCCTGCTGGCCGCATCCTTTCCGACCGCCGCCGTCCTCGGCCTGCTCCTCGCACGCCGCCTCCCGCGCCTGCCCGGCTCGCCACGAACCCTCGCCGCCCTCGCCTGCCTGGGCACCCTGCCCTGCGCCCTCTCCTTCGACTACTCCTCGCTCATGCTCGGCCGCGCTTTCGCGGGCTTCCTCGCCGGCCTCTCCTACGTCGCCATCCACCGCGTGCTTCGCGTCGAGGCGGCCCCGCTCGTCTCCCGCCACGCCCCGCGCCTCGTCGCCTTCGGCATGCCGGTCTGCCTCCTCGCCGCCACTCTGCTCGACTGGCACTACGCCTTCGTGCCGATCTTGGCCGCTTACGCCTTCGTCGCCTTCACCTCACGGGGCACGCCCCAGCCACGCCCCACCCACTCCTCGTCGCGTGGGTCACCCGGCCCCCGGGCCTTCCTTCTCGCCCACGCCGCCACCGCCTGCCTCGCGTTCGTGAGCGCCGCCTATCTCGCCGTGCTCTCCGGCTTCCTCGTCTTCAACGCCGGCCACACCGAGCTTCACATCCCCGCCGGCCTGCTCCTCGGCGCCCTGCTCAGCCTCGGGGTCGCGCCCCTGCTCGACCGCCTCCGCGTCCGCCTCTCCCCCGCCGCAGTCTATGCCACCGCGCTCGGCCTCTCCGCCGCCACGCTGGCCACGCTCCTGCTGCTCCGCACGCCGATCTCCACCGTCGCCGCCCTCTCCGCGATCGGTGTCTTCATCGCCGCCACCGGGGCGCGCCACCTCGCCCTCGCGCGGCTCGTCCAGCCTAGCCTCGCGCCCGCTGCGCTCCGCGCCCACGCGCTCGACACCCACCTCGCCCACCACTTCGGCTGCGCCCTCGGCGCCCTCGCCGCCGGCGGCCTCATCATGCTCACGCCCGCGGGCATCCTCGGCGGCATGCCCCGCCTCCTCCTCGCCTCGCTCGCCGCCACCGCGCTCGCCCTCCTTGCCGGCCTCGCCGCCGCCCGACGCAGCACCCCCGCGACCCAGGCTCAAGCCAAGCTCATCCCGAGCCCCGCCGAGATGTCGCCCAGCGAAATCCGCGCCCCCTCATAACGCATCCCGCCCGCGAAGGGATCCGCCGCCAAAAAGAGCGGCGTATCGAGATCGACAAACTCGAAGCCGCCGAGCCCCGCCGCGAAACAGGCCGAGCACGTCATCGCCAGGCGCGACTCCACGTTGCCACCGATCATCAAGCCCAGGCCCGCGCGCCGCGCCGCCTCCGCCAGATCGAGCGCGACCGCGATACCGGCCTTCATCAGCTTGATGTTCACCACCTGCGCCGCGCCCGCCTCGGCCAGCCGCGCCACATCCTCCGCCGTGCAGGCCGCCTCGTCCGCCGCCAGACGCCACCCGGAAAACTCCGCCAGCTCCCGCGCCCCCGCGTGATCGTCCTTCGCCAGCCATTGCTCGAGCAAGACCGGCGCGATACCCGCGGCCTTCAGCCCGCGCACCAGGTCCGCCGCCGCCACGCGCGAGAGCCCCGCGTTGCCATCCAGGATCAAGGCCGCCTCGGGCGCCGCTTCGCGGATCGCTCGCAGCCGCGCCAGATCATGCGCCGGGCCGGCCGCGCCGCCCACCTTCACCTTGATCGTCCGCATACCGCGCGCGCGGATCTCGCCCGCCGCCGACGCCGACTCCTCCGGCGAGCCCGTCGTCACGGTCATGTCCGTTTCCAGCTCGGTGCCGGCCCCGCCGAAAAACCTCCACAAAGGCAGCCCCTCCCGGCGCGTCAGCGCGTCGAGCAGCGCCATCTCAAACGCGCACTGGGCCGCGCCCGAGGAGCCGCCCCCCGCGCGGCGAAACTCCTCCGCCAGCCGGCGCCACTTGCCGAGGCTCGCCTCCCGTCCCACCACCGCGCCGCCCGCGACCGACAATACCCGCAGGGCCTGCTCCTGCGTCTCGCCGTTGTAGGCGGGGAACGGCGCCGCCTCGCCGAGGCCGACCGAGCCGTCCGACAGCTCCAGGCGCACCAGAGCGTTGCGCGCGAGATCCTGCGCCCCGCCCGCGATCCCAAAGGGCGCGTGCAGACGGATATCCAGCGGGCCTGATTCAATCCGAAGTATGCGCAATGGGTCCGACATCATCGGGAACAGAATGCAGGTTTCCCGCCACGGCGATGCTTCGCGATGGCGAAGTTCTTCGCCACCGCCGCATCGCTCAGGCCCCCAACGCCCCGCCGGCCGCGCGCGCCGCCGCCTCGAAGAGCTTGCGCCGCGTCGCCACGTCGCGCGCTCGATCCGTCTTCACCTCCAGCACGCGCAGACCCGGCTCGCCCACCTGCGCCCGCAACGCCGCGCGCAGCTCCTCGGGCGTTACGACGACACGATGCGGCACCGAGTAGGCCGCGCAGAGCGCGCCGATCTCCACTCGCTGCGGTGTCGCCCAATACTCCTCAAAGGGCGGTTCAAACTTCGCCACCGGCAGATGCCCGAAAATCCCGCCGCCCGCATTGTTGATCAACACCACCGTCAGCGAGCCGCGCAGCTTGGCCGCGACCAGCAGGCCGTTGGTATCGTGCAGAAAGGCGAGGTCGCCGCTCAACAAAACCGCCGGCTCGCCGCCGTGCGCCAGCCCGAGCGCGGTCGAGAGCGTGCCGTCGATGCCGTTCGCTCCGCGGTTGGCGAAGACGCGCGGGCCGTCGCGCCGCACCGGCGCGAGATACTCGAGATCGCGCACCGGCATGCTGCTCGCTACGAGAAGGCTTTGCCCGCTCGTAAGGGTCTCCGCCACCGCCCGCGTGAACGCGCCCTCGAAACCGGCTTCGTCCTCGGCCCGCGCGAGCACGCCCTGCGCCGCCGCCTCGGCCCGCGCCCAAGCCTGCTCCCACTCCGGCGGAGCGCCTCGAAACACCAGCGGCGCGCGGTCCATCTCCTCGGCCCGCGCACGGATGCGCCGGGTGCGACCATGCCCGGCGTCACGGTTGCCCGCCTGCGGCGTGAACTGCAGCGTCGGCGCGTCGAGGCGCGCCAGCCAGGCGCGCAGCACCTTGCTGGTCGGCACGTCGCCAAAAATCACCACGACCTCGGGTCGCAAGGCCTCGGCCGCGCGCTCGTCGCGCAGGATCGCGTCGTAGCCCGCGACCACGGTCGCACGCGTCGTGAGCCGCAACCGCGCACCCGAGATCGCGTCGGCCAGCAGCGGCCAGCCGTAGCCGGCGGCATGCTCCGCCGCACAGGCGCCGTCGTCAAAACCCACGCCCGCGATCACCACGCCGCGCTTCGATACGAAATCCGGCGGCAGCGCGAGTTTCTGGGGATACTCGGCCGCCGGCGCGGGCGGCTGCGCGAAAAACGCCTCCCAGTCGACCGCGGTCGCGAGCGGTTTCGCCGTCTCGTCCTCAATGGGCGGCAGCGGATCGCGGAAGGGCGCGTTGAGGTGAACCGGCCCGCCCGCGCGAGCGCGATCCCACGCGTGCCTGAGCGTCTGGCGCAGATACTTGAGCAGCTCCACGCGCGGCTCCGGCACGGCCAGCTCGTGATAAAAGTCCACGAAACTTCCGAAGAGTTTTTGTTGGTCAATGGTCTGGCCCGAGGCGCTGTCGCGCAGCTCCGGCGGGCGGTCGGCGGTGACGACGAGCAAGGGCGAGCCGCTCTCCTTGGCCTCGACCACCGCCGGGAAGTAGTTGGCCCCGGCCGAACCACTGGTGCAGAGCAGCAGCACGGGCTCGCGGGTGCGCTTGGCGATGCCGAGCGCGAAGAAGGCGGCCGAGCGCTCATCGAGCACGGGCGTGGTCTCGATCCGCGGGTGCGCGACGAGCGCCATCGTGAGCGGCGTGTTGCGCGAGCCCGGCGAAATCACCGCGTGCCGCAGCCCCGCGCGCGCCAGCGTCTCCGCCGCCACCGAGCACCACAGCGCGTTCGTGTTTCGAAAATCGAGGTTCATGGGATCAACCACAGATCACACAGATTAACACAGATGCCGGAAATTCCGATCCTGCCTTCATCTGGCTGCATTTGTGACATCTGTGGTGAAATCGCTAGCCCCGCAACGCCGCCAGCAGCGCCTGGAATTTTAACTCGGTCTCGGCCCATTCGCGTTCCGGCTCCGAGCCGGCCACGATGCCCGCGCCCGCGTAAACCCGCGCCCGCTCCCCCTCGACCAGGGCCGAGCGCAAACCGACGAAAAACTCGCCGCCGCCGCGGGCGTTGATCCAGCCGAGCGCGCCCGCGTAGAGCCCGCGCGGAAAGCCCTCCAGCTCGCGGATGCGCGCCACCGCCGCCTCGCGAGGGGTGCCGCCGACCGCGGGCGTGGGGTGCAGCACCGACACGAGGTCGAGCAGGCGCACGCCCTCGGGCAGCGCGCCGCGCATCGCGGTGTGGAGATGTTGCACGTTGGCGAGCTTTCGGACCGCGGGATTGGACGCGTGCTCGAGCCGCACGCCGAGCGGCTCCAGCCGACGCGTGATCGAGTCGATCACGTGCCGGTGCTCACGCAGGTCCTTTTCGCTGCGCAGCAGACCCGCTGCGAGGGCGGCGTCTTCGCTTGCGCCCGCGCCGCGGCGCACCGAGCCGGCGAGCGCCTCGGTCTCGACCACCCCTTGGCTCACGCGCACGAGCCGCTCGGGCGAGGCGCCGATGAAGCTGGGGCCCGTGCCGCTCGCCGCCGAAAAGGCGTAGCACTCGGGGAAACGCTCGCGCAGGCCGTTGAGCACTTCCAGCGGATGCAGCGCACGGTCGGCCTGGAGGTCGATGGCCCGCGCGAGCACGATCTTTTGAAACTCCCCCGCGGCGATCCGCTCCAGCCCGCACCGCACCGCCGCGCGATAGTCGCCGGTCTCGCTCTGCGCGAAGCGCCGTGGCACGGGCGTCCCGCCCGTGGGATTGAGGGTGGCATGGGCGTCCCGCCCATGTTCCGACACCGCATGGGCGGGACGCCCATGCCCCTTTTCCGAACCCACGGGCAAGATGCCCGTGCCACTCCCGAGCGCCGATCCCATGGGCGAGACGCCCATGCCACCCTCACCAAACTCGAAGCGTGCGAACTTCCCATGCGCGCGCCACACGCGCTGCGTCAGCGCGTCGAGATCGCTGCCGGCCTCGACCACGATATTCGCCACCGCGGTCGTCACCTCACCCGCGCGCGCCACCTGCCACCGCGGCACAAAGACGCGCGCGGCCGGAAAGGCCTCTCCGGGCTCCACCTCATCGAGAAAGGTGAAGCTCGCGAAAAAGTGCGGCCCGCCAAAGGGCGCGGCGACATCGCCCACCGCGACCGTGCGCGCGAGCGTCTCGTCGATGAAGCGCTGTATCGCCGCAAAACGGCCCGGCCCGCTCGCCGTCGCGCTCAGCGCCACCTCGGCACCCGCGATCGCGCTGTGCTCCGAGGGACGCTCCGCATAAAAATGCGGCTCCGTCTGCTCGAAGATCGCCTCCAGCACCGCCAGCGGATCGAGCGCCGACACCGCAAGTGTGATGCTCGCCAACACCGGCGCCCCGTCCTCGACCGCCTTCGTCTGGCACGCCGCCAAAAACGCCCGCAGCGCCTCCGGCGAGGCGTCCTGGGCGGGCTTGATTGGCAGGATGGTCATAAGGTTTTTACCGCGGATGGCGCGGACTAACGCGGATATCAGAAGCGTCCGCCTTGATCCGCGCCCATCTGCGTAATCCGCGGTTAAAACTCAGGCCTTCGCCGTCGCCTCCGGAGCCTGCGGGCGCGGGAAGAGGATCGCGGTCTCGGCGACCTTCGCGCCTGTGAGCGCCGCGCCCCAGGCGAGCTGCTCGCGCCAGGCGCCGGCGGGCGTGTATCCGAGCACGCCATACACCTTTTGTGCCGTGGTCGGCATCACCGCCGGCAGCAGGCTCGCGCCGAGACGCAGCGCCTCGGCCATGGTGGCGAGCGAGGTTTTCAACAAGGCCTGGTCCGCGGCCTCGGTGGACTTGCCGAGCTTCCACGGGGCTCGTTGCTCGACGTAGCGATTCGTGGCCGTGACGAACGCGAAGGCCCGCTCCAGCGCGATGTGGAACTGGAAACCCTCGCAGAGCGTGATGAACTCCTCGCGGGTCTTTTCCCAGAGCGCGCGCAGCTCGCGCTCGGGCGCGAGGTTCGCGTCCGCGGCGATCTCGGCCTCGGTGGCGCCCGCGGGCACGACGCCGCCGGCGAAGCGGTTGGTCATGTTGAGCGTGCGGTTGACGAGGTTGCCCAGGTTGTTCGCGAGCTCGGCGTTGTAGCGGGCGAGGAACTGGTTGAGCGAAAAATCGCTGTCCTGGCCCACGCTCATCTCGCGGATCATGAAGAAGCGCAGCGCGTCCACGCCGTATTGCTCGGCGAAGGCCATCGGTTCGACGAAGTTGCCCGTGCTCTTCGACATCTTGGACCCGTTGATCGACCACCAGCCGTGGGCGAGGATGCTCTTGGGCGTCGGCAGGCCGCAGGCCCTGAGCATGAGCGGCCACAACCCCGCGCGCGGCGGCCCGAGGATGCCCTTGCCGAACACGTGAAAGTCGGCCGGCCACACGCCCGGCTTGCCCTCGACCGCCGAGAAATAGTTCACCAGCGCATCGAACCACACGTAGGTCACGTAGTGGGTGTCGAAGGGCAGCGGGATGCCCCATTCGAGACGCTCCTTCGGGCGCGAGATGCAGAGGTCGTTGAGCGGCTCGGAGAGAAACTCCAGCACCTGCTTCTGGCGGTAGCGCGGGAAGATGAAGCTCTCGTTCTCCTTCAGAAACTGGATCAACCAGTCCTGATACTTCGCGAGTTTGAAGAAGTCGTTCGACTCGGTGATCTCGGTCACCTCGCCAAAGATCTCCGGCCAGGATCCGTCCGGGTTGCGGTCCTTCTCCTGGAGAAACTGCTCCTGCCGCGTCGAGTAGAAGCCCTTGTATTCGGCCTTGTAGATCTCGCCCTGGTCGAAGAGCTGCTGGAGCAGGCGCGCGACGACGTCCTTGTGCCGCTTCTCGGTGGTGCGGATGAAGTCGTCGTTGGAG
>JAUVVA010000019.1 GCA_030604905.1 Verrucomicrobiota bacterium | reverse complement strand
TCGAAGGCGGGATCGGGCAGCAGGGTGATGACGACGGTCTCGGGCGGCTCGACGAGCGCGTCGGGCAGCGGTGTAAGGGAAAAATCGATACGCGAGGCGCCGGCGGGCACGGTGATCTGGCCGGGCAACGCGACGTAGTCGACGCCGGGCGTGGCGGTGCCGGAGACGGTGTAGCGCACGGTGACGGGGCCGAGGTTGCCGGAGCGGAAGATCGTGGCGGTGGCCGGCAGCGCGCCGGTCTCGTAGGCGCGGGGCGAGGAGCTGCCGAGGGTGAGGCGGTCGCGGGAGTTGAGGCGGGCGAGGGCGGCCTCGAGGTCGGGCACGCGGGGCTGGGTGGTGGGATCGTGCGGATCGGTGCCGAGGAAGAGCTCGTCGTGGTCGCTCAGGCCGTCGCCGTCGCTGTCGATATCCTCGACGGTGACGCGGTAGAAGACGCGGCCGCCGGCGGCGGCGATGCGTTCGGAAAGCGACCGCGGATCGGTGGCGTGGTAGCGGGCGGCGATGGGCTCCTTGTCGGGGTCGAGGCCGGGGCCGGTCCAGGCGACGGCGACGTGGTCGCCCCCTTCGCCCTCGATGTGGAAGAGTTCAAAGGCGTAGGGGCGGCCGCCTTGGAGGGTGATGAGCGCCGAGCTTTGCGACGGATACTTGGTCCACTCGCCGACGGCGGTCCAGCCCTCGACAAAGGCGACGCGCGTGGCGGCCGAGTGGTTGGCGCTGGTGGAGAGCCAGAATTCGCAGGAATCGTCGCCAGCGATAAAGAAGCGATACTGGCCGTCCGCGGGCGGCACGATCCAGCCGCGGGTATGCTGGCCGTAACGGTCGAGGTTGGGCGAGGTCGGCGAGGTCGCGAGGGTGGGGCGGGAGAGGATGCGAGTGGGCGGGATGTTTTTCGCGACCAGATCGTTCTTGAGCTGCCACATCCAGGTGGAGGAGCCGAGGTTCTCCCAGCGGGAGACGGCGAAGTCGCCGCCCTGGTAGGTGCGCGTGAGGTCGAGCTCGAGCGAGAGTTCCGAGCCGTCGCCGAGCGCGGTGGGGGCGAGCGTGATCCAAGTGGCGAGGTCGGTGGAGGCCTGGATGCGGTAGAGCTTGGCCGGGACGGAGGGCCAGCGCAGGCGGGCGCGGCCGGGCGCCGGGTGCTCGAGGGAACGGAGGTGGAGGCGCGAGGCGGGGTCGCGAGGATCGGTGCCGGCGATGGATTCGGCGAGGTTGGAGACGCCGTCGCCGTCGGCGTCCTCGTGGGGCGGGAGCTTGCCGCCGTGACGCGCGGCCCAGAGGTCGTTCACTCCGTCGCCGTCGCGGTCGATGAAGGCGTAAGCGGCCGGGGAGACGGCGAGCAAGACGAGCAGCGCAAGCGCCGGAAGGGCGCGAAGGCGAAAGGAGGCGAGCATGCGGCGGGCGGGGCGGGGCGAGCGCGGACCACGCAAGGGAATCCCCCCGATGGTGGCGCCGAAAATCCGCCTGAGCCGCCGCTTTTCAAAGCTGCTTCACCGTTTCCGGAGGGGAAATCGCGTAGGAAGCATGCGAGGTGGCGCGGGGGGCGGCGACGAGGGGCGCCGCGGGCGGGCGGTAGTCGGTGAGCAGCGCGACGGCGGTGCCGGCGCGGGTCTGCACCTCGAAGCGCAGGGGCAGGTGGGGCGGTGCGCGGTCGAGCCAGACGCGGACCTCGCCGCCACGCTTGAAGATGCCGCGGGGTTTCTCGTCCATGCGCGGGGTTACGAGCAGGGCCTCGCGGCGACCTCGCTCGGTGCGCACGGTCTCGTAGCGGAGCGCGTGGAGGCTGAGGTCGTAGAACTCGTCGTCGAAAAGGATGGAGACCTCGCGCACGTCGCCGGGGCGCAGATCCCAGGCGCGGGCCTCGACGAGGCTGGTGACGAGGTCCATGGCGCGGCCCTCGGGCAGGGCGACCTCGGTGTTGCGCGAGGCGTCGAGGTGGTCGACGTAGCGGGCGCTGGCGCTCTCGTGGTCGAGGGTGATGGTGGCGCGGGTGTTTTTGCGTTTGGCGCGGGTGGTCGCGGTGGCGGAGAGCAGGCGGCCGTCCTCGGGGTCGAAGAGGGAGCGGGCCTCGCCGTCGAAGGAGTAGAGCATGCGCACGAGGCCGGCGGAGGAGGTGCGCACGACGACCTCGGTGAGCGGCTGGGCCGAATCGCCGGCACGGGTCGCGAGGATCGAGAGATCGCCGGCGCGGCCGAGGGGGCCCCAGGTCACGCGGTAGTCGAGCCGCTCGCCGGGTTGGAGGGCGAGGGGCTGTGCGTAACTTGCCGATGCGCCGAGAAGGCAGGTGGCGAAGGCGGAGAGCACGGCTAAAAAGAGCGAGGAGCGCATTCGGAGTCGGGGGAGGATATGGCGGCTTGGACCACGGTGGCGAGAGCGGGTGCCAAGGCCGGGGCGAACGGCTTCTACCTAGGGGAGCGATTCCTTAGGGAATCTCCCCGATGCTTCCTTACGGAAATCGTCGATTTAGAGCGACTACCGGCAAAATTTGAGCGCGATTTTACGTCGTGGCGCCGGGTTTTTTTTGCCTTCTAATGGCTGGCGGATCGGGGGTTAAAATTTGACCTGAATTCGGGATAGACAAAGCCGCTCCGGGCTCCTGAAACGACCGCCCTTTTTTTTCCGTCGTGAGCTTTGCTGGCGTCGGTCCGCCCATGCTCCTCGAACGTCTGAAAAGAGAAACCCGTGCCCGCCACGATCGACTGGAGGCCCTTGCCGGTCTGCCGGCGAGTCGCGCCCAGCACCGAGCGCTTCTTGAAGGGCTCTATGGTTTCGTGTCGGCCTGGGAGGAGCGGCTGGCGAAGTTGCTCCCGGCGGCCGATCCGCTGCGGGCGGGGCGCGAGAAAACGCCCTGGCTGGCGAAGGACCTGGAGTGTCTCGGGCTGGACGCCGAGGCGCGCGCCGCGTTGCCCCGTTGCACCGAGGCGCAACTGCCCGCCGGCGCGACGCGCGCGGAGCTGCTTGGCGTGTGCTACGTGCTCGAGGGCTCGACCTTGGGGGGCCAGTTCATCACCCGGCATCTGCGCGAGCGGCTCGGCGTGCCCGAGGGCGAGGGCGACCGTTATTTCCGGAGCTACGAGGGGGACGTGGGCGCGCGCTGGCGCGAGTTTGGTGTGGAGCTGAGCCGGCATTCCTCGCCGGAGAACGATGAGCTGATCCTGCGCTCGGCCGCGGAGACTTTCGACAAGCTGGCCGATTGGTTTGTCGCGCGGCGGGAGGCGCGCGCGGTGTGAGGCCCGGCGCGGACAGTCACGCGAGCCCGGAGGATTTTTCCGCCTGTGATCGCGAGCCGATCCACCTCGCGGGGAGCATCCAGCCCCAGGGCTTTCTGCTCGCGGTCGACGAAGCCGGCGGCCGGGTGGTGCAGGCGAGCGAGAACTGCGGCGCGGTCTTTTCGCGCGAGCTGCGCGGCGTGCTGGGCGCGACGCTGGACGAGTTGATCGGCGGAGATCTGGCCGGTCGCGTGCGCCTCGCCTCCGAAGAGGTCCGCTTCGAACGCGGCGCCACCCTGGTCGATCGTTGGGCGGGCGCGGGCGGGGCCGGCGCTCCGATCTACGCGGTGCTCGCGCACCGCCGCGGGGGGCGAATCATCGTGGAGGGCGAGGAGCTTTCCCAGGCCGAGGCCGATGCGCCGCTCGATGCGCACGGGCACCTGGAGGCTCTGCTTGGGCAGATGGAGACCTTGGGCGACGTGGAGGCGTTGCTCGGTTTCGCGGCACGGGAGGTGCGCGCGTTGACGGGCTTTGATCGCGCGCGGGTGTATCGCTTCGACGCGGACTGGAACGGCCGGGTGGTGGCGGAGGATCTCAACGACCGGCTGCCCTCCTATCTCGGCCTGCATTTTCCCGCCTCGGACATTCCGCGCCAGGCGCGCGCTCTCTACGAGTTGAACCGTCTGCGCCTGATCGCGGACGCGGCCTACGAGCCGGTGCCCCTGCGCGCCCTGGCCGGTCGCGACGAGCCGCCGCTCGATCTGAGCCTGGCGACGTTGCGGAGCGTTTCGCCCGTGCACCGCGAATACATGCGCAACATGGGCACGGGCGCCTCGTTTTCGATCTCGCTGATGCGCGAGGGTCGGCTTTGGGGCCTCGTTTCCTGTCACAACGCCGAGCCGCGGCGCGTGCCCTTCGCGGCGCGCTGGGCCTGCGCGCTTTTCGCGCAGGCGCTCTCGCTCCAGCTCGCGGCGCGGGAGCAGGCCGAGGGGCTCGCGCAGCGCACCCGGTTGCAGGCGATCCTGACTCCGGTGGTGGCGGGTCTGGCGCGGCATGAGCGGCTGCTCGAGGGTATCGACTCGGTGCGCGAGGATCTGCTGCGTCTGGTCGGCGCCGAGGGCGCGGCGGTGGTGGAGGACGGCCGGGTGGCGGGCTATGGACGCAGGCCCGCGGCGCCGCAGCTGCTCGCGCTCGTCGAATGGCTGGATGCGCGGGGTGAGGAGGATGTGGTGGCGAGCGATTCGCTGGCACGGGATTTTCCCGCCGCGGGGGCGCACGCCGTGGAGGCGAGCGGCCTGCTCGCGCTCTCGATCTCGCGCCTGCGGCGCAGCTGGGTGCTCTGGTTTCGCCCCGAGTTGGTGCAGACGGTGACCTGGGGCGGAGATCCCACCAAGTCGGTGGCGCCCGGGACGACGCCGACGGAGCGCCTGCACCCGCGCAAGAGCTTCGAGAGCTGGCGCGAGCTGGTGCGCGGGCGTTCGCGGCCCTGGTCGGCGGCCGAGATCGAGACCGCCCGCGAGTTTCGCGTCGCGGTGGTCGACATCGTGCTGCGCGGGGCGGAGCGCCTGGCGCGGCTGAGCGAGGAGCTCACGCGCACCAACCGCGAGCTGGAGAACTTTTCCTACACCGTCTCGCACGATTTGCGCGCGCCCTTCCGCCATATCCGCGGCTACGCCGAGCTGCTCAAGGCCGACAAGGGCCACCTGCTCGACGCGGAGGGGCTGGAGTTCCTCGGGCATGTGCTCGACGGCTCGCGCTACGCGGGGCAGCTGGTGGACAACATCCTCGGCTTCTCCCGCATGGGGCGGGTGGAGATGGTGATCAGCGAGGTGGCCCTGGACGGACTCGCGGCCGAGGTGATCCGCCTGCTCAAGATCGAGCCGGAGACGCGCCGGGTCGAGTGGCGCGTCGAGCCGCTGCCGAGCGTGCACGGCGACCAGTCCATGCTGCGCCGGGCGCTGCAAAACCTGCTGGAAAACGCGGTCAAGTTCACCCGTCCGCGCGAGCTCGCGATCATCGGGCTGCGGTCCGAGGAGACCGCCGCGGAGCATGTGGTGCACGTGAGCGACAACGGCGTGGGCTTCGATCCGCGCTACACGGAGAAGCTTTTCGGCATGTTCCAGCGTTTGCACGACTGGGACGAGTTCGAGGGCGCGGGCATCGGGCTGGCCAGCGTGCGTCGTGTGATCATGCGCCACGGCGGGCGCGTGTGGGCCGAGGGCCGTCCGGGCGCGGGCGCCACCTTCTCCTTCTCCCTTCCCAAGACACCCTCTCCATCCAATCCCTTGTATGCTTAAACCGATCCTGCTCGTAGAAGACAACCCGCGCGATCTCGACCTCTCGCTGCGCGCGCTCGCCCGCACCCGCCTCGCCAACGAGGTCGTGGTGACGCGAAACGGCGAGGAGGCCTGGCACTACCTGACGCGCCAGGGCGTCTACGCCGATCGTCCCAAGGGCAATCCCGCGGTCGTGTTGCTCGACCTCAAGCTGCCCAAGATCGACGGGGTGGAGCTGCTCGACCTGATCCGCAAGGAGCCCGAGCTGGAGAACCTGCCGGTGGTGATGCTCACCGCCTCGCGCGAGCAGACCGACGTGGCGCGCAGCTATGCGCTCGGGGTCAACGCCTACGTGGTGAAGCCGATCGAGTTCGTCGATTTTCTCGAGGCGATCCGCGACCTCGGCGTCTTCTGGGCGGTGATCAACGAGCCGCCCCCGGGCTCGGTGCGCCTGAAGGGTTGATGCCCGCGTGTCCCCCGCGCCCCCGTCCTCCTCGCCTTTTCCCGAAAAAAATCCTCCGCCCCGATCGTGAAGCTCCCCATCGAGTCGCTCGTCCTGCGTTCTTCCGTGCCGCCGCCTTCGGCGGCCGGCGAGCAGGCGCGGCGGGCGGGGGTGTGCGTGGTCGACGGGGATCCGGCGTTTGGCGATCTCGTGCGGGGGGCTTTGTCGGCGCATTGCGACGTGGCGGTGTTTGCCGATCCGGCGGCGGCGCTCGAGGCCTTGCGAGGCGGGAGCCCGCGGGTGATTTTTGCGGCGGCCGGATTGCCGGGCGGCGAAGGCGGGCGCGAGGGCGGTGCCTGGACGGCGCGGCTGCGCGCCGAGCTGGGCCTTCGTTGCCCGCCGGTGGTCTTGGTCGGTCCGGGCGGCGACGAGGCGGAGATCGAAGCGGCCGACGACTACTGTGAAAAGCCGCTCACGCCGCGCGAGCTGCGGGCGCGCCTGCGCATCCATCTCGGCCGCGCGAGCGAACGCAGCGAGGCGGCGGCGCGCCTGCGCGAGAGCGAGGAGCGCTTCCGGCACGTGGCGGAGCATTCGCCCTTCATCTTCTGGTTCTGCGAGGAGGACGGCGCCTGTTCCTACCTGAACGAGCGCTGGTTCGAATTCACCGGCCAGGCCCGCGGGCAGGCGATGGGCCACGGCTGGATCGACGCCGTGCACCCGGAGGACCGCGAGCGGGTGAGGATCGAGTTTGCCGCGATGGTGGCCTCGCGCGCCGGGGGCCGGCTCGACTACCGTCTACGGCGCCACGACGGGGTCCACCGCTGGATGCTCGACACCGTGTCCCCGCGCATGCTGCACGGAGCCTATGTCGGCTCCGTGGGCTCGGTGATCGACATCACCGACGAACGCGAGGAGCGCGAGAGCCTGGAGCGCGGGCGGCGCCACCTGGAGATGGCCTTGCGCGCCGGGCGGATCGGGACCTTCGAGTGGGACATCCCCTCCGGCCAGGTGCAGTGTTCGCCGGAGCTGGAGGTGCTCTACGGGCTGGAGCCGGGCGAGTTTCGCAAAACCTATCGCGCCTGGCTGCTGCGTCTGGAAGGGGAGGACGCGGCGGAGCTGGAGGCGCGCTTGCGGGCTTGTTTCCTGCGCCGGGCGGAGGAGTTTTCCCACGAGTTTCGCGTGGTGCTGCCGAGCGGCGAGCGGCGCTGGTTTGAAGGCAAGTGGCGCTGCACCTACTCGCCGCGCGGGCGGCCGCGCCGGATGGCGGGCATCCAGATCGACATCGACGAGCGCAAACGCGCCGACCTCGATCTGCGGTTTCTCAACGGGTTGAACGAGGCGCTGTCCACGGTGTCCGACCCGATGCAGATCCTGGCCGCCGCGGCCTCCGGCCTCGGCGCCCATCTGGGCCTCGCCGAGTGCGGCTTTTTCCGCATGGGCGAGGGCCTGAGGCGGGCCGGGTGCGAGTTGCGCTGGCGATGCTCCGGGGTGGAGACCGCGCCGACGGATCCGGATGCGGAGTGGACGGAGGTGGAGAGGGAGAGCGCGGATTCGCAGCGGGTGACGCGACGGGACGGCGAGGGAGCGTGGGTGATCGCGCCCTTCGGCCGGGACGGTCGCTGGATCGCTTCGCTGCGGCTGCGGGCCGTCGGCGCGCGCAGCTGGAATGCGGCGGAGCTCGTCCTGGTGGAGACGGTGATGGCGCGGGTGTGGCCGCTGGTGGAGCGGGCCCGCAGCGAGATGGCGGTGGCGGAGGCCGAGCGGAAGATCCACGAGAGCGAGGAGCGCCTGCGCGCGACGATCGACGCGGCCCGGCTGGGCACCTTCGACTACGATCTCGCCGGGGACCGCGTGATCTGGAACCAGCGCGGGCGCGACCTGCTCGGCGTGCCCGAGGGCGGGCGAGACGACTATCAAAGCTTTCTCAACCGGGTGCACGCGGAGGACAGGGCGAGGGTGGACGAGGCGGTGCGGCGCGCGCTGCGGGCGGGCGAGGGCGGCGCCTACGACGAGGAGTATCGCGTGGGCGAGGGAGACCGCTGGCTGCGCGCGAGCGGTCGGGTGTATTTCGAGGATGCGCGGCCGCGGCGGTTTCTCGGCACGATCGTCGACATCACCGAGCTGGTGAAGGCGCGCGAGACCCTGGCGGAGCGCCGGGCCGAGCTGGAGCGGCAGGTGGCGGAGCGCACGGCGCGGTTGCGCGAGACGGTCGCCGAGCTGGAAGGCTTTTCCTACAGCATCTCGCACGATCTGCGGGCGCCGCTGCGGGCGATGACGAGCTTTGGCGAGTTGCTTGCGGAGGAGTGCGGCGAGCGGCTCGGGCCGGAGGGACACGATTACCTCCGGCGCATCATCGGCGCGGCGCGGCGCATGGACCGGCTGACGCAGGACGTGCTGGTCTACAGTCGCGCCTCGCGGATGGAGTTGCCGCTCTTGCCGGTCGACATGCAGGCGCTGGTGGAGGGCGTGGTGGAGAGCTACCCGCAGTTCCACGTCTCGCGGGCCGACATCGTGGTGCGGGGGCGCCTGCCGCGCGTGCTCGGCAACGAGGCCGCGCTGGTGCAGTGCGTGTCAAACCTGCTGGGCAACGCGGTCAAATTTGTCGCGCCCGGCGTGCGGCCCCGCGTGGTCGTGGAGGGGGAGACGATCGAGGGGCGTGCGCGCCTGCATGTGCAGGACAACGGCATCGGCGTGGCGGAGTCCGCCCGCGGGAAGATTTTTGGCATGTTCGAGCGCTTCCACACCGAATACGAGGGCACCGGCATCGGGCTTGCGGTGGTGCGCCGGGCGGCCGAACGCATGGGCGGCGGGGTGAGCTTCACCTCGATGCCCGGCCAAGGCAGCCGCTTCATTCTGGAACTTCCCTCCGCCCAATGAACCAAGCTTTTCAATCAGGCGCGCCGGTCGCTCAGGTGGTGCTTTACGCCGAGAACGACGAGAATGACGCCGTGCTGATGAATCTCTGCTGGCGCCGCGCGAAGATGGCGCAGCGTTTGAACGTGGTGCAGGACGGGGAGGAGGCGATCCGGTATCTTTCGGGCGAAGGCGAATTCGCGGATCGAGGGCGCTTTCCCCTGCCGGCGCTGGTGTTGCTCGATCTGTCCATGCCGCGTTGTTCGGGGCTGGAGGTATTGGCCTGGGTGCGGGCGCGGCCGGAGTTCGTCGGGTTGCCGGTGCTGATCGTGAGCATGTCGAACCAGGAAAAGGACCGCTCGGAAGCGGAGCGACTGGGGGCGGACGGATACTTTGTGAAGCCGGTGGGGCTGCTGGGTTTCGTGGAAACGGTGCAGGGCTGGCGGGAGCGCTGGCTGAGCGACGCGGGGAGCGGAGTGGGCGAGTGAGGTGTCCCGGTGGCGCAGGGGCGGTTAGGGTTTAATACCTAGAAGAGGGAGAATCGGCCTATGGCGTCATGGGAAAGTTTCACCAGACACACTTGCCTAGGCGGCCCGGTCGGTTGACGGTTGAGCTAAGGGCCTGATTTGGCAGGCTCCGGTTTAGCGACTTCGGTTTCTTCCTCACCCCGGCCCAAAAAACCTCCCCCTCCGTCATGACCGAAAAGACCTTTGCCGAACTCTATTGCGAAACACAGGGCATCGCGCCGGAGCGTTATACGGATGTGGTCCTGAGTCGCTGCCTTTATCCTCACGCGCGTCTGGTGGCTCCCTTGGTGCGTTTCCTCTGGCCGAATTATTTCGCGGCGGATCTGGATTTTGTGCGGAGCGTGGGACGCTTGCGGCGCTTTCGCGAGTTCTCCTACGAGGTCGAGGAGTTTGCCCATCACCCGGCGAACCGGGGTTTCTGGCGTCTCTCGGCGAATGTGCGGGTGTCGTCGCGCGCGCTGCGACGGATGGTGAGGAACACGCTCCACCCGGAGATGGCTTCGTCCGCGGATGGCGAAGATCAGACCACCGCACCTTTCGCCGGCCGGGTGGCCAAAGGCGCCGGCGCGACGCAGCGCAAAGGCTCCCGCGAGGCCTCGGCCTAGCGGTGACTCCAGGCGGCTGAGGAGCGCGGAAAGCCGCAAAAGAAAAAGCGCGCCGAAGCGTCTGCGGCGCGCTGTTCCGAAAACCGAAGGGGAGATGCCGACCGAAGGGGCGCGGCTTAGAGGCGACGCTCGCCGCCGGCGCCGGTCTCGTGCTCGATCTGCACGTCCTCGCGGCGCACCTCCTCGCGCACGTTCTCGCGCTCGGTCTCGCGACGTTTCGACACGCGCACTTCCTCGCTGGCGGCGATCGACTTCTCGATCACGGCCTCCTCGCGGCGGAGGGGAATGAAGATGTCCTCGCCGTCGCGCGTCATGCCGATGTCGGAATCGGCCGTCACTTCGCCGCTCACCGGCGTGCGCTCGAGGTGGATCTCCTCGCGCTGCAGCTCGACGGGCACGTTGACCGTCTCGGTGCGCACGACCTTGCGCAGGCGCACGCCGCCATACTGCACCTCGCGCTTACCCACCTCCACCTGCTCCTGGTTCAAGCGCATCCGGGCCTCGTCGCGCTCGCCGGCTTGCATGGTCGGCTCGGCCGTGGTCGTGGTGTCGATCTCGCGCAGGTCTTCCCGCTCGCGGCCCTCGTAGCCCTCGGAGCCGCGCATCGGCTGGTTCCAATCGCGGCCGATCCCGTAGTGGGACGAAATGGTGTATTCGGCCTCCTCGGTGATGTCCTCCTGGGAGTCGAAGCTCGGCGCGCTCTTGATCTCGTCGGCCAGGTAGGGGAGGCGGACGGTTTTCTTGGACTCGTTCACCTCGGCGCGCTGGGCCGGCACGACGTGCGCCTTGCCAAAGCCGAGCCAACCGGTGCGCACGGCCACATAGGCGGGCTGGTTGCTGTGGTCCTGCCAGACGGCGTCGATGGTGCCGATCCGGGAGTCCTCGCGGTCGACGACGGTGTAGTCGAGGAAGCGGCGCATCTCGCCGGCTTCGGTGGGATTAAACTTCTCGGCGGTGGCCTTGCCCGCGAGGCCGCCGACCACGGCGCCGGCCGCGGCTCCGATGGTGGTGCCGACCGGACCGGCCACGGTGCCGGTGGCCGCGCCCGCGGCCGCTCCGCCCGCCGCCGCGCCCAAGCCCGTGCCGACGGGATGCGAGCGGGGTTCGCCGGTCATGGGATCGCGATTCGCGTCCTGCTGCTGATTGTCTTTCGCACTCATGTGTAGGTGGTGTTTTAGGGTTTTAGGGATGCAGGACCCCGGGGGTCCCGTTGACCCTCCAGCATAACCTCGCTTGGTCCGCCGCCCAACCGGGCCCGGGCTCCGCGTGGCAATGGGGTTCGGCCCCCGCGTCCCTCCGAATGCACCCCACGCGCTCCGTCGTGCCGGCGCCCCGTTCGCCCAAGCTCTCTCCCCGCGTCGCGGCACAGACCAAGTCCCCCGGGCCGACACCACGGCCCCCCGCCGCCAACTCCGACCCTTCCCCGACCGGTGCGCTTGGGAGGCAACGGTCAAGCGGCCGCATCGTTCACCTGCGCTCGGCGAACCAGCGCTCCACGCCCGCCACGTCGCGGGTGTTGAGCACTTGCTCGGGCTCCAGCCAGCCCTTGCGCGCCACGCGCACGCCCTCGGCCACGTGCGCCAGGCCCTCGGCGTCGTGGGCGTCGGGGTTGATCGCGCACATCAGGCCGCGCTCCGCCGCGCGCCGCCACCAACGCCAGTCGAGGTCGAGCCGGTTGGGGTGCGCGTTGAGCTCGATGATAACCCGATTCGCGATCGCCGCGTCGATGACCTTCGCGAGATCGACCTTGTAGCCCTCCCGCCGCAACAGGATACGCCCGGTGGCGTGGCCCAGCATCGTCGCCCGCGGGTGCTCGATCGCGCGGATGATGCGCCGCGTCATCTCCTCCTCGCCCTGGGTCATCGCGCTGTGGACCGAGACCACCACGTAGTCGAGCCCGAGCGCGGCGAAGGTGGCGTCGTCGTAGTCGAGCCGTCCGTCCGGCAGGATGTCGCACTCCACGCCGGCAAACACCCGCAGACCCGCCTGACCGCTGGCGTTTAGCTTTCGCACCGCCGCCACCTGCGCCGCAAGCCGCGCCTCGTCCAGGCCCCGCGCCTGAAACGAAGCCTTCGAGTGGTCCGCGATCCCGAGGTAAGCCCAGCCCAGCGCGCTCGCCGCCGCGACCATCTCCGAGAGCGTGTTGCGCCCGTCCGACTCGGTCGTGTGGTTGTGAAAGGCCCCGCGCAGGTCGCCGGGCTCGATCAAGCGCGGCAGCAGGGCGCGCGCGCCCGGCCCGCGGGCCTGGTCCTTGGTCGTCTCGCGCGCCAGCGCGGCCGCCTCGATCTCCCCCATCGCCTCGCGCAGCTCCGGCGGCACGAAATCCATCCCGAGGTGCGCGAACAATTCCGCCTCCGTCTCGGCGCGCAGGCTCAGCCCGCGCTCCGCCTTTTCCTTCGCCGTGCCCTCGCCGGCCTCCGGCACGAGGCCCCACTCCGAGAGCGAGAGTCCGCGCGCGAGCGCCCGCTGCCGCATCGCCACGTTGTGATCCTTCGAGCCCGTGAAGTGGTGCAGCGCGAAGGCGAACTGCTCCTCCGGCACGATGCGCAGGTCCGCCTGAAGACCGCTCGCGAAGCGCACGCTGGCCTTCGTCTCCCCGCGCGCCGTCACCTCCTTCACTCCGGCCTGCGTGCAAAACCACTCGGTGATCGCCGTCACCGCGCCCGCCTCGCCCACGTCCGCCGCCACGATGAAATCGAGATCTCCCACGGTCTCCACGCCGCGCCGCAAGGAGCCCGCGGCCTCCGCGCGCCGCACCTGCGGCAGCGCGCGCAGCCCCGCGACGATGGGCCCGGCCACCGCGGCCGCGTCCCACCAGAGGTGGCGCTTCCCGTAGGCGGCGCGGTTGGCCAGACCCTCGAGCAGCTTCGCCTGCGTCTTCTCGCCGAAGCCCGCGAGACCGGCCACGCGCCCGGCCTTGCACGCCGCCTCCAGCTGCTCCGGCGACTCCACGCCGAGCTGCTCGCGCAGCGCCTTGATCTTCTTCGGCCCCAGTCCCGGCACCTCGAGCAGCGCGATCACGCCGTCCGGGATGCGCGCGCGCAGCTTGGCGTAAAACTCCAGCCCGGCCGGCTCGCTCGCCGCATGCAGCTTGGTGATCTTGTCGACCAGCGCCTCGCCGAAGCCCTTCAACTCGCCGAGCGTGCCCGCCGCCACGCGCGCGGAAAACTCGTCGCCCTCCATCGCCTCCAGCGCCCGCGCACCGTTTTGGTAGGCGCGGGTCTTGAAAGGATTCTCCCCCTCCAGCTCGAGCAGGAGCCCGATCTCCTCCAGCACCGCGGCGATCTCGTTCTTGGTCATGCGGGCAGCGCATGCACCGCGCGGGCGGCGTCAATCCCCGGCCGCGCCTCCCTTGTCGGCCCCTCATCCGGAGTCGGCCCCCTTGACGCACCGGGGCAAGCGCCTAGCCTCCCGCATGAAAACCGCCGCCCGCCGCCGACTTGCCTGGGTTTTGGTCCTCGCGCTTTTCCTCCTCGCCGGCACCGCCGCCTGGATGATGCGCACCCCCTCCGGGCCCATCGTCCCCACGGGCTCCGCGCCCGTCGCCACCGGCTGGCGCGCCGTGCCCGTGGTCGGCGGCCTCGAGCATCCTTGGGCCATCGTCTGGCTGCCCTCCGGCGAGGCCTTGATCACCGAGCGGCCCGGCCGTCTCCGGCTCCTGCGCGACGGAGCCCTGGTCGCCAAGCCCCTCGACGGCCTCGCCGATCTCGTCGCCATCAACCAAGGCGGCCTGATGGACGTGAGCCTGCACCCGGATTTCGCCCAAAACCGTTTCGTCTACCTCACCTATGCCGCCGGCACGCGCGAGGCCAACGGCACGCGCCTCGTGCGCGGCCGCCTCTCCGAAGACGCCACCGCGCTCCGCGACATCGAGCTCGTGCATGCCGTCACGCCCCTGAAGCCGCGCTTCCAGCATTTCGGCTCGCGCATGCTCTGGCTGCCCGACGGCACCCTGCTCCTCGCCCTCGGCGACGGCGGCAACCCGCCCACGCGCCTCGACGGCGCGCTCGTCCGCGAACAGGCCCAGATGCTCGGCAGCCAGCTCGGCAAGGTGCTTCGCCTGCGCGACGATGGTTCCGCTCCGCCGGACAATCCTTTTGTCGGCCGCGCCGGCGCCGACCCGCTCGTCTGGTCCTACGGTCATCGCAACATCCAGGGCATCGCGCGCGATCCCGTCAGCGGACGCATCTGGGCCAACGAGCACGGCGCACGGGGTGGCGACGAGCTCAACCTGCTCGCGCCCGGGGCCAACTTCGGCTGGCCGCTCGTCACCTACAGCATCGAATACACCTTCGGCACCATCAGCCGCGAAACCAGCCGGCCTGGCATGGTCGACCCGCTCGTGGTCTGGACGCCCGCGCAGGCGCCGAGCGGCCTCGCCTTCTACACCGGCGAGGCCTTCCCCGAGTGGCGCGGCGACCTCTTCTCCGGCGGTCTGGTGGGCAAGGAGGTGCGTCGCATCCGCCTCGACGCCGAGGGGCGCGTGCTCGGGCAGGAATCCCTGCCCATCGGACAACGCGTCCGCGACGTGCGCCAGGGCCCGGACGGCCACCTCTACGTGCTCACCGACGAGCAGGCCGGTCGCCTCCTGCGCCTTGAGCCCGCGCCGGCAAGCGCAGGCTCGCGGTAGGGCGTCCGCTTGCGGATGCCGCCCGCGTCGACGCCTCGGGCATGGCCGAATTTAGGGCGAAACACGCGGGCTAATTTCCCGCGACGATCATCCGCAGCGAGTCGAGCCGGAGCCGCGCCTGCTCGATGGCGGTCCGCGTTTGCAGCACCTGGCGTTTCGCGAGCTCGATCTCCCTCGGGCTCACGTGGTCGTTGACCTTGGCCAGATCGACCAGGCGTTGCAGCTCCGCCGTCAGGGCCGCCGCCGCGGCTTCGCGCGCCGCTTGCTTGAGCCCCTTGGTGCGTTCCTGAGCCTTCTCCGTCGCCGCCTCCACGAGGTTCTTGAGGAGGTGCGCGTTGAAGCCCGGTTTCTCCAGGAAGCGCGGCAGGGGCGCGTCCTCGATCTCCTCCAGCGCCGCGTCCGTGTCCTCGTCGTCGCTCAGGTCGCGACCGTGGATGTCGAGCAACACGCGCACCGGCGTGGGCGCGAGGAAGCGGTCCACCTGCCAGCGCGCGTCCGCGACGGTCTCGAGCACGAAGACCGCCTCGAGCAGCAGGTTCGGCTTGGCCGACGCCAGGGTGCAGAAGGCCGTGGTGCCGGCGGGCGAGTCGACCAGCAGGTCGATGCTGTCCTGCACGAGCGGATGATCCGCGGAGAGGAAGGCGATGTCCTCGCGGGCGATCGCGCGCCGCCGGTCGTAGGTGGCGAGCAGACCGTCGCGGGGGATGGCGGGGAAGCCCTCCACGTAGGCCTGGGCCGCGTCGAGCGTCACGTCGCCCTCCTCGTGCTCCTTCACCCGCACGCCGAAGTGGTCGAGCAGGTCGTGCAGGAAGCGGCGCAAAAACGGGTCGGCGTCGGCCGCGCGCACCTTCTCGATCACCCGCTCGGCGACGGGGCGGTCGAAGGAGTTCAGCTCGAGCAGGCGGTCGCGGCCCTTGCGCAACTTTTCCGTGAGCTTGGCGTGGAAGGCCCGGGTGTCGGCCACGAGCGCGTCGAGTTGCTCCGGCGTGGTGCGCGAGCGCTTGTCGACGCAGTTGACCGCGAGTTCGAGCAGGCGCTCGCGAAAAGCCGCGTGGTAATCGTCGCCCGCCTGCAGCGGGGTCTCGAGCGCGCCGAGGCCGCGGTGATACCACTCGGCCACGCACTCGTCGGCGGCGCCGACCAGGTAGGGCACGTGCACGCGGATGGTCTCGGTCTGGCCGATGCGGTCGAGGCGCCCGATGCGCTGCTCCACCACGCCCGGGTTGAGCGGCAGGTCGAAGAGCACGAGATGGTGCGCGAACTGGAAATTGCGCCCCTCGCTGCCGATCTCCGAGCAGAGCAGGAGCTGCGCGCCCTCCGGCTCGGCAAACCAGGCCGCCTGCCGGTCGCGTTGCACGAGTGGCAGGCCTTCGTGGAAGAGCCCGATCTTGAAGTTCACGCGGTCCTTCACCGCGGCCTCGATCGCGAGCGCCTTGCGCTCGGAGCGGCAGATGAGCAGGACCTTGGCCGGTGAGACCTTCTTGAGGAAGTCCACCAGCCAGTCGATCCGCGGGTCGTCCTTGAAGGCGTAGCGGATGGCCGAGATGTCGCCGCCCTCCTCGGCCGCCAGCTCGCGCGCGACGCGCTCCAACAGCGCGGGTGTGGCGCCCTCCACCGGCGCGGGCAGGTATTTGCGCCTGGGGAAACCGCTCATCGCGGCGCGGGTGTTGCGGAAGACCACGCGGCCGGTGCCGTGCTGGTCGAGCAGCGTGCGGAGCAAGGCCTCGCGCGCGCCGGGCTTGCCGGCCTCGAGCGCGGCGAGGTGCTCGGCGAGGCGCTCCGGATCGCGGTCGAAGATCTCGCGCAAGGTGGCCTGGTCGCGCGCGAGCAGCTTTTTGCCCTCGGCGAGTTTCTCGGCCACGCCCGCCACGGCGCCGAAGCGCTCGGCGTCGGCGAGGAAACGTTCGAGATCGTCGTAACGCGCCGGATCGAGCAGGCGCAGCCGCGCGAAGTGGCCGGCCTGGCCGAGCTGCGTGGGCGTGGCGGTGAGCAGCATCAAGCCGGGCGATTTCGCGGCGAGTTTCTCCACGAGCGCGTATTCCGGGCTGGCGCCCTCCGGCGACCAGGCGAGGTGGTGCGCCTCGTCGACCACCACGAGATCCCACCCGGCGGCGACCACCTGCTCGGCGCGCTTCTCGTCGTGAGCGAGGAAGCCGACCGCCGCGAGGCCGAGCTGTGCGGAGAGGAAGGGGTTTTTCTCCGGCTCCGCCGCCTCCTGATCGAGGCAGCGTTGCGCGTCGAAGAGGGTGAACCAGAGGTTGAAGCGGCGCAGCAGCTCGACGAACCACTGGTGCATCAGCGGCTCGGGCACGAGCACGAGCACGCGCGCCGCGCGCCCGGTGACCAGGAGGCGCTGCACGATGAGGCAGGCCTCGATGGTCTTGCCGAGGCCCACCTCGTCGGCGAGCAGCACGCGGGGAATCTGACGGTTGGAGACCTCGTGCAGGATGTAGAACTGGTGCGGGATGAGCTCGAGGCGCCCGCCGAGAAAGCCGCGCAGCTCGGACTGGCGGATGCGGGCCTGCGCGCGCAGCGTGCGCAGGCGCAGCTCGAAGACCTCCGAGGGATCGGCCTGGCCGGAGAGCAGGCGCTCGGTCGGCGAGCCGACGCTGGTGATGTCGGAGATGCGGTCCTCCGGCACGCGTTTGCCGCCGCCGACATAGACGAGCAGGCCGGCCTCCTCGACGATCTCCTCGATGGCGAAACTCGTCCCCGCGCGGTCGGCGACCGTCTCGCCCACGCCGAAGCGCACGCGCTTGAGCACGGGCGTGCCGCGCGCGTAGATGCGCCGCTCCCGGGTGGCGGGAAACTCCACCGTGATTCGCGCGCGATCCAGCTCCGCGACGAGGCCGAGGCCCAGCTCGGGTTCGCGTTCGCTGACACAACGTTGGCCGACGTGATCGAGTGACATGAACCCGCCCACAAGGCGCAAAGGCGGTCGGGTTTCAACCCGGATTCCGCGGCGGCCGCGCGGCCCCCGCGGGAAGCGGGAAGCCGCCGCGGCGCGCTTGCGTTTCGGGCGGTCTGCATAGCGTGCCGCATGTCTCGCTTCGCAATCATCGCCGGCATCACCGGCGGCATCGGTTCGCAACTCGCCCGCCGCCTCCACGCCGCGGGCTGGCGCGTGGGCGGCCTCGCCCGCGACACCGCCCGGCTCGAGGCGCTCGCCGCCGAGCTCCCGGGACTCTTGATCACCGCGGCCGACGCCACCGACAGCGCCGCGCTCGAGTCGGCCTTGCAGGATCTTGGCGCCCGCGCCGGCGGCCCGCCCGACGCCTATGTGCACTGCGTGGGCTCCATTCTGCTCAAACCCGCCCACCTCACTTCGCTGGAGGAGTGGCGGGCGACCCGCGCGCTCAACCTCGACTCCGCGTTTTACGGACTGCGCGCCGCCGCGGGCCCGATGCAGGCCCGAGGCACGGGCGCCATCGTGTTGCTCAGCTCCGTCGCCGCGAGCGCCGGCTTGCCGGGCCACGAGGCGATCGCCGCCGCGAAGGCCGGGGTGGAGGGCCTGGTGCGGGCGGCCGCCGCAAGCTACGCCACCCGCGGCGTGCGGGTGAACGCGGTGGCGCCCGGGCTGGTCGATACGCCGCTCGCCGCCGGCCTGCTCGGCAGCCCGCAGGCGCGAGCCGTCTCGGAGAAGCTTCACCCGCTCGGTCGGGTGGGACGCCCGGAGGAGATCGCCGCGACGATCGCTTTTCTCCTCTCGCCGGAGGCGGAGTGGATCACGGGCCAGGTCTGGCACGTCGACGGCGGGATGGCGACCGTGCGCCCGCGCCCGAAGGCGTAGCGCGAGGCGCGGCGCCAAGGCTCAATCGGCGCGCAGGGCGATTCGCACGAGCACGATGACGCCGATGGTCAGGAAGATCGCGACGCCGATGGCGACGCCGAGGTTCACCTTGGTCGTGCGTTTGGTGGTATCGACCAACTTGTCGGGACTGGGGGGATTTTCGTCGAAGCCCATGCCCGCAGGATGCCACGGCATCGCCCCGCCGGCCATCCGTGCGTCCTCCGCCGTGCGCGTGGGAATTTACGCCGCTTTCGCGCCCGGTCGGGATGGGCTACTCTCGGGGCATTATGGGCTACTTCCTTGCATTTCTCCTCATCGTCCTGATCGGCGTGCTTCTCGTCCCCGTGCTTGCGCGGCGCCGGGCGCCTCACCCCAGCGGCGGCACCCTTGCCTCCGACCATCCGGTCTCCCGAACAGAGCCGGCGGCCGATGAGGTCAACCCGGCCAAATCGGTCACCGCCTCGCAGCGTCAGCAGCAAAACGCCGCCAAGCGCACGCCCCCGGCGTAGCTTGGGCCCGGGCCCACGTGTGGCTCGGCTATACCGCGCCGAGCAGCCGTCGCTCGTTGGTCGGCTGCCGTTCCCGCGCATCCGCGCGGGCCCGGTGGTGCGGCGTCGGATTCAGCGGCCGAGGCTCAGCGACCAAGAACTCAGCGACCAAGAACTCAGCGACCAAGAAAACGGTTGAGCTCCTGCTGCTCGTTGGCGGTCGCAGCCGGAGCGGGCGCCCGGGCCGGCGCGCCGCCCATCGCCAGATTGGCCTTTGCCTGCTCGTAGACCGGCATGAGCTCGGCCGCGAGGCGGCGCAGGTTCGCGATGCGCTCCTGGGAGGGCGGGTGGGTCGAGAGGAAGCGCGGGGGGCGGCCGCCGCTTTCGCGCTCGGCCATCTTGGTCCAGAAGGTCACGGCGGCGCGGGGATCGTAGCCGGCGCGGGCCGCGAAACGCAGACCCACTTCGTCGGCTTCGGTCTCGTGTTCGCGGGAATAGGCGAGCACGCCCAAGGTGCCGCCGACGCCGTAGGCGGTCATGAACAGGTCGCGATACTCGTTGTTTCGCATGCTCATGCCGAGGGCCACGCCACCGAGGCCGAGCAACATGGCCTGCGACTGACGCTCCGCGCCGTGGCGGCTGGTCACGTGCGCGATCTCGTGGCCCATCACCACCGCGATCTCGTCGTCACTGTCGGCCAGGTTGATCAAGCCGGTGTAGAAGCCGATCTTCCCGCCGGGGAGCGCGAAGGCGTTGATCTGGTCCGAGTCGAACACCACGAACTCCCACTGGGCGTTGGGAAGATCGCGGCCGACCGCGGCGGCCACGCGTTTGCCGATGCGCTGGATGCGTGCGTTGACCGCGGGATCGGTCGACACCCGCTCCTCCTGCTTGATTTGGGCAAAAGCTTGCGCGCCGAGCGAGGCCTCCTCGGCGGCCGACATCAGTATCACCTGTCGTCGCCCGGTCTCCTGCACCGTCGTGCAGGCGGGCATGCTCATGAGGGCGAGGGCGGCACCAAGCAGGGCGAGGAGTCGTTTCATGTGGGGCACGATGAGCACGCGCGGCCGTCCCGCAACTCCATCGTGGCAAGCGGGCTTCGTCGGCCGATATCGGGCGCTCCCCCGGGGCCCGGGTCACAGGTCCTCCGGCTGCATTCCAAGGCGCTCCACGCAGAAGCGACGCAGGTCTTCCGCGAGGGGCGCCTCCCAGCGCTGCGCGCCGAGTCCGGCGGCGTTGCCCTCCAGCTCGATCCGCGCGCAGTGCAGCGCCTGCCGCGGCAAAAGAAGCCGCTCGGCCAGGGAGGGCGTCCAGCCGTGGTCGATGAACTCCAGGTAGCAGCGCGCGTCCGGTCCGTAGATCTTGTCCCCCACCACCGGGTGACCCAGCCACTGCGCGTGCGCCCGGATCTGATGTTTGCGCCCGGTCTCGATCCGCACCTCCGCGAGTGTGAAGCCCCCGCGCGCCGCGAGGGGGCGGAAATGGGAGCGGGCGGCCCGCCCGTCGGGCCGCACCCGCGTCATGACGAAGACCGGGCTCGCCTCGTCGTCGCCCAGCGGCTGGTCCACCGTCACCTCGGCGGGTAGTTCCCCGACCAATACGGCGAGGTAGGTCTTGCGAATCCGCCGATCCTGCATGGCCCGCTGCAAGCGGCTCGCCGCCCGCTCGGTCTTGGCGAACAGCACGACGCCGCTCGTCTCGCGGTCGAGCCGGAAGACCAGGTGCGCCTTCTCCAAGCCGAGGCCGGCCTTGACCGCCCCGGCGAGGCTCGACCAAGGCCCGGCCTTGGAGGGGTGGCAGACCACGTCGCCGGGCTTGTGGAGCGCGAGCACCTCCTCGTCCTCGGCCAGCGTCCACGCGCGCAGCTCCTCGGCCGAGATCAGGCGCACCCGCGAGATGTCCTGCTCGCGCCGCGGCCAGGCGCAGACACGCAGGCGCCCGCCGTAGGTGCCATCGTCGCCGGCCGCGGCGTCGCTCATCCCTTGCCCACCTCCACGGGGCTCGTGCCGCCGGCGCCGCCGCCTTTGACCCCGTCGCCGCCGCCGCCCGCCGTGTCCTCGCCCGCGCCGACCCGGCTGGCGCGAAACTTCATCAAGAGCGCCGCGCCCACCCGCGCCGCGAGCGGCTTGGGGAGCCGGGAGGCGAAGCTGGCCAGGGCCCAGTTGCCCCAGCCGCAGACCGTCTGGGTCCGCTCCCGGGCCAGAGCGCGCAGCGACTCCAGCACCACCTGGTCGGCGGTCTGGCCCCAGCGCTCGGTCACGGCGCCCTGCCGCAGCCCGGCGCGTTTGAAAAACTCCGTCGAGGTCGGGCCCGGGCAGACGGCGAGCGCATGCACGCCGCTACCCCGCAGCTCCTCGCGCAGCGCCAGGCTCCAGTGCAGCAGAAAAGCCTTGGTCGCTCCGTAGGTCGCCATGTGAGCCGTCGGTTGAAAGGCCGCCGTCGAGGCGATGTTGATCACCGCGCCCCCGCGCTCGCGCAGGGCGGGCAGGATCCGCGAGGTGAGGTCGACCACCGCGCGCACGTTGACGTCCACCATCTCCAGCTGGTGTTTTCTCCCCAGTTCGTCGACGCGCCCGTAGCCGCCAAAGCCGCTGTTGTTGATCAACATCACCTTACCCTTCGGCCCCGTCATCCGCACGTGGGCTAATACCTCGTAGGCGGCCCGCGCCAGCGCCGCCTCGTCGGCGAGATCCACCGTGACTTGGCGCGCGTTAAGCTTGCCCAAAAATTCGACCGGCTCGCGCCGGGAAAGGTTGCAAATGACCACCTCAGGATTCAGCCTCCATGCGTGTTCGATGAACGCCTTCCCGATTCCGGAGGAGCCCCCCGTCACGATGATGACGGCATACTCGGACAGCATCTTTCGAAGCGCATGCATACAGCAGCCTTCGCAGCCCTTCTGGCCAAGGTAAACCCAGATCCCAACGAAAACATGAATCACACCCACGACCTCATCGTATCCGGCATCCACCTCGAACTTACCCCCTCGCTGAAGCAGTTCGTGAAGGACAAGACCGAGCGGCTCTTCCGCCATGAGGAACGAATCATCCGCCTCCGGGTGGAGCTCGAGTGCGACCCGAAACAGGACGTCGCCCACCGCTTCACCGCCAAGGGCCACATCTCGATCAACGGCCCCGACATGAACGCCTCCGTCTCGACCGACGAATGCCACAAGGCCGTCTCCCTCCTCGTCGACAAGCTAGATCGCATGCTCGCCAAGCGCGCCCAGCTCTTCAAGGCCCGTCGCCATCGCACCTCCGTGCAGATGGTCGACGAAGCCGCCTGAGCCTGCGCCGACGGGCATTTTTTACCGCGCCGCCGGCCTGACCGGCGCTTAGCCTTCTCCCCTCCGGTGTCGGGGTCAGGACACCACCCGAAGAACCCGCCGCCCCACCTTGGCCACGGCGGGTTTTTCATTTCCCGCGTCTCGCCTCCACGGTGCGCTGTGGGGGGATACGAAAAGCCCCGCAACCTGTTCAGATCGCGGGGCTTTCGAAGTGGCGCAGCTGTAGGGAGTCGAACCCCAAACCTTCTGATCCGTAGTCAGATGCTCTATCCAATTGAGCTACAGCTGCGTGATGGGAGGCGAGAGGAAGCAATGTCTCGAAAAGCAGCGCAAGCGCTTTTTTCGCGCAAAAAGAAAAACCCGGAGCGAGCACGCCCCCGCGCCCGGAGCTGGGGTGGCTGGCGTTTGGCGAGCCGTCGTGCGGCAGAGGTCATTGGTCATTGGTCATTGGTCATTGGTCATTCCGCGCCAGCGGCCATTCGTCGTTCATCGCGCCTCGCGCGGCGCGGTTGCCCCGCCTCGTCTTCTTTCCACACTCCGGCCCCGTGGATTCTCCGACACCTCCCGCCTCCGCCCCGTCGACCGCTCCCGAGCCCTCCGCCCGCCCCTCGGCCACGGACTACGCGCTGCTCCACTCCATCAGCCGGCTCGCCGCCACGGCGGACAACCCCCGCGACGTCCTCGTCGAGATCCTCAGTCTGGCCATCGCTCATTTTAAGGCCTCCTCGGGAACGATCTCCCTTCTCAACCCCGATACCGGCAAACTCGAGATCGAGGTCCACCAAGGCATGCCGCCCGACATCGACGAGGTGGCGCTGCGCCCGGGGCAGGGCATCACGGGCTGGGTCGCCTTCCACGGGCGCCCCCAGCTCGTGCCCGACGTGCGCGCGGATCCCCGCTACATCCCGGTGCGCCCCGAGGTGCGCGCCGAGATGGCGGCCCCGCTCATCCCCGCCAACGGCCAGATCATCGGCGTCATCAACCTGGACAGCGACACCGTCCACGGCTTCACCCCCGCCCACCTCGACGGCCTCATCGCCCTCGCGGAGGAGAGCACGCAGGTGCTCCTTCGCCTCTGGCAGCTCCAACACCTGCGCGGCAAGGCCCTCCAGCTCGAGAGCCTCGTCTCCGCCGGCCTCACCCTCGTCACCAAGCTCGAGCGCCAGGAGCTGCACGACGCCATCACGCGCGACACCCTCGGCCTGCTCTCGGCCCGCGCGTCCTTGCTTTTTGAATACACTCCCGCCCGCCGTTGCCTCCGCGCCGTCTCGCTCGCCGGAGTGCCCGGGGCGGCGCCGCCGGAGGGCGACCTGCCGCTCGATTCCTGTCTCGTCGGCGCCACCCTGCACACCCGCCGGCATCTGGAGTTCATCAACGTGCAGTCGCCGGAATACATCGACGTCGTCGATCTGCCCCGCCACCCCGCCCTGCGCTCCCTGCTCGCCGTGCCCATGCTCTGGGAAAACGAGGCGGTCGGCGTCCTCTGCGTCTTCACCGATCACCCCCACCGCTTCAACAACGACGAGAAACGCCTGCTCGCCGCCTTCGCCTCCCTCGCCGCCGTCACCCTGCAAAACTCGCGCCTCTACACCCGCGTTTTCCAGAGCGAGGACCAGCTGCGCAAAAACGAGCAACTCACCACGCTCGGACTGCTCGCGGCCGAGATCGCCCACGAGATCCGCAATCCGCTCACGGTCATCAAGCTCCTCTACGGCTACCTCGGGCTCGACTTCCCCGAGGACGACCCTCGCCGCACCGACGTGCGGGTGATTGGCGAGAAGCTCGACCAGCTCGAGGCCATCGTCTCGCGCGTCCTCCAGTTTGCCAAGGCGCCCTCCTCGCTGCACTCGCGCTGGTCGCTCGCCGACATCATCGGCGACACGCTGGTGCTCATCCGCCTCAAGCTCGCGCAGAGCAAGATTCAGCTCCGCTTCGAGCCGCCGGCCAAAACCCTCCACGTCGACGTGCACAAGGGCCAGCTCCAGCAGGTGCTGCTCAACCTCCTTCTCAACTCCACCCACGCGATGCCCCAAGGCGGCTCCATCACGGTGCGCGCCTTTGTCGAGGAGCATGAGGGCTCCCGCCAGGCCGTGATCGATGTGATCGACACCGGCGGCGGCGTGCCGCCGGAGATCGCCGATCACATCTTCGACAGTTTCCTCTCCGGCCGGGCGGACGGCACCGGCCTCGGCCTGGCCATCGCCAAACGCATCCTGCTCTCCCACCACGGCGACATCGCCCTCCACGCCACCGGACCCGGCGGCACCACCATGCGTCTCCGCCTCCCGCTCGCGCCTTAGCCTTAGCCTTAACCGTCGTCTTCGCTTAGGGTGTGTCTGGGAAATAGACTCGTCGTGCGCCAGAGGAGAAACTCGCTCGGCCAAGGCGACCGAGGCGGAGGTGGACCAGCGGTCCATGCCGCCGAGGGCAACGCCGGCCCAGCGAGTTTCCCCTCTGGTTTGCGCGCATGATGAGTCTATTTACCAGACAAACCCTAGGTTGATCGTTGATCCGCGAGCCCACCTGATCACCCGCCGCGCCCCCTCCTTTCCACGACATGTCCGCCCCGATTCCCAAGCTCATCTACCTGCGTTTCGCGTTTTGGTTTCTCCTCACGGCGGCCCTCCTGGTTCTCGTGCTGCCCCTGCCCGTGCCTTACCCGGTGCGCATCGCGGTGGCGTGCGTGGACCTCATCGCCGCCGCGGTCGTCTGGCTCGCCCTCCGCCAGCGCGCCGGGGGCTAGCTTCGCGCGCCGCTCACGAGCCGCTCGCCGCCCGCATGCGCCGATACTCGGAGAGCAGGGTCTGGCGATAGAGCTCCTCGTTGTATCCGCGGATCACCTGCTCGCCGATCTTGACGGTGGGCAGCCCGGTCGAGCCCCAATCGCGCTGCCGCGCCTTGCCGCCCATCGACTCATGGTCGAAGGACTGGCAGGGAATGCGCTGCTGCGCGAACCACTCCCGCGCTTTCGTGCACCAACCACACCAGGTGGCGGAGATCATCTCCACCTTTACCAGGCGCCGCGCCTCATCCCAGTCGCGTTCGTCCGCAAAGGCTCGCAGCTCCTCCGCTCCGGTCTCCGCGTAGCGCGCCAGGATCGCGAGGCTCTCCGGCGAGAGCTGGGCCGACTCCAACAGAAAACGCCGGCCGTCGGCGACTCGCTCCACCAACACGCGCCCGTCGACCTTGGCCACGCCGCGGCATTCGAGGACACGGGCCTGCGTATCCATCAAGCTGAGCAGGGCTCCGCGAAAACCTTCCGTCTGCGGTGCGGGCGTCACCACCTCGGGCGCGCGTTCGGACTCCGACACGTTCGGGTCTCGCGTCGCGACCGGCCGGGTGCAGGACGCGGCCAGCGCCACCACCGACAAAATCGCCACCCGTCGCAGGCACCAAGAAGGGACTTTCATAAAGCCCTGAGCACTAAAGCGCCAGCGCCTGGCGTCACGCCCCAAACCCGAGGGGCGAAGATTTTCACCGCGCGTGGAATCGGCGGTCGCCGGGTGGCGCCGCGAGGTGCGTCTCCGCGCGCAAAAGCGCCGATCCCGGGTTTGTCCGTGGATCGGCGCGGGGCCACTGAAGGGGCTTGGCGCCCCGGATCAGGCGAGGGCGGCGCTGTAGTTGGCCTCGGCGGCGTCCCAGTCGACGACGTTCCAGTAGGCGGCGATGTAGTCGGGGCGGCGGTTTTGGTAGTTGAGGTAGTAGGCGTGCTCCCAGACATCGAGACCGATGACGGGTTTGCCTTCGAGGCCGGCCACGGCCTTGCCCATGAGGGGGCTGTCCTGGTTGGCGGTGGAGCCGACGGCGAGTTTCTTGTCGGCGGTGACGACGAGCCAGGCCCAGCCGGAGCCGAAGCGGGTGGCGCCGGCCTTGGCGAACTCTTCCTTGAACTTGTCGAAGCCGCCGAAGGTGGCGTTGATCGCCTCGGCGAGCTTGCCCTTGGGCGCTCCGCCTTTGCCGGGCCCGATGGTCTTCCAGAAGAAGGCATGGTTGACGTGGCCGCCGGCGTTGTTGCGGAGGCCGCCGCGGATGGCTTCGGGAACCTTGGAAAGGTCGGCGATCAACTGCTCGGCGGAGAGCGCGGCGAGCTCGGCGTGGTCCTTGAGGAGGTTGTTCGCGTTGGTGATGTAGGTCTGGTGGTGCTTGGAGTGGTGAATCTCCATCGTCTTCGCGTCGATGTGCGGGACGAGCGCGTCGTAGGCGTAAGGAAGTTTCGGGAGTTCGTAGGCCATGGTGATGACGGGTTTGTCGGGTTGAAGGTTTTGCAAGTTGAGAAACGCGGCGCAAGGTGCGCGGGGGCGCCGGTGCCGTCAACCACGGCGGCCCAAGAAAGTTCCGGTTCAGGGGGAGGGGGAGGCCGCGTCGCCGGCGGCATCGCGGGGCGGGGGCTCGGGGCTGGCGCGCTTGAGGCGGAAGAAGGCCTGGAGGAGCTCACGGCATTCGTCTTCGAGCGGGCCCCCGGCGGCGAGCTCGACGCGGTGGTTGACGCGAGCGAGCTCGTTGAGGTTGGTGGCGCCGCCGAGGCAGCCCATTTTCGGGTCGGGCACGGCGTAGCAGACGCGCTTGAGCCGCGACATGAGCGTGGCGCCGCTGCACATGGGGCAGGGCTCCTTGGTGACGTAGAGCGTGCAGTCCTCGAGGCGCCAGTCGCCGATGGCGGCGGCGGCCTGGGTGATGGCCAGCATCTCGGCGTGGGCGGTGGGATCCTGCGCCGACTCCACGGTGTTGTGCGCCATGGCGATGACCTCGCCATCGCGCTCGATCACGCAGCCGATGGGCACCTCGTCGCGGCGCCAGGCGTCGATGGCCTGGTTGTAGGCGAGCGACATGAAGAAGAGGTCGTCGCGGACGAGCTGGGAGGGGAAACGCTTCTCGAAGGGACAGGGCGGGGGAGTGGACGCGGGCGAGACCATTGCGGGGCTGAGGCGGAGGAAGGGCGGGAAATTTGCGAGCTGTTCCTAGCATTTTCTTCCGCGATTGGGACCTCCAATCGCCAGATCGGGGCACGTGGACGAACGGCCGGCGCGGCGCCGCGAGGGCGGGAGCGGAGCCCGGTGCGGCCCGGGCCGGCGGCGGGCCCCGCGAAGCGGCCCGAACGTTCGCATGATGTCGGCTCAGGCCGCGCTCGCGGCGACCGGGAGCAGCACGCGGAAGGTGGCGCCCTGGCCGGGCTGCGATTCGACCTCGAGCAGGCCGTCGTGCATCGAGACGAGTTCGCGGGTGATGAAGAGGCCGAGGCCGGTGGAGCTCTCCTGGGCGGTGGGCCGGGCGGAGAGGGGCTGGAAGGGCTGGAACATTTTGGCGAGATCCTCGGGCTTGAGGCCGGGGCCGCTGTCGACGACCGCGACGTAGACCCATTTCCCGGAGCGGCCGACGCCGACCTCGATGTTGCCCTCGGCGGGGGTGAACTTGAGGGCGTTGGCGATGAGGTTGTCCAAGATCTGGCGCACGCGGGAGGCGTCGGCCAGCGCGGGCGGGAGGCTGTCGGGATCCTCGCCCGGGACGAGCAGGATGCGCTGGCGCTTGGACTCGGCGAGGGGACGGTAGTCGTCGACGGTGTCGCGCGCGAGGGCGAGCAGGTTGACCGGCGAACGTTGCAGCTGGATGCGGCCGGCGTCGATGGCCGCGGAGTCGAGAAACTCGCGCACGAGGCCGCTCATGTGGGCGGCGTCGGTGCGGATGTGGCGGGCGAGGTCGCCGATCGCGGTGGTGTCCGTGGGGCGCTCGGCGATGCGCGCGGCGGAGGCCGAGATGGCGGCGAGGGGGCCCTTGAGATCGTGGGCGGCGATCTGGAGGAGGCGGGAGCGGAGGCGGGCGGCCTGCTCGGCCTCGAGGCGGGCGCGCTCGTCGGCGGCGCGGGCGGCGCGTTCGGCGCGGAGGCGCGCGCGCTGGGCCGCGGCGACCACGGAGCCGAGGCCGAGCACGAGGGCGAGGCCGCCGCCGAGGGCGAGGTTTTGCTGGCGGCGGCGGGCGAGCTCGGCGGCCTTGGTTTCCTGGTCGAGGCGGAGGCGGTTGATCTCGTTTTCGCGGCGTTCGGCCTGGAAGCGGGCGTCGAGCTCGACGATGCGTTGGCGGATCTGCTCGTTGACGAGGGACTCGCGGGTGGCGGATTGGCGACGCTCGTAGAAGAGGGCGGAGCGCAGTTCGCCGCGCGCCTCGTGCACGCGCGCGAGCTCGCGGTAGATCTCCTCGAGCACGGGCGTGCTGCCGAGGGGCTCGGCGATGGCGAGGGAGGTGCGGAGCTCGGTGACGGCCTCGTCGAGACGGCCGAGGCGCCGGAGGGCGGCGGCGACGCGGCGGTGGCCGCGGGCGATGCGGCGGGGCTGGCCGATGGACTGGTAGATCTCCAGGGCGTGGCGGTAGGCCGCCAGCGCGGTGGTGGGATCGCCGGCGAGGAGGGCGAGGGTGCCGAGGTTGGTGGAGCTGTCGGCGGCGCCCACGCGGTCGCCGATGGATTCGCGCAGGGCGAGGGCGCGCTGGTAGAGGGGGCGGGCGGCGGCGTAGTCGCGCCGGCCGAGGTGGTTGTTGGCGGCCCCGTTGAGCACGTAGGCGATGCGGGCGGCGTCGCCCAAGGCCTCGGCGTGCACCAAGGCCTCGGTGAAGGCGCGGTCGGCGGCGTCGTGATCGCGGGTGCTGGTGTAGGCGAGCCCGAGGGCGTGAAAGCCGGCGGAGAGCAGGTCGTGGTCGCGGAGGGGCTCGGCCAGGCGGAGTTGTTGAAGGAGCGTCTCCACGGCGGTGGCGTAGTCGCCGATGGCCCAGAAGGTGCGGCCGATGAGCAGGAGAAAGGCGGACCAGGCCCGGGCCTCGCCGGCGGCCTCGGCCTCGGTGGCGCCGTCGCGGGCGGCGGAGAGCACGGCGGCGTATTCGCCGCGTTCCAGCAGGCGTGCGGTCGCGTGGAAACGCGCGGCGAGGGCGGGCGGGGAGTCGAAGGTGATGAGCCGTTCGCCGAGGTTGCCGTCGGGCGAGAAGACCTCGTCGGCGCGAGCGGGGTAGAGCGGAGCCTCGATCTCCAGGCTGCGTTCGTCGGCGCGGGCGACGAGGACGGGCAGGCAGCAGAGGAGCAAGAGCGGCGCGAGGCGCTTCATGGTCGGGCAGGGTGGGCGGGGGAGTTTCCGGTGGCAATTGCCGAGGGGACGTGGCGTAGAGATACGCCACGCCGGGAGTTTGCGGCAGGTCGAGGCGCGCGGCTAGAGCTTCCGCCATGAATTTGGTGAATCTGCGCCGCGGTGCCGTGGTCCTGTGTCTGATCGGTGTGGTGCTCGGCCGCGCGGCCCCGATGCCGGTGCAGGTGGCCGAGGCGCGCAACGGCATGGTGGCGGCGGGGCATCCGGACGCGACCGCGGCGGGCGTGGCGGTGTTGCAGGCCGGGGGCAACGCGGTCGACGCCGCGGTGGCGGTGGGTTTCGCGCTCGGCGTCACCGAGCCCTACGGCTCGGGCGTGGGCGGCAAGTTGTCGCTGCTCTATCGGGACGCGCGGACGGGGACGGTCACGGTGGTGGAGGCGCTCGACGCGGCCTCGGCGCATCTCGACGAGGCGGAGTTTCGCCGCCTGCCGGCGGCCGAGCGCAACAACGGGGTGCACTCCGTGGCGGTGCCGGGCTTCGTGGCGGGCATGATGGAGGCGCACGAGCGCTGGGGCGTGCTGCCTCGCGCCGACGTGCTCGCGCCCGCGATCCGGTTGGCCGAGGAGGGCTTCGAGGTGCGGCCCCTGCAGGTGCGGTTTTTCCGTTCGCAGGCGGCGAAGCTCCGGTCGAACGAGGAGTTGTCGCGGATTTATCTGCCGGACGGGCGCATGCCCGAGGCCGGGCAGCGCCTGGTCAACGCCGACCTCGGGCGCACGCTGCGCGCGGTGGCGGCGCAGGGCGCGCCGGGTTTTTATGAGGGGCCGGTGGCGGAGGCGATGCTGCGGGCCTTGCGCGAGGCGGGCAGCCCGCTGCGCGCGGAGGACTTTGCCGCTTATCGGGCGCGGATCGACGAGCCGCTGCGCACGAATTTCCGGGGCACGGTGGTCTACTCGGCGCCGCCGCCGGTCTCGGGAGGCGGAGTGTTCTTGATGGCGCTGGCGGCGCTTGAGGCCGAGCGGCTGCCGGGCGAATCGGCGCTGAAGCCGGAGGCGATGGACCGGTGGATGCGGGTCTTCATCGAGGCGGACGCGGTGTGCCGCGAAGTGCTGGGCGATCGCGAGGGCTCGCGCCGCGAGTGGGAACGCTTGATGGGGGAGGCCCGTTTGGCGGAGCTCCGGCGGCGGGCGAGCGAGGGCGCGGCGAGCGTGGTCTCGGCGTCTTGGAGCGCGGACGAGCAAGAGGCTCTCGCGGCCGAGACGACGCACTTCGTGGTGGTGGACCGCGAGGGCAACGTGGTGAGCGCCACGCAATCGCAGAGCAACCACTTCGGCTCGGGCATCGTGCCCCCGGGCACGGGCGTCGTGATGAACAACAGCCTGAGCAATTTTAACCGCATCCCGAACAATCCCAACGAAGTCGCGGCGGGTCGCCGGCCGCGCACCACGATCACCCCGGCGGTGATCGTGCGGGAGGGGCGCCTGGTGGCGGGCATCGGCCTGCCGGGCGGCAGCCGCATCCCGAGCGCGATGGTGCAGGTGACGACCGACTACCTGATGTTTGGCCGCCCGCTGGAGGAGGCGATCGGCGCGCCGCGGTTTCACCCGGTGACGCGTCGGCCGGGGCAGGCCGAGGTGCGGTTCGAGACGGAGCGCGAGACCGATCATCGCGTGGCGGACGCGCTGCGCCGGATGGGCTGGCGCGACGGCACGGACGCGGAGACGGAGTCCTTCGGCGGCATGACCGCGGTGGAGCTCCTGCCGGACGGGCGTCTGCGCGGCTACGCGGACCAGCGGCGCTCGAACACCGCGATGGGATTCTGAGGTGGCGGAGACGCGCCCGGTCGCGCCAGGGACGGCGGTGGCGCGACCTTCGGGGTGCCGACGGCGCCGGGATGGCGCCGGGCGCGCGGGCTGTTCGCGGGCGGCGCGGCCGGGCTCAGCTGCCGTGGCGCAGGGCCTGGAGGACGTTGAGCGAGTGGTTGCCGATGCTCTCCATGTTGTTGAGCACGTCGATGTAGAGCATCTCGGCCTTGATCGTGTCGCCGCTGGCGCGCATGCGCTGCATGGAGGCCTTGCGCAGGTTCTTGCGGAAATCGTCGATCTGGTTCTCCAGCTGGTAGGCGGTCTCCATGTCGGCGGCGGGCACGCCGGTCGAGAGGCGGCCGGAGTAGAAGTCCATGAACTGGAGCACGAGGCTGGCGAAGTGGGCGACCTGTTTGCCGACCTCGGGCGGGAATTCGCGCTGTTTGCGCTGCTTGCGCTCGGCGAGGAGCACCAGGCGGTAGCCGCAGTCGCAGATGTCCTCGAGCTCGGCGACGACGCGCAGCATGGCGGTGACGCGCGTCATGGTGGCGTCGCTCACGCCGCCGGCGGTGCAGCGCAGCAGGTAGTTGGTGGTCTCGATGGCGCGGCGGTCGCTCTCCTTTTCGAGCTCCTTGAGCGCCTTTACGCGGGCCTCGAGCGCCACGGGATCGGTCGGGGGCTGGACGAAGAGGTCGGTGAAGCCGTTCAACATCTCGCGGGTGATGGCGCCCATGCGCTGCACGTCGCGCTCGGCCTCGGCGAGGTTGAGCTCGCCGGTGTGGGGGAGGAGGGGCGACTCGTAGTCGACGTGGTCGCGGGCGGTCGCCGCGGGACGGTCCTTCACGATACGCTCGGCGAGGCGGGCCAGCTGGGGCACGAAGCCGATCAGGAGCGCGGTGTTGGTGAGGTTGAAGATCGAGTGAAAGGCCGCCATGTGGATCGGCATGCCGGTCGGGCTGGTGGCATCGCCCGGCACCAACCACTCGATGAAGGCGATGAAGGGCTTGAAGAGGATGATCGCCCAGAGCACGCCGATGAGGTTGAAGATCAGGTGCACGCGGGCGGCGCGTTTGGCCTGCACGTTGCCGCCGAGCGCGGCGAGGTTGGCGGTGATGGTGGTGCCGACGTTTTCGCCCAGCGTGATGGCGCAGGCGGAGGGAAAATCGATCCAGCCCTTGAACGCCATGGTGAGGGTGATGGCGCCGGCGACCGAGGAGCTCTGCACCACGATGGTCAGCACGATGCCGAAGACGAAGAAGACGAGGGTCGACCAGATGCCGTGGCCGGTGAAGCTGGTGATAAATTCGAGAATCTCGGGCCGGCTGCGAATGTCGGGCACCGAGTCCTTGAGGAACATGAGGCCGAGGAAGAGCAGACCGAAGCCCATGAAAAACTCGCCGGTGTCGCGCAGGCGGGGCTTGCGCATGAAGAGCAGCGGGAGGGCGAAGCCCATCACCGGCAGGGCGATGGAGGAGATGCTGAATTTGAAGCCGAAGAGGGAAACGAGCCAGAAGGTCGTGGTCGTGCCGATGTTGGCGCCCATGATCATGCCGATCGATTCGACGAGGGTGAGCAGGCCGGCGTTGACGAAGCTCACGATCATCACCGTGGAGGCGGAGGAGGACTGCACGAGGCAGGTGACGAGGCAGCCGGTGCCGACGCCGGCGAAGCGGTTGCCCGTCATGGTGCGCATGATGGCGCGCATCCGCTCGCCCGAGAGCTTCTGGAGCGCCTCCGACATGATCTTCATGCCGAAGAGGAACATGCCAAGGCTTCCGAGCAGGGTGAGGATGTTGCCGATGTTGCCGATCATGTGACGAAACGGTTACGGCTAGGTGTCGGGCGGCGGCACGGCAAGGCAGGGCTTGGTCCGGCGCGGAAAAAGCCAAGCAGTGCGTCGATGGCGGTGGCGGAGGCCCGGGCGGATCGCATCGGGGCGTTTTTGCCAGTCGTGGGCGCCATGAGGCCGCGCACGGGGGAGCGAATAAAGGACGGGCCGCATAATCCCCGCCGGTGACTCGTCGGTAACGGAGGGGCTTTGCGTTTGCTCGCCGGGGCGGGCAGCGCACGGTGGCGCGATCATGATGCCGCGCCCCCTCGCCACCTTGCTGGTTCTCGCCTTCGTCGCCGTCTGCTCCGCCCTCGCCGCGCCGCGGCCGGGCAACGTGATCCTCATTCACCCCGACGGCGCTTCGCTCAACGCTTGGAACGCCTACCGCATCTTCAGCGTCGGGCCCGACGGCCACACCCACTGGGACCGCCTGCCCGGCGTGGCGCTCTATCGCTCCCACTTCGCCGACGGTCTCTCGCCCACCTCGCATGGGGGCGGCACCGTGCACGCCTGGGGCGTCAAGGTGGTGGCCGACTCCTACGGCACCGATGGCGGCCGTCCGATCACCGCCCGCTCCGGCGCGGACGTGCCGATCCTCGTCGAGGCGATGCGCGCCGGCCACGCGGTCGGCATCGTGCAAAGCGGCCAGATAGCCGAGCCCGGCACGGGCGTCTTTCTGGTGAGCAGCGCGAAGCGCTCCGACTATGCCGGCATCGCCGCGGCCATCGTGGCCAGCGGCGCGGACGTGATGCTTGGCGGCGGGGAGATGCACTTGCTGCCGAAGGGCGTGCGCGGCCGTCACGGCGAGGGTGCGCGCGAGGATGGTCGCGACCTGATCGCCGAGGCGCGCGCCGCGGGCTACACCGTGGTGTTTGACCGGGCGGAGCTCGCCGCGGCCGCGGCCGACGAGGGCGTGCGCAAGCTCTTCGGCGTCTTCGCCCACGATGCCACCTACCACGCGAAGCCCGAGGAGGTCTTGGCCAAACTCGGGCTGCCGCTTTTCGAGCCCGAGGCGCCGAGCGTGGCCGAGATGACCGACGCCGCGCTGCGCGTGCTCGCGCGCACGGGCAAGCGCTTCGCGCTCGTGGTCGAGGAGGAGGGCACCGATGATTTCGCGAACAACCAAAACGCCGCCGGCACCTTCGAGTCCTTTCGCCGCGCCGACGAGGCCATCGGCATCGCCCGCGCCTTCGTGGCCGCCCATCCCGACACCCTGCTCCTCACCGCGGCCGACAGCGACGCGAGCGGCCTGCAAATCATCGGCCTCGGCCGGCAGACCTCGCCCGATCAACCCGCGCCGCGCGTGCCCGCGACCACGCGCCTGGGCAATCCGGTCGACGGCGTGGCGGGGCAGGGGACCGAGGCCTTCTTGAGCGGACCCGACCGCGAAGGGCGGCGCTTTTGGTTTGGCGTCACCTTCTCGAGCCCGGGCGATCTGGTCGGCGGCGTGGTGGTGCGCGCCGAGGGCCTCAACCGTGAGCGCATTCCGGTGAACCTCGACAACACCGAGCTCTACGTGCCGATGTGGGAGACGCTTTTTGGACGCGAGCTTCCCGCGCCGTCGCGCGAGTAATCGGCCCCCTCGCCGACCCAGCCGTGCAAAAATGCGGCTGGCGGAGCCGGTCCGCCTCGCTTTGGTAGGCGCTCCGCATTACCCAACCTCCGCATGAGCCTCTCCTTCTACCACGTCCTGCACGTCTTTTCCCTGCTGGTCCTCACCGGCTTCACGTTCCACGCCTTCGCGGCTCCGGCCGAAGCGCGCAAAAAGGTGCTCATCATCACGGGCGTCGCTTCGCTGCTGATGTTCATCAGCGGCTTTGGGTTGATCACCAAGCTGATCGGCACCGGCCAGGGCCTGTGGCCGGCCTGGGTTTGGGTGAAACTGGTCGCCTGGCTCGGCGTCTCCGCCATGGCCGGCATCGCCTTCCGCCGCCGCTCGGCCGCCACGACCCTGATGCTCGTGCTGCTCGTGCTGCTCTTCGTCGCGCTCTACGCGGTGTATTTCATGAATCCCTACAACGCTCGCGGCTGATCCGGCCATGAGCGGCGCGCTCTGCGGCCTTTGGGTGGACGAGGCCGGGCGCGTGCACACCGCGCTCGAGTCGCTCGACGGCGGGCGCGAGACCCGGATCGAGACCTTGCGTCCCTTCGCGTGGCTGCGCGCCGGTGAGTTTCCCGCGGGCGAGGGCGTGCGCGTCGACGCGCTCGCGGGCGAGGGCTTTTTTGGCGAGCTGGCGCAGGCGGAGGATCTGCCGTGCTTCGAGGCCTGGCTCGCGGCGGCGAAGGCCGCGGGCGCCAAGGCGCTCGACGTCATTCGCCCGCTGGAGAGCCAGTTCCTCCTGCAAACGCGTCGGCGGCTGTTCGCGGACCTGCCCTTCGCCCGCCTGCGGCGCTGCCAGATCGACATCGAGACGGGCTCCGCCGACGGCGGCTTCAGCGACGCCGCCCGGCCCGAGGATCGCGTGCTGGCCATCGGCCTCCGCTGCGGCGGGGAGAATCGGTTCCTGGTGCTGGAGGCCGAGGACGACGCGGCGGAGAAGGCGCTGCTCGAGCGTTTCAACGCGACGCTCGCCGAGCTCGATCCCGACACCCTCGAGGGGCACAACCTCTTCAAATTCGACCTCGATTACCTGCGGCAGCGCGCGAAGCGCCACAAGCTGCCCTGCGCGTGGGGGCGCTTCGGGCAGCGGGCCAAGTTTCGCAACAGCCGCCTCAAGGTCGCCGAGCGTTGGGTGGATTTTCCCCGCTGCGACCTGCCCGGGCGGACGGTGATCGACACCTACCTGCTGGTCCAGTTGCACGACATCACGGCGCGCGAGCTCACGGGCTACGGGCTGAAGGAGGTCGCCCTCTACTTCGGCGTGACCTCGGAGGAGGACGCCCGCACCTACCTGGCCGGCGACGGGATCGCCACGGCCTTCCGCAGCGACCGCGAACGTTTCCTCGCCTACCTGGGCGACGACCTGCGGGAGACGGCGGGCGTGGCCGACCTGCTGCTGCCGACCTACTTCGAGCAGGTGAAAAGTTTCCCGATCCTGCTCCAGGAGGCGACGCTGCGGGGCAACACCGGCAAGATCGACCTGCTCTTTCTCGAGCACTACTACCACGCGCGGCAGGCCTGTCCCGTGCCGCCGGAGGTGGCGCCCTTCGAGGGCGGCTACACGCGGAGTTTTCAGGAGGGCGTGTATCGCCACGTGCTGCATTTCGACGTCGCCTCGCTCTACCCGAGCCTGCTCCTGCTGCTCGGGCGCAATCCGCGCAACGACTCGCTGGGCGTATTCATCCCTCTGCTACGCAGCCTGCGCGAGTATCGGCTGCGCTACAAACAGCTCGCCCGCTCGGCGCCGGCGGCCGAGGAGCGCGCCGAGGCGCAGGCGCGGCAGGCGAGCTTCAAGATCCTGATCAATTCCTTCTACGGTTACCTCGGGTTTTCGGGCGCGCGTTTCGGCGACGGCGAGCTCGCGGCGGAGGTGACGCGGCGCGGGCGCGAGTTGTTGCAAGGCCTGATCGAGGCCTTCGCCGCCGAGGGCTGCACGATCCTTGAGGCCGACACGGACGGCATCTACCTGTCCTCGGAAAAGCACTACGCCGCGCCCGAGGCCCTGCTCGCGAAGGTGGCGGCGATCCTGCCCGCCGGCATCGAGCTCGAGCACGACGGCAGCTACGAGGCGATGTGGTGCTACAAGGCGAAGAACTACGCGCTGCGCGACGGCGAGCGCGTGGTGCTGAAGGGCAGCGCCCTGCGCTCGCGCGGCATCGAGCCGTTTCTGAAGAAGCTCACCGGGCACCTGATCCGCCACCTGCTCGGCCTGGAGGCGGAGTCGCCGCGGTCGCGTCTGGAGGAGCTGCGCCGACAAATCGCGGCGCGCGAGCTGCCGGTCACGGAGCTCGCGAAGACGGAGACGCTGAGCATGAACCCCGACGCCTACGAGCGCCTGATCGCCGAGGGAGGCAAGCCGCGTCGCGCGGCGGCGGAGGCGGCCCTGCGCCTCGCGCGACGGCCGCGGATGGGGGAGCGGGTGAGCTACTATCTGGTGCCGAAGTCCAAGGGCCGGACGGCCGACTGGGCCCGGGCCCGCCCGGTGACGGAGTGGGACCCCGCGCGGCCGGAAACGGCCTACGATCCCGAGGCCTACCTGGAGAAACTGGACGAGTGGGTGGAGCGGCACGGCGCGCTCTTCGGCCTGTCTCCGCCGGCCGGGATGCAGGGGGAATTGTTTTGAGCCGCGAACCGTGGATCGGCCCCGCCAACAAAATGAAGCGTGCGCACCGACTGCTGTTTTCCGCTTGGTCGCGAGCCGGCGGCTCGCTTAGGCGCTAGGTTTTATGGGCGAAACGAGCAGACGAGTCCTCATCACCGGCGCGCGCGGCTTTGTCGGCGTGCCCACGGTCGCGGCCTTTCGTCAGGCCGGCTGGGACGTGGTGGCGGCTTGCCGGGGCGCGGCGGCCGCGGCGGCGGCGGCGAGCGCATGTCGGGAAGTGGCCGTGGGCGAGCTCGGCCCGGACACGGATTGGACGGCGGCCCTGCGCGGCGTGGAGGTGGTGGTGCACTTGGCCGCGCGGGTGCACCAGATGGACGATCGGTCGGCGGACCCGCTCGCCGAGTTTCGTCGGGTGAATGTCGGCGGCACGCGGCGCTTGGCCGAGCAGGCGGCGGCGGCGGGCGTGCGGCGCATGCTTTTGGTGAGCTCGATCAAGGTGAACGGCGAGGGGACCCCGCCCGGCCGGTCCTTTCGCGCCGAGGATGCGCCCGCGCCGGAGGACCCTTACGGGCTGTCCAAGCTCGAGGCGGAGGAGGCGTTGCGCGCGGTGGGCGAGGCGCGCGGGCTGGAGACCGTGATCTTGCGCCCGCCGCTGATGGTGGGGCGCGGGGTAAAGGGGAATCTGGCGGCGCTGGCCGGGGCGATCCGGCGCGGGCGGCCCCTGCCCCTGGGTGGCATCACCGGCAACCGGCGCAGTCTGCTCGACGTGCGAAATCTGGCGGAGTTGCTGGAGCGTTGTGCGTGGCACGGGGGCGCGGCCGGGGAGCGCTTTTTGGTGAGCGACGGGGTGCCGGTTTCGACGGCGGATTTGGCGCGACGAATCGGGCGCGCGGTCGGGCGCGAGCCGCGCCTGGTGCCCGTGCCTCCGGGCCTGCTGCGGCTGGCGGGGCGCTTGCTCGGGCGCGGCGCGGCGGTGGAGCGGCTCACGGGTTCGCTGGAGATCGACGATCGCAAGACGCGGGAGCAGTTGGAGTGGACTCCGCGCTTCGGCCCGGCGGATTGGGAGGTGTAGGCGGGCGCCTCGCTTGGCCTACTGGATCGGGCGTGGCGTGGCGTGCAGTCGGCGCAGCAGCCCGCGGCCGGGGGCGAAGAGCAGGGCTCCCCCGAAGACCAGCGCTTGCACGAGAACGATGCAGGCGGCGGTGTGGGCGCCGGCGAAGAAGCTCACGTAGATGCCGACGAGCGTGGAGCCGACCGCGACGGCGACGGCGATGGCGAGCATGGCGTCGAAGCGACGGGCGAGGAGGAAGGCGGTGGCCCCCGGGGTGACGAGCATGGCGATCACCAGGATGATGCCCACCGCCTGGAGGGCGGCGACGATGGCGAGGGCGAGGAGCGCGAGCAGAAGGGTGTCGAGGGCTCGGGTGCGAAAGCCGAGGGCGCGGGCCTGGGCGGGATCGAAGGCGGCGAGCAGGAGCGTGCGGCGCAAAAGCAGGACCACGAGCAGCACCAGCGCGGAGAGGAGCGTGGTCTGGCGGAGCTGGGCGGGCTCGATGCCGAGCAGGCTGCCGAAGAGGATGTGGTCGAGGTGAAGGTTGCTCGGCGTCGCGACGTGGAGGACGAGCCCGAGGGCGAAGAGGCCGGTGAAGACGACTCCGAGGACGGCGTCCTCCTTGACGCGGGTGTGGCGCTTGATCCAGCCGGTGGCGGTCGAGCAGAGCAGGCCGCTGGCGAAGGCGCCGAGGGCGAGAGGAAAGCCGAAGATGTAGGCGAGAACCACGCCCGGCAGCACGGCGTGGGCGATGGCGTCGCCCATGAGCGACCAGCCCCGCAGCACGAGGAAGCAAGAAAGCACGGCGCAGACGGCGGCGACGAGCGAGCCAAGCGCGAAGGCGCGGAGCATGAAGGCGTGGCCCAGAGGCTCCAGAAGAGCCTCGGGAATGACCAATGACCAATGTCCAATGACCAATGAGCAGAGCATGCGTGGTGGTCGGTGAACTCAGGTTTTGCCGGCGGGGAGCAGGCAGGTGCCCAGGCGAGCGCGGCGGCCGGCGAGCAGGCCGTGTTTCGGGGCGAAGACGAAGGCGGCGAGGAAGACGAGGGTCTGGAGGACCACGATGCAGCCGCCGGTGGCGCCATCGAGGTGGTAGCTCGCGTAGGCGCCGATGAAGGCGGTGAGGGCGCCGATGGCGGAGCCGAGGAGCAGCATGCGGCCGAAGCGGTCGGTGAGCAGGTAGGCGGTGGCGCCGGGCGTGATGAGCATCGCCACGACGAGCAGGGCGCCGACGGTCTGGAGGGCGGCGACGGTGGTCGCGGAGAGGAGCAGCAGCAGCGTGAGGTGGAGCAGGCGCACGCGCAGGCCGAGCATGCGGGCCTGGTGGGGATCGAAGCTGAAGAGGAGCAGATCGCGCCACTTCAGCGCGACGACGCCGAGACAGGCGACCGAGATGGCGACCAGTTGCGCGACGTCCTCGGGCGCGATGGCGAGGATGTTGCCGAAGATGATGGTCTTTAGGTCGAGCCCGGCGGGAAAGAGCGAGATGAGGAGGAGGCCGAGGGCGAAGAAGGCGGTGAACACCACGCCGATGACGGCGTCTTCGCGCACGGGGGTCTTGAGTTTGACGAAGGACATCGCGCCGGCGGCGAGCAGGCCGCTGGTGAAGGCGCCGAGCGCGAAGGGCAGCCCGAGCACGTAGGCGATCGCCACGCCCGGCACGACCGCGTGCGAGAGCGCGTCGCCGAGGAGCGACCAACCCTTCAGGATCACGAAGCCGGAGAGCAGGCCGCAGACGGCCCCGACCAGCGCGCAGACCCAGAGGGCGGTGCGCATGTAGTCGTAGGCGAAGGGTTCGAGGAGGAGGCTCACCGCGTGGAGGAAGGAGGCATGGGACCTTAGGACTTATGGGACTTATAGGACCTATGTTTTAGCCCCTCCGTCTTTGGCGGCCTCCCGCTCGGCGACGAGTTTGGCGTGGGCGGCGCGATCGAGGTATTCCAGGTGGCCGCCCTGGCCCAGCACGAGGGGGCGCTCGTCGTCGGTGAGCACGGTGACCTGCCGGCCGTCGTGCGCCTCCACCGTGGAGCGCGAGAGGTCGAAGAGGCGGAGCGCGCCGCCAAAGGCGCGGGAGAGGTTGGAGGGCGTGAAGACCTCGGCGGTGGGGCCGCAGGCGAGCACGGTGCGGTTGATCAGCACCACCTGGTCGCAGTATTCGGGCACGGAGCCGAGATTGTGGGTGGAGACGAGGATGAGGCGGCCCTCGGCGCGGAGCTCGCGCAGGAGCGCGATGATCGCCTCCTCGGTCTTCACGTCGACGCCGGTGAAGGGCTCGTCGAGCAGGATGACGCGGCTTTGCTGCGCGAGGGCGCGGGCCACGAAGACGCGTTTCTTCTGCCCGCCCGAGAGCTCGCCGATCTGGCGTCCTCGTAGGTCCCAAAGCCCCACGCGTTGCAGGGCCTCGGCGACGGCGGCGCGGTCGGCGGCGCGCGGGATGCGGAGGAAGTTCATGCGGCCGTAGCGGCCCATCATCACGACATCGTGCACGCTGACCGGGAAGCTCCAGTCGACCTCCTCGGTCTGCGGCACATAGGCCACCCAGCCGCGGCGCTGGGCCTCGCGCACCGGCGCGCCGCCGAGGGTGACGCGGCCGGCGCTGGGGGTGACAAAGCCCATGAGGGCCTTGAAGAGGGTGGACTTGCCCGAGCCGTTGACGCCCACGAGGGCGGCGATGGCGCCGCCGGCGAGCGTGAAACTGGCGTCGCTGAGCGCGGTGTGGCCGTTGGGGTAGGTGACGGCGACGCCCTCGGCGGCGAGAACAAGGGGAGGCTCGGAGGCGTTTATCATTGGTGATCTATGATCTTCCGAGGGAGCCGCGGAGGGCGCCGGTCAATTCGTTCCGAGGAAGCCGTTCAGGATGGTGCGGGCGTTGGACTCGAGCAGGGCGAGGTAGGTGGGCGCCGGGCCGCGGGCATTGGTGAGCGAGTCGACGTGGAGCACGCCGCCGTAGCGCGCGCCGGTCTCGCGCGCCACCTGGCGCATCGGGCGCGGGCTGACGGTGCTCTCGCTGAAGACGACCGGCACGCGGTGGGCGCGCACGGCGTCGATCACCGCGCGCACCTGGCGGGGCGTGCCCTGCGAGTCGGCGTTGATCGGCCAGAGGTAGAGCGGGCGCAGGTCGTAGTCGCGGCACAGATACGCGAAGGCGCCCTCGCTGGTGACCAGGAAGCGCCGGTCCTCGGGGATGCGCGCGAGCTGCTCGCGCAGGCGGGCGTCGACGGCGCGGATTTTTTCGGAGTAGGCGGCGGCGTTGGCGGCGTAGGCCTCGGCGTTGCGGGGATCGTGGCGGGCGAGGGCGGCGCGGATGTTCTCCACGTAGACGAGGGCGTTGCGCGGCGACATCCACGCGTGGGGATCGGGTTTGCCGGCGTAGGAGCCGGAGCCGATCAGGATGGGCTCGATGCCTTCGGTGAGCGCGACGGAGGGCACGCCACGGAGGTCGGCGAAGAACTTTTCGAACCAGACCTCCAGGTTGAGGCCGTTCCAGAGGATGAGTTGGGCGCGGGAGGCTCGCACGAGGTCCTGCGGGGTGGGTTCGTAGCCATGGATCTCGGCCCCGGGCGGCGTGAGCGAGTCGACGTCGGCGTGCTCACCGGCGACATTGCGCGCCATGTCGGCGAGGATGGTGAAAGTGGCGAGGACCCGCAGGCGCGGTTGAGCCGAGGGCTCGGCCACGAGACGCCATGGCAGCAGGAAAGCGACGAGCAGCAACAAAGCGGAAAGGATCTGGTGTCGGCGCATGAGAACCAGAACTAGACCAGGAAAAATTAGGGTCAACTAACTTTTCTAGCCGTGCCGATGAGGCGGGCTGATGAGCTGGATTTGGCCTTCTGCTGCGTGACAAAAATCGGCGCCGCTTTCGCACTTCGCGTTTGCCTCGCGATATGCGATGGCGTTTAATCATAGATAAGTTAACCCACATACCTAACATGGCTCGCATCTATAACAACATCACCGAGACGATTGGGAACACGCCGCTCGTGCGTCTGAACCGCACCGCCGCCGCGCACGGCGCGCAGGCCGAGATTTTGTTGAAGCTGGAGTTCTTCAACCCGCTCTCGAGCGTGAAGGACCGTATCGGCAACGCGATGGTGGAAGAGGCCCTGAAGACCGGCCGCATCAACCAAGACACGATCCTGATCGAGCCGACCTCCGGAAACACCGGCATCGCGCTGGCCTTCGTGGCCGCGGCGAAGGGGCTCAAGCTGATTCTGACGATGCCGGAGACCATGTCCTTGGAGCGTCGCAAGCTGCTCAAGATCCTCGGCGCCAAGCTGGTGCTCACCGAGGGCACCAAGGGCATGAAGGGCGCGATCGCCAAGGCCGAGGAGCTGAATGCGAAGATCCCCAACAGCGTCATCCTGCAGCAATTTGCCAACCCGGATAACCCTGCCGTGCATCGCAAGACGACGGCGGAGGAGATCTGGCGCGATACCGACGGCAAGGTCGACATCGTGGTCTCGGGCGTCGGCACCGGCGGCACCATCACCGGTGTCGGCGAAGTGCTGAAGGCGAAGAAGCCGGACGTGAAGATGGTGGCCATCGAGCCCGCCGGCTCGCCCGTGCTCTCGGGCGGCCAGCCCGGCCCGCACAAGCTGCAGGGCATCGGCGCCGGCTTCGTGCCTGGCGTGCTCAACACCAAGATCATCGACGAGATCATCCAAGTGAAGGAGGCCGATTCGGGCCCGATCTCGAAGCAGGTGAGCACCCTCGAAGGCATCCCGGTGGGCATCTCTTCCGGCGCGGCCGTCTGGGCGGCGCTGGAGCTGGCGAAGCGCCCGGAAAACAAGGGCAAGACCATCGTGGCCATCATTCCCTCCTGCGCCGAGCGCTACCTCTCCTCGTGGCTCTTCGCCGACGTCGAGGTCGAGAGCGACAACGTCGAGTCGTTGTTCGCCAAGTAAGCTCCGGCTGCCGGGGGCGGTGTCATCGTCCCCCCCGGCGCAGCCTTTTTACCGCCCGGACCACCCTTTGGTGGCTCCGGGCTTTTTGCTGACGGAGCGGGGGATCTCCGGCGGGGCAGGGGGGCGCGCCGCCCCGCCTTTGTGCCCGCTGGCTCGCGTTTCGCTCCCGCCCACTTTGCCCTTGCCCGCGGCTGGCGCGGCGCGCGAGTCTGACCCTTCGCGGCATTTTCTTTGGTCAGGCCGGTGACGCCGCGTCGCTCCCATCGGCCCTTTATCGTCAGTAACCTTCAACCCAAACGCGTCGCAAGGCGCGTCGCGGTTCGACGTCATCTCCGGAGCGGGGCGGCGGCGAAACGCATCCCGTCAAGTTATGAGTTCCATCATGCAAGAGCTGCTCGCCGGCTCCAACATCGGCCAGCTGCAGCAGGGCAAGATCGTCCCCGGTGTCATCACCGAAATCCGCCAGAACGAAGTGGTCGTCGACATCGGCGGCAAGTCCGAGGGCATCATCCCCGCCAACGAGTTTCTCGATATCGGCGAGCTCCAGATCGGCGGCACCGTCGAGGTGCTGGTCGAGAAGCTCGAGGACAAGAGCGGCAAGCCCGTCCTCTCCTACGACAAGGCCGAGCAAAAGAAGAACTGGGACAACATCCTCACCAAGTTCCCCGAGGGCTCCGTCGCCACCGGCCGCGTGAAGGCCAAGGTCAAGGGCGGCCTCATCATCTCCATCGGCGTCGACGCCTTCATCCCGGCCTCGCACGTCGACATCCAGCCCCCCAAGAATCTCGATCAATACGTCGGCCAGACCTACGACTTCAAGGTCATCAAGATCGATCAGGTCCGCAAAAACATCGTCCTCTCCCGCCGCGAGCTCATCGAGCAGCAGCGCAGCGAGAAGCGCAAGGCCCTCCTCGATTCGATCCAGCCCGGCCAGGTGCGCAAGGGCGTGGTCAAGAACATCACCGACTTCGGCGCGTTCATCGACCTCGACGGCATGGACGGCCTGCTCCACATCACCGACATGTCTTGGGGCCGCATCGCGCACCCCTCCGAGGTCCTGAAGCAGGGCGAGGAGATCCAGGTCATGATCATCGAGGTCAACCGCGAGAAGGA
>JAUVVA010000217.1 GCA_030604905.1 Verrucomicrobiota bacterium | reverse complement strand
GTCTTCCTCGCCGCCGTCGGCGCGCAGGCGGTGGGCGAGGCGCGGGGTGAGGCGCATGAGGGCGCGGATGGCGGCGTCGGTGCGGGCGTGGGCGCGTTGCTCGATGATCTGGCCGAGGAGGACGAGCGTGGTGATGACGGCGGTGGCCTCGAAGTAGAGCTCGGGACCGTGCGGGCCGTGGGTGGTCGCGGGGAGCAGGTGCGGGAAGAAGACCGCGAAGGAGGAGTAGAGGTAGGCCGCGCCCGTGCCGGTGACGGTGAGCGTGAACATGTTGGTGTCGCGCTCGCGGATGGATTTCCACCAGCGGCGGATGAAAAAGGCGCCGCTCCAGAAGAACACGGGGGTGGCGAGGGCGAGTTGGAGCCAGCCGTTGAGCGGGTGGGGCACGAGCGCGGCGAGGGCCGGGTAAACCATCTCGCCCATCGCGAGGACGAAGAGCGGGCCGGTGAGGGCGAGCGCGACCCAGAAGCGCGGTCGGAGCACGCGCTCGTGCGGCAGGCCCATGTAGACGGGGGCGGTGTCCGCGGGTGCGACGGAGGAGGGTGCGGCGTGGGAATGCATGATTACCCCGAAGACGGAGCCGCCCGGAGAATCTTACTTTTCGCAATCGCAGTCGAGGCAGGCGCCGTCGGCGCAATCACCGCAGAAGGCGCGGAGTTTCTCCCGCAACGCGGCGCGGGCCCGGTGGAGTGCGACGCTGGCGGCGCCGGGAGTGAGGCCGAGCGTGGCGGCGACGTGGGAGACGGATTCCTCGCCGAGTTCGCAGCGGCGCACGAGGGTGGCCTGCTTGGGCGGGAGCGTGGCGAGCAGCGGCTCGAGGCAGGAGCAGAGTTGGTGCGCGGTCTCGGGCGCGGAGAGGTGTTGCGCGGCCCATTCTTGTTCACGGGCGGCGGCGCTCCGGCGGGAGCGGACGCGGTCGATGAGCGCGTGGCGGAGGAGTTGGTAGAACCACGGCACGAGGCGCTCTTCATCGCGGAGCGTGGGAGCGGTGGCGATCGCCTTGGCGAAACCGTGCTGAAGAAGATCCTCGGCCTCGGCGCGGTCGCCGCCGAGCCGCGCGGCGAGAAAGCCGAGGAAGGCCTCGCGGCGAGCGAGGAGGACTTGGAGCTGCGCGGCGCGGTGCATGGGAAATGGGGTCGGACAGGATGCGAGGGCGGGATGGTGCTCACAAGGGGCGGGGAGCGTGGGCGGTGCCGCGTCTTGAAAGCGCCGTGGTTTTCGTTTCCTGTGAAGTCATGTCCATCGCAGAACTGAAAAAGACCGCCGACGGCCTGAGCGCCCGCGAGAAGCAGTGGCTGCGCTCTTATCTGTTCGCGAGCGAACGCAGTGAGTCGGGTGAGTGGAAGCGGAGCATTGTCGAGAAGCGGAAGTCTTTGTTGGCGAACGCGACGAAGGCGGGCGGCGCGGCGCGGCGCAAGGCACGGTCCGCCGCATGAGCTATCGTTGGTTGCTCGACGCAGAGGCTTACTCGTTTCTGAGGCGTCTGCCGCGGAGCCGACGTTCGCTGCTGGAGCGGGCAATTGATCGTCTGGCTGACAGGCCCTTCACCGAGCCGTCCTTCATCGGCGTGGATGCGGAGGGCGTGCCGGTATTTCACCTGTTCGTGTCGTGTTATGTGATCGTCTATCATGTGGACCATGCGGTGCGGAAGGTCCTGATCTACGAGATTTATCGGGTGGAATAGGGGCTGAGGGGCGACGCTGCGGGCGTGGGGTCACGCCCGCTCCTGGAGGAGCGCTTCGCGCTTTAGGCGGCGTTCCCAATACCAGGTGTAGAAGACCGGGACGGAGAAAAGGGACACGAGGTCGAAGACCATGCCGCCGATCACGGGCAACATCATCGGGGCCATCAGCTCCGAACCCCGGCCCGTTGCCCAGAGCACGGGCACCAGGGAAATGAGCGTCGTCACATTCGTCATCAGCGCGGGACGCCGCCGCCTCAGGCCCGCCTCGAAGACGCGCCGGTGCACCTCGTCCACCGTGCCGGGGTGGGTCTTGAATTTCTCCTGCAGGTAGGTGCCGAGCAGGATGCCGTCGTTGAACATGATGCCGAGCAAGACGAGGAAACCTACCGAGACCGCCGTCGTGAGCTGCGCGTCCCAAAACCAGACGAGGGCGAAGCCACCCGCCGTAGTGACCACGGCATTACAGCCGATGATCACCGCCGTGATCAGCCACGAGCGCGTGCCGATGAAGATCAGAACGACCATGATCGAGAAGGACACGGCGATGATCCAGGCGAGGGCGCGGTCGGCTTTGAGCTTCTGCTCGTAGCGGCCGACCCAGCGGTAGCTCGCGCCGGGCGGGAGGCTGAGTTCGCCGGAGGCGAGCGCGGCGCGGAGGCGTTCGTCGGCGGCGCGCACGATGTCCACTTCGGAGGCGCCGGGCGCGGCGTTGAACATCACGTATTGGGTGCGTTTGCCGCCTTCGCTGCGGATCGCCATCGGTCCGATGACGTGCGTGAGGCCGGTCTCGCTGGGGCGCTGCGCGAGCACGTGGGGCGCGAGCGCGGGCGGGAGTTTCTCGCCGGCGGGCATGGTGAGTTCGGCGCGGTCGGGCGCGAGGAGCGTGAAGTTGCGCTGCTCGGTGAGGCTGAGACCGGCGAGGATTTCCTCGGCGGGACGGGGCAGGGCGAGGGTGTAAACGGTGGGCGCGGCGAGGAGGTGGGAGAGCGGCACGAAGCCGCGGCCGCCGGGCAGGCCGACGCGGAGGCGGAGCAGCTCGTCGGGATCGTCGCGCAGCTCGCGGTGATAGCGGATGCGCACCGGGTAGCGGAGCGCGCCTTCGACGGAGTAGATGAGGGGCATGCCGCCGAGGGCGGTCTCGACGCTTTCGAGCACGGCTTCCTGGCTGAGGCCGAAGCGGGCGAGGCGGGCGGGATCGAGGCGGACCTCGGCGTAGGGTTTGCCGCCCTCGCGCTGCATCTGGGCGTCGGCGGCGCCGGGCGTGCGCTGGATGATTTTTTCGGCGTGCTCGGCGAAGCGTTCGAGCGCGGCGGGGTCGTCGCCGAGGAGTTGCAGGGCCATGAGGCTGCGGATGCCGGTGGAGAGCATGACGACGCGCGTCTCGATGGGCTGGAGCCAGCTGGGGGCGACGCCGGGCAGGTCGCTCTCGCCGGCGAGGGCGGCGCGGACCTCGGCGAGGGTGCGGGGGCGGCGCTCGACGCGGCCGTCGGGCAGGTGGATGTCGGTCACGGGCCAGTCTTTGTAGGGCTTGAGCACTACGACGGTCTCGATCATGCCGATGGGGGCGGGGTCGAGGGCGGTCTCGGCGCGGCCGAGCTTGCCCATCACGGTGGCGACCTCGGGGATCTCGGCGATGGCGCGGTTTTGGATCATCATCACGCGCTGCGTCTCGCCGAGGCCGGCGGTGGCGGGCACGGAGGGCATGAAGAGCAGGCCGCCCTCGTCGAGCGGGGGGAGGAAGCTGGAGCCGACGCCGGGGAAGGCGCGGGTGAGGGCGGCGTCGAGGCGAGTCTGGCGGAGATCGCCGCCGAGCGCGGAGACGGCGGCGCGGAGCGGGGCGGAGACGCGGGGCCAGCCGAGGCCGAGGAGGTAGCCGCCGCCGGCGAGGAGGAGGAGGGCGGCGGCGAAGGCGGCCTTGTGGCGGATGAGGCGGGTGAAGGCCCAGTTGTAGGCGACGTGGATGGCGCGGCTGGTGGGATTGTGCTCGTAGTCCACCAGACTCTCGCGGCCGAGGCGCCAGACGGCGGAGGCGATGGCGGCGGCGAGGAGCGGGGCGAAGAGCCAGCCGGGGATGTGCAGCGCCCAGCGGCCGTGGTCGAGGGGGAGCGTGAGGCCGTCGCGGATGAACCAGCCAAAGGCGGCGCCGGCGAGGAGGCCGGCGGCGAGGAGGAGGGGCGTTTTGCGGATTTGCCAGGGCGGCAGAAGCACGCGGCAGAGCGCGGGCACGAGGAGCACACCGACGAGCACGGCGCCGCTGATCGCGAGGGTCTTGGTGAGGGCGAGCGGGATGAAGAGGCGGCCGGCCTGGTCGGTGAGGGCGAAGATGGGGAGAAAGCCGATGACGGTGGTGGCGGCGGAGGTG
>JAUVVA010000082.1 GCA_030604905.1 Verrucomicrobiota bacterium | reverse complement strand
GCCACACCGGCAAGCTCATCGGCGGCATGGCCTCCGGCTGCCCGATCAACAACCTCATCCCGGAGTTCAACGACCTCGTCTTCCGCGGACTCTGGCGCGAGGCGCTCGAACGCCTGCACAAGACGAACAATTTCCCCGAGTTCACCGGCCGCGTCTGCCCCGCCCCCTGTGAAGGCTCCTGCGTGCTCGGCATCAACGAGCCGCCCGTCACGATCAAGAACATCGAGTATTCGATCATCGAGAAGGGCTGGGAAGAGGGCTGGGTTTTTGCCAATCCCCCCGCCACCCGCACCGGCAAAAAAGTCGCCGTCGTCGGCTCCGGCCCCGCCGGCCTCTCCGCCGCCGCGCAGCTCAACGCCGCCGGCCACGCTGTCACCGTTTTCGAGCGCGCCGACCGCCCTGGCGGCCTCCTCATGTATGGCATCCCCAACATGAAGTTGGACAAGAAGGCCGTAGTCCTTCGCCGGATACAACTCCTCGAGCAGGAAGGCGTGAAGTTCGTCTGCAACGCGAACATCGGCGTCACGCACCCGGTCGAGCAGCTCCGCAAGGATTTCGACGCGATCGTCCTCTGCACCGGCGCCACGCTTGGCCGCGACCTCAAGGCCCCCGGCCGCGAGGCCGCCGGCATCCACCTCGCGATGGAGTTTCTCACCGCCTCGACCAAGGCCGTGCTCGATCAGGGCGACGGCTGCGCCAGCCCGATCAACGCCAAGGACAAGGACGTCGTCGTCATCGGCGGCGGCGACACCGGCACGGACTGCGTCGGCACCTCGCTCCGCCAGGGCTGCCGCTCCGTCACGCAGATCGAGATCATGGCCAAGCCGCCCCTCGAGCGGGCCGCCAACAACCCCTGGCCGGAGTGGCCCAAGACGCTCAAAATCGACTACGGCCAGGAAGAGGCCGCCGCCCGCTACGGCGCAGACCCGCGCGTCTATCTGACCACAGTCAAAAAGTTCAACGCCGACGCCGCCGGCCGCGTGGAGTCGCTCGTCACCGTGGAGGTGAAGTGGGAGCGCAACGCGCAGGGCGCCTTCGTGCCCGTCGAGCAGCCCGGCACGGAGAAGACCCGCCCCGCGCAGCTCGTCTTGCTCGCGATGGGTTTCCTCGGGCCCGAGCAGGCGCCCATCCAGGCCCTCGGTCTCGCCACCGACGCGCGCAGCAACATCAAGGCCGAGCACAACGTCCACGCGACGAGCGTCCCGGGTGTCTTCGCCGCCGGCGACTGCCGCCGCGGCCAGAGCCTCGTGGTGTGGGCGATCAACGAAGGCCGCGCCGCCGCCCGCGAGTGCGACCGCTACCTGATGGGCGCCACGAGCCTGCCCTGACCTGGCACGGGCGTCCCCGCCCGATCCTGTTGCTTTAGTCTAGCTGCTTGTGCGCTCGTTCAGCCCTTCCACGCGCGCAGCTTCTCGGCGCGGACAAAAAAGACGCAGTCGCTGCCGTCCTCGGTGCCAAGCCACTCGGGCGCGAGCGCCGCGAACTCGCGGTTGATCGCTTTGCGCAGGCCGCCGATCTCGACCGCGACGATGCCGTGCGGGGCGAGGCGCTCGCGCGCCTGGCGGAGCAGCTTTCGCACGATCACGAGCCCATCGGGGCCCCCGTCGTGGGCCATGCGCGGCTCGGCGGCGAACTCGGGGTCTTGGTTGTCGACGTGGGCGCTTGGTTCGTAGGGCGGGTTGCTGATGATCAGGTCGTAGGCCTCGTCGGCGAGCGCGGGCGGCGGGAGGGCGTCGAAGACGTCGCTCTGGTGCAGGCGCACGCGCTTGCCCGGGCCGCCCTTGGCGGAGTGGGTTTTGACGTTGAGCGCGGCGACCTCGAGCGCGGCGGGGGAGAGGTCGAGGCCGTCGACGCGCGCGGAGGGGAAATGCTCGGCGAGCAGGATGGCGAGGCAGCCGGAGCCGGTGCAGACGTCGGCGGCGCGGCGCACCTCGCGGCCGGAGGGGAGTAGCCCGGCGAGGCCGGGAATGAGTTCCACGAAATAGCTGCGCGGGATGATGACGCGCTCGTCGACGTGGAAGCGCAGGCCGCCGAGCCAGGCTTCGCGGGTGAGGTAGGCGGCGGGCACGCGCTTGACCGCGCGGGCGTGGAGCACCTCGCGAAGGGCGATGCGCTGGGTGGGGTTGAGCGGGCGGTCGAGCACGGACTCGTCGCTGTCGAGCGGCCAGTCGAGCGTGCGAAGGAAGAGGTAGAGGGCCTCGTCGTGGGCGTTGTCGGTGACCTGGCCGAGGGCGAGGCGACCGCGCTCGTAGACCTCCTCCGCAAACTCCATCCAGGCGCGGAGGGTGGCGAGCTGGGAGGTGGGGGGCAGGGAGCCGAGCGGGGCGGACGTGGCGGGGCGGGCGTTTTTCCGGGCGGGGGCTTTCATCGTCTGTCGTCCGAGGAGGAGGGGGAGCCGGCGAGGGGGGCCCTGAGATGTTCGGAGCAGTAGCAGCGGTCGTCCGCGCGGTAGCGGAAGTCCTCGTCGGGGTGGGTGTCGCTGTTTTTGCCGCAGACCACGCAGACGTGGCGCGGACCGGCGGCGGCCTGCTCGCGGCGGGTGGCGGCCTGTTTGGCGTGAAAAGCCATGCGTCGGCGGTTGCCGCGCAGGTCGGCGATCATCTGCGGGCCGAGGAAGACGAGGCAGTTGCCGAGGGAGGCGAGGATGGCGACGCGCGCGGCCGCCCCGCCGTTGGCAAAGGACCAGGTGTAGAAGACGAGAACGAGGGCCGCGAGCCACTTCACCTTGATCGGCAGGATGAGGTAGAGGTGGATCACGTAGTTGGGGTTTAGATACGCGAAGGCCAGGAAGATGGAGCCGGCGATGAAGCCGCTGCCGACGACGCGCCCGGGCGTGAGGAGGGCGGCGGCGAGGGTGAAGACCGCGCCGAGGAGGAGGAAGAGGTTGAAGCGGCCCGGACCCCACTCCTGTTCGAGCGCGGAGCCGAGCGACCAGAGGAACATCACGGCGAAGGCGAACCAGATCCAGTGGATGTTGGGCGGCGAGATGACGAAGGTGGCCACGCGCCACCACTCGCCGGCGAAGACGAGGTTCCAGGCGAAGAGGAGGCGGGTGGGGTCGAAGATGCCGAGGAGGACGACGAGGTAGAAAAACACCTGGCCGACGACGATCGCGGCGAAGACGTTGGGCACGGCGAGCGGGCGGGCGAGACGGTCGAGGAAGTGCATCCAGCGAGTCATGGGCGCGAAGGGAGGAAGGTGGAAACGGGTGAGGTTGAAGAGGGGCTGCAGGCGTCGTCGCGGGCGAGGCCGCGGCGCGTGCGCGAAGGTGTCTTCGCTACGGTGCGGGGAGGAGCCGTCACCGCGAGCCGCGCGCGCGGTTTTTACCGGCCGGCGGGCTCGACGGGCGGGGTCGGCGCGGGGGCCGGGGTCGGCCCGGGGAAGCTCACCGTGGCGCGACGAGCCTCCGAGGCGCGGCGCTCGGCCTCGTCCTCGGCGTCAAACTCCGCGACGAGGCGGGCTTTTTGAGTGGCGAGTTCGGGGGCGGTGACGGTGGCCAGGAGATCGCGGGCGTCGCCGGCGAGGCCGTATTTCCAGAGAACGCGGGCGCGGTGGAGGCGGACGGTCTGGGTCTCGAGCCGGCCGGTGAGGCGTTCTTCCAAGGCGCTCCAAACGCGGTAAGCCTCCTCCCAGCGGGGCTCCTCGAGGTCGTAGTAGGCCTCGGCGGCGCGGTAGGCGAAGTCGGTGCGATCCGGGGCGAGGGCGGCGGCGCGGGCGAAGGCCTCGAGCATGGATTTGTCGAGGTCGGCGCGTTTCCAGGCGCGGGATTTGAGGAAGGCATCGCGGCCCTCGGCGAGAAGGAGCCCGATCTGGAAGTGATAGAGGGGCTCGGTGGGGGCGAGGTCGGCGGCGGCGAGGAAGTAGTTGAAGGCGTCGACGACGCGGCCCTGCTCGGCCATGATGACGCCGATTTGGTTTTTCACCACCGGGATGTCGGGATCGAGCCGGTTGGCGCGGAGGAGGAGGGGGAGCGCGGCCGCGTGGTCCTCGACGACGGGATCGCAGAGGAAGAGGCCATAGGCGGCCCAGCCGGCGGCGAAGCGGGGGTGGCGGGTGAGGAGGCGTTCGTAGTCGTCGACCACGCGTTGCAGGCGCGGGCGCAGGTCCTCGGCCTCGGAGGCGTCTTGTTTGGTGCGGGCCTCGGCGAGGGCGGCTTTCTGGCGGGCGACGATGTCACGGAGCGCGGCGACGGCCTCGGGCTCGGCGGTGGCGCGGCCGGCGTCGGGTAGGCCGGGGGGAGGCGAGGCGGGGGCGGGGGAGGCGAGGGCGGGTGCGCCGAGGCCGAGCAGGCCGCAGAGGGAGGCGAGGAGGAGCGGCGGACGAAGGAGGCGCGTGAGGGACATTCCGGGCATCCGACCACCAAGGCGAAAGCCGGTGCCCGGGTAAATGCGGGAAGCGGGTGGAGCTACAAATGTGTCTGGAGCCGACGGTAGGGCGGCCTGCGGGAGTGGAATATGATCGAACACGGCGATCAGGAAATGGTTACGCCGTCTGTTTCAGGCCAATCGGGTCGGGCCGGGCGGGCGCCTCGCCATCTCACTCTTTGGCGCAGCCGCCCGATTGGATGAGCCGAGGAGCCCAGTGGGGAGCATCAAGCGCGGGCAGGGGGCGGCGGGTTGGCGGGGCGAGCGGTCGCCAGGATCGCGCGGAGCCGGCTGAGCAGGGGAGCCCGTTGGCGCCAAAGAGCGCGACGGTAGCGGCGCAAGGCTTCACGGCTGCGGCGCGGAGCGGGCAGTGCGGCGACTTCGTCGCGCAGCAGCTCAAAGTGGCGGGATGGATCGAGGCCGTGGCGCGCGCGGCAGGCGGCAAAGAGGCGGATCTTGTTTTCGACGTAGGCTTTTTCGCGTGCGGCGCTATCGCCGTGCGCAAAGGCGTTTTCTCCGTGGATGCGATAGAGAACGTTTGGAGCGGGGTCGTGGACGAACACGGCGCCGGAGAAAGCCGCGGCGTAGAGGAGGACGTCGTCGGCGCGGATCCGCCAATCGGAGTCGAGCGCTTCGGGCAGCTCCGCGATCTGGCGGGCGAGATCGGAGCGAAGGATGACGGTGGAGGTGATGGTGCCGATGCGCACGCCCGTGGCGGACACGAGCGCGGCGAAGGGGCCCGAGGGGCCGGCGGGCCATTTGCTCCGATAGATGGGCGGGCCGGAGGTCTCGGCGTGCCCGGAGTAGTAGACGGCGGCCTCGGGCTCCGCTGCGAGCGACCTTGCGGCATTCGACAGGTGTTCGGGCCGCCAGGTGTCGTCGGCGTCGAGAAAGGCGCACCAATCGCCGGTGGCGGCGCGGATGCCGGCGCGCATGGCGGAAAACTGGCCGCCGTTGACCTGCGGGAGGATGCGCAGGCCGGGGATGGTTTCCCGGAGGGAGGCGAGCACGGCGAGCGAATCGTCGCGGGAGCCATCGTCGACGACGATGATCTCGTGCGCCGGCAGGGACTGCGCGCCCACGCTCGCGAGAGTCTCGGGCAGGAAGCGACCGTAGTTGTAGTTGTTGATCAATACGCTGAATCTCATCGGCGTGCGATGTGGCAGCGGCGGAGCTTTTCGCAGAGGTCGAGCAGGGCGTGGAAGGGGCGGCGAACGCGGAGGGCGCGGCGGCCGCGGACCGTCGTGCCGGGGCGGGGCGGGGGCGCGGCGGGGTCGTGGCGCTCCTCGATCAGGCGGGCGAGCTGCGGGAAGGTGGCATATTCGTGGAGCACGCGGCGGCGCGCCTCAATGATGGCGGGCAGGCGCCGCTCGTATTCGCCGGGCGTGCGGATGATGCGCTCGATCTCGGCGCGGGCGCGGGCGTGGTCGCGGATGTCGACCCAAACATAGCTTTCGGGGGGAAAGTAGGCGTCGAGATTGGTGCAGCCGAAGTAGAGCGGGAGGCAGAAGCCGAGGTAGGCGTCGGCGAGCTTTTCGGTCCAGTGGTGCTCGCAAGAGTGGTTCTCGATCGCGAGGTGAAATTTGTAGGCGTCGAGCGCGTCGGCTTTGTAGGGGAGCTCCCGCATGCCATAGCCGAAGACCTCGAGGTCGGGAATCTCCGTCATGAGCCGGCGAGTGAAGCCGAGGCGCAGCGAGTGCAGCGTGTGTTTCATCGCCTTGGCGGAGCATACGCTGGAGAAGAGCTTGGTTTTCGCCGGCGGCGGGGCGGCGACGAGCCGGTCGAAGGATCCCCCGCCCCGGGGAGCGTTGTAATACCAGAAGAGGCCGGCCTGACGACGGATCGCGCCGGGGTGGCGCAAGGCCGACTCCTCCTGGCTGGTGAGCACGTGACTGAACTGGTCGAGGAAAGCGCGGCCGTAGACGGTGATCGAGGAGGGTTCGCCGGTGAGCAGGAGCGTGTGGCGCGGGGAGCAGGCGAGGGGTTCGGGCGGGAGGCCTTTGCCGAGGCCGTCGTAGACGACCAGCCAGTCGTAATCTCGGGCCGCCCGATCAAAGATGAAGTCGCAGCGACCGAGCGTCGGCACGCGGCCGGGGAAGCGGCGGACGAAATCGCGGCCGACGTTGCGGTCGGGCAGTTTGATCCGGCTGATGAATTTTACCCGGATGCGGTCAGGCGCGGACATGGTGGTTTGCGACTCCGCGCAGGGAGCCGGGGAGGGCGACATCGACCCAGTCGCTCAAGATTCGCGCGGCGCGATGGGCAAAGGTGTGTTCGCGCAGCACGCGCGCGCGGCCGGCGGCGGCGATGGCGGCGGCGCGGGAGGGTGCGTGCTGGAGGCGGTCGATTTTCTCCTTCAGCTCGGGCAGGTCGCGGTAGACGACAACTTCCTCGTCGGGCACGAAGGCCCCGGGGAGGTCGGGCACGTCGGGGTAGGTGGCGAGCGCTCCGGCGGCGGGGGCCTCGAAGGCGCGCAGGTTCAAGCCGTGGACGGTGTTGGGCGGTTGGAGCAGGTTGAACACGGCGAAGTGCTGGCCATAGAGGCGGGCGAGCTTGGCGGCGTCGAGGCGCCGCCGACGCCATACGCGAAGACCGCAGGGGGCGTGGGGGCCGCAAGCGGAGACCCGCCCGCCGAGTTCGCGAAAGGCAAGGATCGCGGCGCGGCGTTCCGCGGTGTGGTCGCCGGCGAAAATCAGGGCCCGGCGGCGAGTCTCGAAGGGAGTGCCGAAGTTTGGATATCGGGCGGGGTTGACCGCCAGCGGCAGGTGGGCCAGCCGCACGGGGCGGGTGTCGTAGGCGGATTCGAGGGTGGGGCGGGTGGCGGAGTCGAAGTAATAGACTCCGTCGAGGTTGGGTTCGAGGGAGTCAGGCAGGCGAGCGAGATGGTCGCAGGTCCAGCCGACGAGCGGGGTGCTCGCGGGCAGGGCGGCGCGCCAGGCCGCGGCGGTGACGGAGGGCAGTCCGGCGAAGCTGGGCGCGACCAGGAGGCTGGGGCGGGCTTTTTCGAGCATCCGCACGGTGCGGGCGATGACGGCGGGGTTTTCCATCGCGCGGGAGCGGGTGCTCCACTTGGCGCGATACTCCTCCATGTTGGCCGGGCGAAGATCGAGGAAGAGGGGCTCGGCGCCCGCTTCTCGGAAGCCTTCGGCCAGATCTTCCTGCCAGGAGAGCACGCTGCCTGGCTTGCGAACGATGGCGACTGAGACGGGCACGGGCATGGTTAGGGTTGGAGGCGGGTCAGGCGGGGAGCTCGAGCATCTGGCGTTGGTAGAGGTCCCGATAGACGGGGCTGGAGGCGAGCAGGGTCTCGTGCGGGCCGTCGGCGACGACGCGGCCGCGGTCGAAAACGAGGATGCGCGTCGCGTGGCGGATCGAGCTGAAGCGGTGCGCGATCATGAAGGTGAGGCGGCCCTTCACCAGTTCGCGCAAAGCGTCCTGGATGGCGGCCTCGCTCTCGGAATCGAGGGCGCTGGTGGCCTCGTCGAGGATGAGAATGGGGGCGTCCTTGAGAAAGGCGCGGGCGATTGCGATGCGCTGGCGTTGTCCTCCGGAGAGGGAGTTGCCGCGCTCGCCGACCGCGGTGGCGTATCCGTGGGGCTGGGACGCGATGAAGTCGTGGGCATGGGCGCGGCGGGCGGCTTGCTCCACCTCGGCGTCGGTGGCGGTAAGCCGGCCCATGCGGATGTTGTCCGCGAAGCTGGCGTTGAAGAGGAGCGGTTGCTGCGGCACGACGGCGACGCGTTCGCGGAGGGCGGATTTGTCGAGTTCGCGCAGGTCGATGCCGCCGAGGGTCACGCGTCCCGCGGAGGGGTCGAAGAAGCGTGGGATGAGGGTGACGAAGGTGGATTTGCCCGCTCCGCTGGCGCCGACGAGGGCGATGGTTTCCCCGGGGCTGGCGTGAAGGGTGATGTCGGCGAGGGCGGCCGGGGCCCGGTTGGGCGGAGCGCTGTCGCCGGGTCTCGGGGCGTAGGCGAAGCGAACCTGCTCAAAACGCAGCGGAAGCGGACCGGCCGGGAGGGCGCGGGGCGCGGCGGGCGGGGGCACGGTGTCGGTGGCGTCGAGGATGTATTCGAGGCGATCGAGCGAGGCCTCGCCGGTCTTGAGGATGGCGTGGATCGCGCTGAGTTTTTTGATCGGCTCGTAGGAAAGATAGAGGGCGGCGGCGAGGGCGGTGAAGGTGCCGTAGGTCATGCCTTGGCGGCTGCCAAAATAGAGCGCGGCGACGAAACCGCAGACGGAGACGATCTCGATGACGGGATTCACCACCGACTGGTATTTCACCGTTTTCATCGTGAGCTTGAACATCTCGCGGACGCCGTCGGTGAAGCGGGATTTTTGCCGCTGTTGAAGGTTGTAGGCCTGGATCTCGAGCGGGGATTGGAGCGTCTCGATGACGGCGGAGTTCAGCTCGCCGCCTTTCTCGGCGAGCTGGCGGGCTCGTTTGACGAGACGGGAGGCGGCCATGCGAATCGGCACGATGCAGAGGGGCACGCTCAGCATGGCGACAAGGGCGAAGACCACGCTGCGTTCGGTGAGGCAGAGGTAGACGAGGGTGCCGATCGCGGCGAGCAGGGTGAGGGGCTGCTTGACGATCTCGCCGCCGACGTTGACCACGACCGCGCGCAGCTTGTCGGTGTCGCTCATCAGGCGGGAGTTCAGGTCGCCGGCCTTGTTGAGGTGATAGAAGGCGAGCGGGAGGCCGAGAAGGCGCTGGTAGGCTTCGACGCGGATGTTTTCGAGGACGATGAGGCCCGCCTTGTTGATGAGGTAGCGGTTGGCGATCGCGGCCAGCCCCCGGATGACGAAAACGAGCGGCAGGCCGATGCAGGCGAGGAGAAGCAGGTTGTCGAGGTAGGTTTCCCCAAGGTGGCGCTGCACGAAGGCGAGGAAGCGGGGGTCGATCTGGGACGGCTCGTTGAAAAGGATCGGGATGAGGTATTTGAGCGCCACAGGCACGCCCGCGCCGGTGCTGGCCGCGAAGACCGCCGCGGCCAGCAGACCGCCCGCAAAGTGCCAGCGCGCCGGGCGCAGATGATGGAGGTGGCGGCGGTAACGGCGCAGGCCGGAGACGGCTTGGGTGGCGGGGGCGGTTTGGCTCACGAGGGTCGGTTGCGGAAGGCGCAGGCTGCGATGCTGCGCCCGAGGACCAAGTTGGGAAGGTTTTTGTTCTTCGGGGGGGAGCTTCACCCGGGCGCGGTGCGGCGCGAGGCCCGGGTCGCGCGAGGTTTCGCTTGCGTCGCGGCGCGCGGGGCGTTTTCAACCGCGGCTTGCCTGTAGGGGTGTCCGCCGCGGCGGACTGAGATTGCGGTGCGACCGACCGCTCGACCCTTCGAACCTGAAACGGATAATACCGGCGAAGGAAACAGCAGGGCGGCGTTTTCACCGCGCGAATCTCTCGTGCGGGCGCGGCCCTCCTTCTCTCGGGAGTCCGATTTGGGTCGGGCGAACTGCATCCCATGCGATTCCCGACACAGATCCTGCTCCTCGGCGCCCTCCTCGCGAACGGCGCCCGAGCCCAAGAAACCACGTCCGACGCCGCAGCCGCGACGCCGGCCCCCGCGCCCGCTCCGGGCGGCCTCCCCGTCTCCGGCGAGACGGTGCAACTCGAGCCCGTGCTCGTCACGGCCGACCTTTGGGAGACACCCTTCGAGCGCATGTCCGCCAGCGTGAGCGTCTACGACGGCGTCACGCTCCAGCGCTCGGGCGTGCGCCACTTCGGCGACCTCGTCGATCAGGTGCCCAACCTCACCTGGACGGGCGCCACCTCGCGGCCGCGCTATTTTCAAATCCGTGGCGTCGGCGAGAATTCCCAATACGAGGGCGAGACGCCGGATTCGGCGGTGGCCTTCAAAGTCGACGACCTCGACTTCACGGGCCTCGGCGGTCTTGGCAGCACTTTTGACGTGCGGCAGGTGGAGGTGCTGCGTGGTCCCCAAGCGGGCGCCTTCGGCGCCAACGCCGCCGGCGGCGTGATCCAAATCGTCACCAACGAGCCCACGCCGCAGCACGGTGGTTTCGTGCAAGGCACGCTCGGCAACGATTCCCTGCGCGAGATCGGCGTGGCCTACGGCGGCACGCTCACCCCGGGCGCGCCGGACAAGCTGATGTTTCGCGTCGCGGCCCAGCACAGCGAGAGCGATGGCTTCCGCCGCAACGTTTTCCTCAACCGCGACACCAACGCGCGCGACGAGGACATGGTGCGTCTCAGGCTCACCGCGAACCCCAACGAGCTCTGGCGCTGGGACGGCACGCTGCTCTGGAGCCGCCAGGACAACGGCTTCGACGAGTTCGCCTTGGATAACAACGGGCGTTTCACCTACAGCGACCAGCCCGGTCGCGATGAGCAGGACGCGCTCGCCGGCAGTCTGCGCGGCACCTACCTCGGCTGGGGCGACGTGCGCCTGACGAGCGTGACCACCGGCGCCCGCGTGAGCTCGGTCTACAGCTACGATCAAGACTGGGTGTCGGACTACACGCCGGCCGGTTCCTATCAGAGCTTCGTCAGCCTCGATCGAGATCGGAAGACCTACAGCCAGGAGCTCCGCCTCGACGGCGAGACCGACGCGTGGGTGCGTCGATGGACGCTCGGCCTGTTTTTCTCCGAGCTGGACGAGACCTCGCGCTTCGTCGACGAGCGCCCGACCAGCCTGCGCTATGTCAACACCGACTACCTCTCGTCCACCAAGGCGCTCTTTGGTCAGGTCGGCGGCGACCTCGCGGAGAACACCCGCCTGATCGTCGGCATGCGCGTGGAGCACGTCGACGTGCGCGGCGAGGGCGATCGTTTCCGCTTCAACACCGTGCCGGGCACGATCTCCCATGTGGCGGTGTTGCCGCGCGTGAATTTCGACGACGTGCTGGTGGGAGGCAAAGTCACCCTGGAGCACGATTTCACCGAGCACCAGATGGGCTTCGCTTCCGTCACGCGCGGCTACAAGGCCGGCGGCGTAAACGTGGACCCGCGCATCGATCCCGCCGCCGGCGATCCGCGCACCTACGGCACCGAGACCTTGTGGAACTTTGAGGCCGGTCTGCGCGGCTCCTACCTCGAGCGGCGCCTGAACGCCGATCTCACGGTGTTTCACCTTCGCCGGGAGAACACGCAGGTGCGCGACTCCGGCAGCGTGGGCGTGGGCGCCTATCGTTTCTTCATCGACAACGGCGCCCGCTCCGAGGTCAACGGCCTCGAGAGCTCCGCCTCCTACGCGCTCACGGAGCGGTTCACCGTCTTCGGCTCGCTGGGCCTGATGGACTCCTATCTGCGCCCCTTCGTGCTCTCCAATGGGAACGCGTCCGGCGGGCGCCGCCTGGCCAACACCCCGAGCGCGAGCTACTCGACCGGCCTGCGCTACGCCGATCGCTCCGGATGGTTCGGTCGCGTGGAGCTGGTGGGTCGTAGCGAGGTCTATGACAGCAACAACCAGAACGAGGCGCGCAGCGCGTTCAATGTCGTCAACGCCAGCATCGGTCGCGATCTGGGCAACTGGACCCTGACGCTCTGGACCCGCAACGTCTTCGACGAGGAATACGAGAAGCGCGTGTTCTTCTTCGAGAACGCGGCCCCGGACTACATCCCCACCCGCTACGAGACCCGCGCCGATCCGCGCACGGTCGGCGTGAGCGCGGTCTATCGGTTCTAGGATGCTCGCCCGCGGGCTTCGCGCTCGGCCGGCGGACCCGCTCACGAGGGGCGAGACCGCCGGTCCGTGCGGACCGAAAGGCCCCGCCGGACCGCCCGGCACCACGTCGGGCGGCCGTCCAGGCTCCGCTCAGGGAAAGCGCATCGTCTGCCCGTCGGGCAGCGTCACCACGAGGGGTTGATCCAGCACGAAGGTGCTCGGGTAGATTTCACCCCGCACCGTCTGGAGCTCGCGGATGTATCGACTTTCCCTACGAGGTCCTCGATCCGGGCCGTGGTGGAGCCGGGACGTGCGCCGCCGGCTCGAGAGCGACATGGCTCATCACCAAGCCGGCGATGCCCATTCTAGCCCTTGTCGCTGAGCAAACGCACGGCGGGCGCTTCGTCTTCGTCGACTTGCGGGAAGCGGCCGATCTTGGGATCGAGGAAGAGGTTGTCGTTGTCGTCGTCGTTGGCGGTGGAGACCTCGCCGATGATGCCTTCCTCGCTCGAGGGGTAGAAGGCGTGCCACACGCCGGGCACGAGGGTGACGCGGGAGCCGGCGGCGAGCACCAGGCGCTCGCCGCGGGCGAGGCTGCGCGGCTCGCCGTCGACCGGGACCGTGAGGCCGCCGCAGGGCACGGAGGCCGAGGCGGGCTTGGCCGGCCAGAGCTCGAGGGTGAGTTCGCCAACGCGGCAGATGACGTCCTCCTTTTTCTTGTCGTGGGCGTGGCAGGGCGTGGTCTGGCCGCGGCGCGCCCACATGAGTTTCTCGCAGTATTCGAGGTGGTCGGCGAGGTTGATGAGCACGAGGCCGTAGCGCTCAAAGTCGCCGAGTCCGAAGTCGGTGATGTCCCACTTCGGCGAGGGCGGCAGGGCGCGGTGGTGGCGCGTGAAGCAGGCGAGGGCGGCGTGGTAGGCGGCGTTGATTTGGGAGCGTTTCATGGCGCGGTGGTGGCGGTGGATGCGGTGATGTTCCGCATCTTAGGCCGCCGCGAAGGCGCGCGCGAACGTAGCGGCCGCGAGCCGTGGCCACCGGGTTCTTGCTCGCTCCGCCCTCGGGTGCGCCCCCGAGCGGGGCGGGCGGCGGCATGTCGCTCGGCGGCTTAAGCCGTGCCCTTGCGGCCGGGGAAGGTGAGCTCGGCGATGCTGCTCTTGTCCTCGCCGCCGCAGCCGAGGGCGACGAGGCGGTCGTATTGGGCCTTGGTGGCTGCAGCGAGCGGGAGGCGGAGGCCCTTTTCCTCGGCCAGGGCGAGGGCGATGCCGCTGTCCTTGGCCGCGTGGGCGGCGGAGAAGAAACAGCTGTGGTCGCGGTTGATCATGTCCTCGCCGTCGGTGGCAACGACGCGGGAGTTGGCCCCGGTCTGCGCGAAGACCTCGAGCAACATCTTCGGGTCGAGGCCGAGCGTGGCGCCGAGACCGAGACCCTCGGCGAGGGCGGCGGTGTTGATGTTCATGACCATGTTGACCAGCGCCTTCACCTGGGCGGCGCTGCCGGCGGGGCCGATGTGGCGGAGGAGTTTCCCTTGATCGCTGAGTTCAACGAGAAGCGGGCGGAGCTTTTCAAACACGGCGCGCTCGCCGCCGCACATGAGGTAGAGGGTGCCGGCGCGGGCCTGCGGGATGCTGGAGGCCATGCAGGCCTCGAGCGCGGAGGCGCCGACGCGGGCGGCGGCGGCCTCGATCTCGAGGTGCACGGCGGGGCTGAGCGTGGCGCAGTTGACGAAGGTCTTGCCGGCGGCGCCGACGAGCAGGCTGTCGCCCTCGGCGGCGAAGACGGCGCGCTGGGCGGCGTCGTCGGTGACGACGGTGAAGACGATCTCGGCGGCGGCGGTGATGTCGGCGAGGCGGGTGCAGGCGCGCGCGCCGAGCTCGGCGGCGAGGGCCTCGGCGGCGGGCGCGTGGCGGTCGAGGACGGCGACGACCGGGTAGCCTTGTGCGTGGAGGCGGCGGGCCATGTTGGCGCCCATGCGGCCGACGCCGACAAATGCGAGGGTGGGTTTTTGCATGATCGGGCGGGGCGGGTGGTTCAGGCGGCGGAGGGGGCGGCGCGGAGGGCGCGGGCCCAGGTGTCGGCGATGATGCCGCGGAGGAGCTTGGCGTCCTCCCAGCTGGAGGGGAGCTGGGCGAGGTTGTAGCCGCCGTTGATCGGGCCGAGCTCGGGGCAGGCGAAGATGTCGCGGCCGTCGCGCCGCGAGACGATGAGCTCGATGGTCTTTTCAAGGAAGGGCAGCCACTGCTTGAACTCGGGGGCGAGGCGGCCGCGGCCGTCGGTGACGGGGATCTGGCAGTGGTGTCCGTTGAAGGGGCGGAAGTGAAACTGGCGGGCGTGGCGGACGAGCGCGGGCGCGACGAGGAGGCGCGAGTGGTAGGGCGGCTCGAGGTGCTTGACCGAGGCGATGTGCGAAAAATCCCAGGTCATGGGGAGGAGCCGCCCGGTGGCCCGGCGGAAGCCGGCGGCGATGGCGTAGGTCTTTTCGGCGGTCTCGGTGGAGGTGCCGCGGTGGACCTCGATGTCGCAGGGGCAGCCAAGTTTTTCACCCTCTTCAACGAGGCGGATGGCGAGGCGGACGGACTGCTCGACCGGCGTGTCGTGGTCGCCGAGCTGCACGTTGATACGGCGGGCGCCGCCCTCGAGGTTTTGCAGGATGAGTTTCCGGAACTCGGCGGCGCGGAAGACGCGCATGTAGCCGATGGTGAGCAGGCCGTGCTTGGCGGCGAGGCGGGCGTGGCGCGCGTCGAGCAGGTCGGCGACGCCGTCGAAGCCGGCGGCCTTGATCGTCTCGAATTTTTTCTCGAGCGACCACTCGCGCGCGGGCGAGGGGTGCTCGAGGAGGGTCCAGAGGGCGGCGATGTGGTGGAGGCGCGGAGCGGCGGCGGGGGTCTTGGCGGGCATGCGGGATGACGCTAGGCGAGCCGGGCGTAGGGGTGCCAACGCGAATCGGGGGGCACGGGGGCCTGGGCGGGCGCGGGCACGGAGGAGTGCCAGCCGGCGGGGCCGGGCGGGAGGGTGGCGCGGATGCGCTCGATGTCGTCGTAGGAGAGGAGGCGCGGGGGGCGGGGGCGCGCGGCGGCGGCGGCGCGGAGGGTGGCGACCTCGCGGCCGATGTTGGTCACGATGAGTTCGTTGATGGCGCGGCCCTCCTCGGCGCTGGCCTGGGCGGCGTCGTCGCCGAGGGCGAGGCGTCCGCCGGAGCCGGCCTCGTGGCGGCGCCCGAGGAGGCGCAGGTCAACGAGCTCGGGGCGGATGGCGAGGAGTTGGGAAATCTCGTAGCGCCCGGCGTGGTCGCCGGAGTGGACGCCGGCGGTCCACTCGGGATCGGTTTTCACGACGACGGGCAGGCCGGTGGCGGCGGTGAAGGCGGCGGCGGCGGCGCGGAGGTCGTTTTGGCTGCCGCCGGAGTGGCCGCTGACGGCGACGACGGCCTGGAAGCCGGTGTTGGCGAAGGCGCGCAGTTGGTAGAGGAAGAGCGAGACCATCACGTGCGGCGGGAGGGCGGCGAGCAGCGGGTTCTCCTCGCCGACGACCTCCGAAAGCCAGGGCGCGTGGAAGCCGCACTCGTGGATGTGGTAGCCCTGGGAGGGGGCGACGATGCCGCCGAAGCGGCGCGCGGCCTCGTCGCAGTAGTGGTCGGCCTTGATCAGATCGAGGCCGAGCGCGGCGACGTGGCCGTGCGGCTCGACGAGCCCGATCGGCAGGTAGACGATCGGGCAGGCGTCGAAGCGGGCGCGGAAGTCGTCGGGGCGAAGCTCGGCCCAGCGGACGGCGGGGATCATTTATGATTTAGGATTGATGATGTATGATTGGAGCGAGGCGCACACGAATCTGACCCAAAGTTAAACCACGGAATCCGAGTGATCCGTGGTTGATCGTCGGCGCTTACTTGGAGTGGGCGAGCTTGGCGCCCATGACCTTGTTGCGATAAAAGTTTCGGATCCAGTGGTGGTGGCGCCAGAGCTGGTCGAAGGCCTCGTCGGAGAGGGCGGGCTCGAGGGCGGCGCGCACGTTTTCCTCGGCGAAGCGGCGGATGTTCATCGAGGTGAGGGCGGAGGTGACGTTCGGGTCCTTGAGGACGAACTTGAGGGCGAGGGCGGCGAGGCTGGAGGCGTGCGCGGGCACGAAAGCGCGGAGGGCCTCGACGCGGCGGAGGTATTCGTCGCGCGGGCCGGAGTCGAAGTAGCGGGCGCGGAAGTCGCCTTCGCCGAAGGTGGTGTCGGGGCGGAGGAAGCCGGTGAGACCGCCCTCGTCGAGGACGCAGCGGGCTAGCAGGGCCACCTTTTTCTGCGCGCAGATCGGGGCGAGGCAGTCGAGCGCGGTGGGATCGAAGATGTTGAGGATCGTCTGCACGCTGTGGATGCGGCCGGTGAGGATGAGCGGCAGGGCGACGTCGTGGCGCTGGTCGGGCAGGGAGACGCCGATGGCGCGGACCTTGCCGGCGGCCATGAGGGTCTCGAGCTCGTCGAGCCAGTAGCCCTCGACGCCCCAGTTGGCCCAGTAGAGATGGAGCTGGAAGAGATCGATCGTATCGACGCCGAGGATACGGAGCGAGTCCTCGGCCTGGCGGGTGATGTGGCCGCGGGGGAAGCACTGGTCGATGGGCACGCGGGGGGAGGCCCAGGCGAGGATGGGGCCGACGTGCTCGGCCTTGGTGGCGATGAAGGGGCGGGGGCCCTTCCAGGCGCGGAGGGCCTCGCAGACGATCTCGTCGGCCTCGCCGTAGTGGCGGGCGGTGTCGAGGAAGTTGACGCCCTGGTCCCAGCAGTAGTGGAGGGTGTCGATGGCCTCGGTGCGGTCGAAGGCGCCGAAGACGCCCTTGAGTCCGAAGGTGCCGAAGCAGAGGCGGGAGACGGGCGTGCCGAGCGAAGGGAAGGGATTTTTGAGCATGAAGCGGGTGGAGAGCGGGAAGAGGCGTTGGGAGACGGAGGACGCGGGGAGGGGTGGGGAGGTGTTTGAGCCACGGAGGGCACGGAGCGCAGACACGGAGGACACGGAGTTCGGAGAAGGAAGAGTTCGGACGGTTGGGGAGGCTTTGCTCTGCCTCTGTGAACTCCGTGTCGGAGCTCCGTGTGCTCCGTGACGAGAATCGGGCCGGAAGGATCTTAGAACTCGTCGTAGGCGATTTGGTGGGCGGGGACGCCGAGCTCGGCGAGCATCTTGGTGCAGGCCTTGATCATCATCGGCGGGCCGCAGAGGTAGTATTCGACGGCCTTGGGGTTGCTGTGCTCGCGTAGGTATTTCTCCAATACGACCTCGTGGATGAAGCCGGCGTGGCCGGTCCAGTTGTCCTCGGGCAGCGGATTGCTGAGGGCGAGGTGGAAGCTGAAATTGGGGCGGCCGACGGTGAGGTTTTGGAAGTAGTCGGCGTAGAAGATCTCCTGCGCCGAGCGCGCGCCATACCAGAAGGAGACGCGGCGTGCGGTCTTCTCGGTCTCGAGCAGATAGCTGAGGTGGGCGCGGAGCGGGGCCATGCCGGCGCCGCCGCCGATGTAAACCATCTCGCGCTGGGTGGGCTTGGGGTGGAAGTCGCCGAAGGGACCGATGG
>JAUVVA010000163.1 GCA_030604905.1 Verrucomicrobiota bacterium | reverse complement strand
CCTGTAAGCATTCCGGCTATCCACCCGTGGATCTTCAGTTCCGGGCTGGGAGGGGCCTGTCGGCCCCTCCCCTGCGCCCCTCCCCGAAACCCTTGGGTTTTGGATCAGCGGAACACCGATACGGGATTGTTCAGTTGGACGGCTGAGCAGCGGGGCGAGGTGGCGAGCAGATTTCGGTGCGGACCGAGCGAAGGAATACTCGGAGAGTATTTCAAGACGAGGGCCCCACCGAAAGGTGCCGCGAGATCACCTCGATGCGACCCGAACATTTGCATGATGTCGGCTGAGCCGAGGAAAAGCAGTCGGCGGGTTGTCCCGCGCAAGCGGCTGGTCGCCCGCCTATCCGGCTCGACATCTTGCGCCGATACCCGGGCTCCCAACTGTGTTTCCAAGCCGAGCCGGAACGGAATAATCCGCGATTTAGCCGCCGTTCGCGGGCATGGGATGCTCTTCGATCAGCTCCTCGAGGTTTTTCTGGAAAAACTTGGTCCGCTGGAAGCCGTCCAGCTGCTGATCGTAAGCGAGGACGATGGGATCGACGTCGGTGAGGTTGGGGCCGGCGGGGTCGCCGCCGTGCTCGTCGTCGAGTCGCTTGAAATCGCCCAAGGTCGTGCGATTGAGCGGGCGCGCGATGTGGTAGCGGAGGTCGTTCTCCTGATCGCCTTTTTCCGGCGGCACGGGGGTGAGCAGGCGCATCTGCACGAGGCGGTTGAGGCACTCGTTGAGGATCTGGGTGGGGACGCCGAGCTCGGTGCCGAGCTGGCTGGCGGTGACCGGCGGGCGGCAGTCGCGGAAGCGGCGGCCGATGCGGAGAAGGACGCTGAGCGAGAGGCGTTCGCGCATCGACTCGGCGAGGGTGTTCCACGCGGCCTGGCTGTTGCGGAAATGGACGTTCTGGATGGCGTAGCTCACCTGGCCGCCGAGGAGCAGGAAGAACCAGAAAATGTAGAGGCCGATCATCAGGATCGGCAGGATGCCGAGCGAGCCGAAGAGGCTGCGCTGCTGCACGACGCGCGAGAGGTAGAGGAAGGCGAGGTAGTTGTTGAGCACCACGAGCAGGCCGACCAGCAGGGCGCCGATGAAGGCGCCGCGCCAGAGCACGCGGGTGTTGGGGATGAACTTGTAGAAGAGGGTGAGCACCACCACGAGCAGCACCACCGAGAGGGAGGGCAGCAGCAGGCGCAGGAACTCGATCAAGGTCGTGCCAAGGCCGAAGGGCAGGCTGCGCTCCACGACGGCCAGGTAGGCGCCGGCTGAAAGCGTGGTGACGACGGCGAAAAAGAGCACCGCGCCCAAGGTGAGCACGGTCCAGTAGTAAACCACGCGCATCAGCCAGGAGCGGCCCTGGCGCACGCCCCAGATCTCGTTGAACGCGTTCTCCACCGAGGTGAAGAGCTGGAGGACGATGAAGATGAGGGTGACGAGGCCGACGATGCCCGCGGTGGAGGAGCGGGAGCCGGCGATGAAGCCGTCGATGAGTTCGACGAGCTGGGGGTTGACGGCCACGGCCTCGGTTTCATCGGCGCCCGGCGGGGGGGCGACGGTGGGCGGGGGGGCGGCCTCCTCGGGGATCGATCCCGGGCCGGTGCCCTCTTCGGAGGCAGGCGGGGCGGGGCTGCTTTCGCGGGCGCGGGCCGCGTCACCGACCGGAGTGTGGAGAGTGGCCGCGGCGACGATGTCGGTGCGGGGGGCCGGCGGCATGCCGGCCGCCTGGCGTTGCGCCTCGAGCCGCTCGTATTGGGTGATCTGGGGCGCGATGAACTTGATCAGGCGGTTGAGGGTGTTGACCGCGAGGTCGGGGTCCTGGCGGTCGAGCACGAAGCCGGCGACCAGCACGGCGATGGCCATGAGCGGGCCGATGCCGAGGAGGGTGGAGAAGCTGAGGGCCGCGGCCCGGCTGGGAGACTTGGTCTCGATGATGCCCGTGATCGTGATCGAGATCACGCGGAGCACGGCGTAGGCGCGGGCGCGCGGTCCCTTGGCGTTGAGGAACTCGCTGCGCCAGATCTCGCGGGTGTAGATGCGCGCGGCGCGGTGTCCGAGTTGAAAGCCGGGCAGGGGCATGTCGCTTGGCGCGGGGCAGGGGCGGACTCAGGTGGTGAAGAAGTGGTGCGCCAGTCCACAGGCGCCGACAAAGCCCAGCGCGGCGGCGAAGATGGCCCCGGGCAGATTGAGCACGAGGGTGCAAACGAAGAGTCCGAAGGCCGAGGCGGCGGCGAAGGCGAGGGGAACGACATCGCCTTGGAGGTAGAGCACGAAACCGATGAAGCCGAATCCGAGCGCGGCGGCGAACCGGACGGCGGGGTAGGCGGCGGTGGCGCCGAGGGCGAGGCAGACGCCGAGGGCGAGATTGAACAGCCCGAGAAGAAGCTGGGGTGACGTGAGGATCGCCCGCCATTCGAGACTGAAGAGGACGTCGATCAGGGGGAGGATGTAGGCGGCGGCGGTGACAAATAGAATGCCCATCCCGGCGTAGAGGCCCACGGCGGCCGCGTGGCGGCGCGCGATGGCGGGGTCGGCTTTGTCCCTCGTGTCCGCGGTGCGGCCCTCGGCGGCCAGAAGCATGTCGTTGACCGTGATGGGGCGGTCCTCGGGAGAGAGCGTGTTGAGCGCCTTCACCTGGGCGTCGGTCTTGGGTTTGACGCGGAGGTTTTTCTTCGCGGGGAAGAGGGTCTCCAAGAGCGTGGCGTTGCCGGAGATGGCCACCCAGCTCTCGGTGGCGGCGTCGTAGTAGAAAGTCTCGGGATCGACCTGGCCGTTCTCGGCGAGCGAGGAAAGTTGTTCTAGGGTAAAGGGTCCGCGCGCTTCGGTCTCGGAGGCCTTGCGAACGTAGAATTCCTGGGTCGTGGACATCGGGGGAGGCTAGGAGGATGGATTGTAAAAAGTCGACTGGGGAATGGCGGCGGGATCTTCGGCTGTTGCGCAGGAACAGCGTCGGGCGTGCGTCGCCACACCGGGGGTGCGCGCCCGGGGGCGCGGGCGGAGGCGGGGAGCGTGTCGAGCGCGACGTTGGGCGGCGGGGCGGGGGTGGAGGGGCGGCGCGGGGCGGAAGGGGGCCGGCCGGCTGCTCGCCCTTACATGCGGTCGAGGGTGCGCAGGCCGAGAAGTTGTAGGCCCGTTTCCAATACGAGCAGGGTGCGGGCGCAGAGGCGGACGCGGCGGGCGCGCACGGCGGGATTCTCGACCGCGACCTTGTCGGCGGTGTAGAAGGCGCTGAAGGCGCCGGCCAGCTCGTAGAGGTAGAGGCAGAGCACGTGGGGGCGGAGCGTGGCCACGGCGGCGGACTGCGCGTCGGCGAACTGCACGAGCTTGCGGGCGAGCGCGAGCTCGGGGCCGGTCTCGAGCGGCGAGGCGCCGGCCTCGGAGGCGGCGTCGCCGGGCTGGAGGCCGAGCTTGCGGAAGATGGAGCGCACCCGCGCCACGGCGTAGAGCAGGTAGGCGGCGGTGTTGCCCTCCAGCGAGATCATCTTGTCCCAGGAGAAGGTGTAGTCGCTGGAGCGGTTTTGGCTCAGGTCGGCGTATTGCACCGAGCCCACGCCGACCACCTCGGCGATGGCGGCGCGCTCGGCCTCGGGCAGTTCGCCGGACTTTTCGTCGACGAGGCGGCGGGCGCGCTCGACGGCCTCCTGCAACAGGTCCTTGAGCTTGATGTTCTCGCCGCTGCGGGTCTTGAGCGGGCGGCCGTCCTCGCCGAGCACGGTGCCGAAGCCGAGGTGCTCGAGGCGCATGAGCGGGCGGCCGCTTTTCTCGAACCACTTTTGCGCGGTGAGGAAGAGCTGCTCGAAGTGGTCGCCCTGGCGCTTGTCGACCACGTAGAGCGAGGCGTCGGCCTTGAAATGCTCGGCGCGGTAGAGGATGGTGGCGAGGTCGGTGGAGGCGTAGTTGGCGGCGCCGTCGGCCTTGCGGATGATGAAGGGGTTGGGCCGTTCGGCGTGGCGCGAGTAGCGGGGGTTCTCGTCGTGGAAAACGACCAGCGCGCCCTGGCTCTCCTCGGCGACGCCGCAGCCGAGCAGCTCCTCGTAAACGCGGGCGACCTTGTCGTTGTAGAAGCTCTCGCCGAGCGTATGGTCAAAACGGATACCGAGCAGGTCGTAGATCTTCTGGAAGGCAGCCACCGACACCTCGCCGATGCGGCGCCAGATGGCGGTATTTTCGGGATCGCCGGACTGGAGCTTCACGAGCTCGGCGCGCGAGGCCTCGAGCACGGCGGGGTCGGCGTCGGCGGCGGTGTTGCCGACTTTGTAGAGGCGCTCGAACTCCTCGAGCGGGGTGGCGGCGAGCGCGGCCTCGAGGGCGGCGCGGTCGGTGGCGAGGGCCTGCTTGTAGGCCCAGATGATCTTGCCGAAGGAGGTGCCCCAGTCGCCGATGTGGTTGTCGCGGATGACGCGGGCCCCGCCGAAGGCGGCGATGCGGGCCACGGCCTCGCCGATCACGGCGGAGCGCAGGTGGCCGACGTGCATCTGCTTGGCGGTGTTGGGCGAGGAGTAGTCGACGACCCAGGTCTGGCCCGAGATCGGGCTGCCGGCGGCGGCCGCGGCGGCGAGCGAGGCGGACGAGGCATGGGCGGCGAGCCAGGCCTCGAGGGCGGCGGGGCGGAGGGTGAAGTTGAGGAAACCGGGGCCGGCGATGGCGACCTCGGCCAGCGCGGCGAGCTCGACGGGGAGGGCGGCGACGAGGGCTTGGGCGGCGGCGCGGGGGTTTTGTTTGGTCTGCTTGGCGAAGGCGAGGACGCCGTTGGCCTGGTAGTCGCCGTGCTGGGCGGCGGCCACGCGCACGTCGGGCGCGAAGAGGGCGGCTTCGAACCCGGCGGAGGCGGCGGCCTGGCGGAGAGCGGTGTCGATGGCGGCGGCGAAATGGAAGCGGACGGACATCCCGCCAATCAACCGCGCGCGCCCCACCTCCTGCAAGCCCCGGTTATAGGCTCGACTTTTGCGCATAATCTGATCGGCTTGGCCGCTTCCGGCCATCCGGCCCGCACCTGACTTTCCTTAACCACACATGTCGAAACGTAATATTCCGCAACGCCGATTCATCAAGCCCTCCTTCACTTCGCTGATCGAGAAAAAGCGTGATGGACAAGAGTTTACGCAGGAAGAGATTCGGTTTATCATTGATAGCACGCTGGATGGGGAGATGCCTCAGCCGCAACTCGCCGCGCTCTTGATGGCGATCTATTTCCAGCAGATGTCGGCGCAGGAGACCGCGATCCTCACCGAGGAGATGATGCTCTCCGGCGAGGTGATCGACCTCTCGCACATCGCCAAGCCCAAGATCGACAAATACTCGACCGGCGGCGTGGGTGACAAGACCGCCCTGGTGCTCGTGCCTCTCGCGATGGCGAGCGGCGTGGTGGTGCCGATGATGTGTGGTCCCGAGCACGACTATGTGATCAGCACGCTCGACAAGCTGGCCTCGGTGCCGGGCCTGAAGACCAACCTCTCGATCGACCACTTCTCCAACCAACTGGCGAAGATCAACGGCGCCATCTGCGCGCAGACCAAGGACCTCGCCCCGGCCGACGCCAAGTTCCTCGAGCTCCGCAAGGAGACCGGCACCATCCCCAGCCTCCCGCTCATCACCGGCAGCGTGCTCTCCAAGAAGCTCGCCGAGGGCAGCGAGGGCCTCGTGATCGACGTGAAGTGGGGCAACGGCTCCTTCATCAAGGATCTCGAGCAGGCCAAGCAACTCGCCCGCGCCATGACCCGCGTGGGCCGCTCGATGAAGCGCCGCTGCGTGGCGCTCGTGACCGACATGAACCAGCCGCTTGGCGATTCGGTCGGCACCGGTCTCGAATTGAAGGAAGCCATTACCCTGCTGAAGGGCGGCGGTCCCGAGGACATGAAGGAGCTCGTGCTCAAGCTTGGCATGGAGATCGTGCGCCTCGCCGGCGTGGCGGGCTCGACCCTCTCGGCCAAGCAGACCGTCGAGCGTCACCTCACCGACGGCACCGCGCTTGAGAAGCTCAAGGAGCTGGTCAAGGCGCAGGGCGGCGACCCCGCTTACATCGACGATCCGGAGAAGTTTCCGAAGGCGAAATACATTCGCAAGCTGCCCGCCCCGAAGCGCGGGTATGTGCACACGATCAACGCGGCGATGATCGCGCGCGGCGTCCATATCCTTGGCGCCGGCGTCGAGAAGGCCGGCGAGAAGATCGACTTCGCGGTCGGCGTTTCCGAGATCAAGAAGGTCGGCACCCAGGTGAAGCAGGGCGAGCCGCTCATGATGATCCACTACAACGACGAGGCGAAGCTCGAGCAGGCGCTCAACTACTTCAAGGACGCCTACCGCCTCGCGCCCAAGCGTCCCACGCCCCCGCCACTGGTGGTCGAGCGTGTGGCCTGAGTGGTTGGTATCGCTGTCAGCGCACAAGCCCCGTCCGAGAGGACGGGGCTTGTTTGTTTGCGAGCGTTTTTTGGGGGGGAGGCGAGGTGTGGCGACGTTCGGGGCGCCCGGGAGGGGAGAAGGTGGGGCTAGTTACTCGGATGACGGGGCCGTGAGCGCCGGGGTGGCGAGGCCTTCCTGGATGGCGCGGAGGAGCTCGGGCGAGCTGGCGATGCCTTGCACGCCGTTGACGATGAATTGCACGCCGACGCAGAGGATGAGGAAGCCCATGATCTTGGTCATGGCGTGGAGGCCGTTCACGCCGAGAAAGCGGACCAGATTGGTGGAGAGTCGGAGCACGATGAGTGCGATGCCGCCGACGATGAGGATTCCGAGCCAGATGCTGAGGTAGTCGGTCCATGCCTCGGCGAGCGAGGTGAGGCCGATGGTGACGGAGATGGCGCCCGGACCGCTGAGGCTGGGCATGGCGAGCGGCGTGAAGGAGATGTCGTTTTTGGCTCGGCTTTCGGCGGCTTCTTCGGGGGTTTGGTCCAGGTTGTCCTTGGGGTAGAGCATTCGCATGCCGACTCCGGCCACGAGTATGCCGCCGGCGATGCGGAGGCCGGGGAGGGAGAGGCCAAAGAAGTTCATGATGAAGCTCCCGCCGATGAGGAATGCGGTCAGGATGCTGATCATGTAGATGACGCCGCGATTGGCTTGGGCGACGCGCCGTTCGTTTGAGTCGCCTTCGGTCATGGCGAGGAAGAGGGGTGCCGTGCTGAAAGGATTGATGATCGGCAGTAGTGCGGCGACGGAGGCGAGGATCAGTTCCATGGTTGGAGCAAGAAGCGTCCGGTCCGGGAGCTGTGCAAGCCACCGCTTAATAAGGGACGGGTTAAAAATGCTTGACTGCTTGCCTCCCGATGGTCTCTTTGGGTTCTCCATGCGAAGCGCCCGCATCAAAGCTGCTCCCTCCGAACGTGAGGCCATCTATCACTGCATGACGCGCACGGTGAACGGGGAGCGCCTCTTCGACGACACGGCCAAGGAAATCCTGCGCAAACAGATCTGGCAGATCAGCGACTTCTGCGGCGTCCAAGTCCTCACCTTCGCCATCCTCTCCAACCACTTCCACGTCCTCCTGCGCGTCCCCAAAGCCGCCTCCATCTCCGACGAAGAGCTGCTGCGCCGCTACTCCGTCCTCTACCCCAAACCCATTCGTTTCCAACAAGCCCGCCTCGAGGTCATCCAGGCTTGGCTCAAAACCGGCCACCCCGAAGGCACCGCCTGGCGCCAACGTCAAATCGCCCTTATGGGCGACGTCTCCCAGTTCATGAAGCTGCTCAAGCAGCGCTTCTCCATCTGGTTCAACCGCACCCACAACCGCTTCGGCACCCTCTGGGCCGAACGCTTCAAGTCCGTGCTCGTCGAACCCCGCGGCCGCGTCGT
>JAUVVA010000107.1 GCA_030604905.1 Verrucomicrobiota bacterium | reverse complement strand
TGTGGCGGATGATGGAGCCGGTGAGGCGGAAGAACTTCATCGCGCCGGATTCGTCGAAGCGTTCGTAGCCGTTGCGGTTGTTGTCGAAGATGTGGTTGTGCTCGACGAGCAGGCGGCCGCGGCGGGTGGGGGCGTTGACGTTTTCGGCGGTGAGGTGCTGGGAGGAGCCGGTGGCGCCCATGCCGAGCGCGCCGGTGGAGTGCACCCAGTTGTCGCGGATGACGACGAAGGGCGACTCGGGCGTGAAGGCGGGGCTGCGCACGTAGTAGCTGAGCGCGCGGACCTCGGGCTGCACGAAGCGGCAGTGCGCGATGGTGACGCCGGGGGCCTCGACGAGGACCTGGGCTTTTTGCTGGGTCTGGGCGCCGTTGCGGAATTCGAGGCCGCGCACGATCCAGTGCGGCTGGTTGAGGTGGGCGAGGAGTTCGCGCGCGCCCATGTCGAGCGGGAGCCGGTTGGGATCTTCGCCGGCGGGAAGTTTGAGGTAGATGCCGTGGGCCGGAGTGTTGGCGGGGAGCGGGCCGAGCACGGTCCAGTCCTGGAGGTAGCTGAAGCGGGGGGCATTGGCGGCGGGCGGCCGGGTGCGATCGTGCGGGGCCGTGCCTTGCGAAGGCGTGTCGGTGCGGCCGCGGGGCAGGCGGAAGCGGATGCGGTGATCGAGCTCGGGGCGCTGCGTGGAGTCGAGGAGGAGGACGACGTGGTTCCAACCCTCGCGGAAGGGGAGGCGGCTCCACATGTCGCCGCCGTCGCGGCGATTGGGGTCGGGCTTGGCGGTGCCGGCGATGCCGTAGGCGGGCTGGATCTCGCCGTTGAGCCAGACGCGGTAGGGATTGAGTTGTTGGCGGAAAGGCGAGCCGGTCTGGCGGCCGGCGCGGAAGCCGCCGCTGAGCCAGATCTGGCCGGTCACGGGGGCGGGGAAGCGGGGGTCCCACTCCTCGCCGCGCACGGGGTCGAGCCAGACCCAGGAGGAGGCGAAGAAGAGGCCGCGGGTGTCGCCAAATTGGAGAAACCCTTCGGCGTCGGTGGGCAGGGCGCGCCAGGTGAGGCCGAGGGCGCGGTCGCCGGGGCGGGGGGATTGCGCGGCGGGATCGAGCGGGGGCTCGATGAGGGCGCGGTCGGAGCGGAGTTGCACGAATTCGTAGTCGGCGAGTTCGGAGAGGAGCGTGCGCTCGCGGAGCACGCGGCCGTCGAGGGCGAGCTCGGCGGGGCCGGGCGTCCAGTGCGCGGCGTGCCAGAGGCCGGAGTGACCGGGCACGGGGCGCCAGGCGTCGGCGGGCGGGGCGGCGTTGCCGCTGATGATCGGGAGGCGGCCGTCGGGCGAGCGGAGGCCTTCGAGGACGATGGGGTTCTCCGGCGTGCCGGCGGTGGCGGGGGCGATGGTCTCGCGGTAGATGCCGGGGCGGACTTGGATGACGTCGCCGGGCTGGGCGCGGCGGACGGCGGCCTGGATGCTGCGGAAGGGCGAGGCGGAGTCGGAGGCCTCGGGCGCGGAGGCGTCGACGATCAGCGTGGGGGCGGGGTGGGGGACGACGGGCGCGGGGCCGGTGGGCGCGGGCGGCTCGGCGGCGGCGGGACGCTCGGCGGAGGGCGGGGTGCGCAGATACCAGTTTTTGAGGCCCTCGGCGGAGGGGCGGTCGAGGAGGCGGGAGAGGATGGCCTCACGCGCGGCCGTGTCGGCGGGGAGCTCGGCGATCTGGTCGAGCGGGTAGTTGATGAGCCACCAGCCGGGGCGGTTGGTCTCGAGGGTGTCGGTGGCGGCGTCCCAGCGGACGGAGAGGCCGGAGTCGGCGAGGTGGGCGAGCAGGATTTTTTGGCCGCCGGTCGTGATGACGGTGGGCGGGAGCGCGGGGCCGTCGGGGATGGCGACGCGCGGGAGCGGGAGCGTGGGGCGTTTTTCCTGTCCGGCGAAGGGCGCGGCGGCGGCGGGGGCGGCGAGCGGGGCGAGCGCGAGCGAGAGGGCGAGGAGCGGGGCGAGGCGGCGGAGGGGGCGCATGAGGTGGGGGGAGCGTGGCGCGTGGGCGGAGGAAGGGAACGGCGGGGCGTGTTCGTTCCTGAGAACGAGGGATGGGCGCCGACTCAGCGGCCCATCCAGCCGCCGTCCACGGTGAGGACTTCGCCGTGCACGTAGTCGGAGGCGGCGGAGGCGAGGAAGACGACCGGCCCCTTGAAGTCGGCGGGCTCGCCCCAGCGGCCGGCCGGGATGCGGCCGAGGATCGCGGCGGCGCGGGCGGGGTCCTTGCGCAGGGCCTCGGTGTTGTCGGTCGAGATGTAGCCGGGGGCGATGGCGTTCACGTTGACGCCGCGGCCGGCCCACTCGTTGGCGAGGGCCTTCGTGAGCTGGCCGACGCCGCCTTTGCTGGCGGCGTAGCCGGGGACGTTGATGCCGCCCTGGAAACTGAGCAGCGAGGCGGTGAAGATGATCTTGCCCCGGCCGCGCGCGAGCATGTCGCGCCCGAGCTCGCGGCTGAGGAGGAACTGCGCGCTGAGGTTGGTCTCGATGACCTTATCCCAATACTCGTCGGAGTGCTCGGCGGCGGGCTGGCGGAGGATGGTGCCGGCGTTGTTGACGAGGATGTCGATCACCGGGACCTCGGCGCGGAGGCGGGCGATGAAGGCGCGGAGCGCGGTGCGGTCGGAGAAATCGCAGGCGTAGCCGCGGAAGGAGCGGCCCTGGGCGCGGACGCGTTTCTCCACCTCGGAGCCGGAGGGTTCGAGCGTGGCGCTGACGCCGATGATGTCGGCCCCGGCCTCCGCTAGGGCCTCGGCCATGGCGAGGCCGATGCCGCGCTTGCAGCCGGTGACGAGGGCGGTGCGCCCGGCGAGGGAGAAGAGGCTCATGAGAATTTATGATTTAGGATTGATGATTTATGATCGGGCGGAGGGGCGGAGGGCGGCGGAGAGTTGGCCCATGAGGCCCATGCCCATCGGGGAGAGGACGCGGTAGGAGGCGCGTTGAAGGGCCTCGCCGCCGCGGTTGCTTTGGGCGGCGCCGTCGAGAAAACCGTCGCAGGTGAGGTGGCCGAGGAGGCCGTGCCAGCAGCGTTCGGCGGCGGCGCGGTGGGCGGGCTCGAGCAGGCCGAGCGAGGCGGCGCGGGCGAGGGCGGCGGCGATGCCGGCGGACCCGGAGGTGTCGGCGAGCGTGGCGGGATCGTCGAGGAAGTTGCCCCAGAGCCCGTCGGGGCGTTGGTGGCCGAGGGCCCAGTCGGCGGCGGAGCGGAGCTCGGCGGCGAGGTCGGCGGTCTCGGCGAGATCGCGGAGATGCTCGAGGGAGCGGGCGAGGCCGAGCAGATACCAGGCGACGCCGCGTGCCCAGGAGCGGAAGCTGCGGGTGTCGTCTTCGTGGTGGCGGAGCCAGAGGCCCTCGGGGCGGCGGAGGCTGGTGCGGCGCACGCGGAGGACCTCGGCGGCGAGGGCGGCGAGCGCGGAGTCACGGCGAGTCTGCGCGAGAACGGCGAGCGGGTAGGCGATGGTGTAGCTGCCCTCGGCGCTGATCATCTCGGGCTGCGCGAAGGTGCCGTCGGGGCGGAGCTGCTCGCGGTAATAATCGTGGAAGAGGTCGAGCAGCGGGTGCTCGGGAGCGATTTTCGCGAGCGGGGCGAAGGGCAGGGTGCCTTCGATGCCGTAGATGGTGTCGTCGGCGGGGAAGCCCTTGGGGTTCTCGTAAACGAGGCGCTTGTCGGGCGTGATGAAGAGCGCGAAGTGGGCGTCGAGGGCGCAACGCCAGCGGGCCTCGCCGGTGGCGTGGTGGAGGTCGTGCAGGGCGTCGAGCACGCAGCCTTCCATCCAGCCAAAGGTCTGCACGGAGGCGAGGGAGCCGAGGAGCTTGAAAAAGGCGGGCAGCGGGTCGTCGCGGGTCGCGGGCACGAGGCCGGGCGAGAGCGGGGCGGCGTCGGCGGGAAGTCCGGGGGCGAGGAGCCAGAGCGGGCTGGTGCCGGTGGTGAGCGTGAGCGAGACGCCTTCGGCGGAGGCGGCGGCGAAGTCGGCGGTGGAGAGGCGGAGTTGGAAGGGTTCGAGCGAGTGGGCGTAGGCGAGCTCGAGGACGCCGAGCGCGCGGCCGGAGCGGGCGAGGGAGGCGGCGACGTGTTTGACCTCGCGATCGTCGATGGAGGTGGTGAAGCGCAGCCAGCCGCCCTCGGGCGCGGTGCCCGCGGTGGCGGCGGTGGCGGGGAGCAGGAGCGTGGGCGCGCCGGGATCGAGACGAAGGGTGGGCCAGCCGAAAGGGGCGCGGCGGGAGGGAGACGGCGCGGGGGCGGACATCGGACGGTGCGGGCTCAGGCGGCGCGGCAGTCGATCAGGACCTTCATGGCGTCGGGGTGCGCGTCGAGTTGCTCGAAGGCCTGCTGGATGCGGGCGAGCGGCTCGACGCGGGTGACGAAGCGCTCGAGCGGGAGCGACTTCTCGGCGATGAGGCGGAGGGCCTTCTCGTAGTCCTCCGGCTCATACACGCGGGCGCCGACGAGCTTGAGCTCCTTCCAGAAGAACTGAAACAGGTTTAGCTCGACGGGCTTGGGGTAGATGGCGACGAGGACCACGCGGCCGCGGAGGGCGAGGAGGTCGGTCATCGACGCGGCGGCGGCGCGGGCGCCGGAGACCTCGAACACGAGGTCGGCGCCGCGATCCTCGCTGCGCGCGCGGCAGAGGGCGGGGAGATCGGTGGTGGCGGGATTGACGGCCTCGAAGCCGAGGGAGCGGGCGAAGGTGAGGCGGCTTTCGTTGACTTCGCTGACGATGACCTGCGCGCCGGCGGCGCGGGCGACGAGGGCGACCAGCATGCCGATGGGGCCGCCGCCGATGACGACGGCGAGCTCGCCGGGGCGGACGGCGCCGAGGCGGACGTCGTGGCAGGCGACGGCGAGCGGCTCGGCGAGGGCGGCGAGGCGAAGATCGGTGCCGGCGGGGGCTTTGTGGACGGTGAAGGCGGGCACGGTCCAGGAGTTTTGGTAGGCGCCGGGGGAATCGATGCCGATGAACTTGAGGCCGCGGCAAATGTGGCCGAGGCCGCGGTCGGCGGGCGTCTCGGCTCGGTTGTCGAGCGGACGCACGACGACGGGATCGCCGACGGCGAGGCCGGTGACGCCGGGGCCGAGCTCGGCGACGGTGCCGGACATCTCGTGGCCGATGATCTGCGGGGGCTTCACGCGGGCGTCCATCGCGCCGTGGAAGATGTGGATATCGGTGCCGCAGATGCCGACGTAGGCGACGTCGAGCCGGACCTCGCCCCGGCCGGGGGGCAGGGGCGCGGTGTCGGTGACGGTGAAGCTGCGCTTGCCTTGGTAGAGGGCGGCGAGGGGCATGGAGGGATTTATCGGAATCGGACGGATTAGACGGAGCGGACGGATCTTGGTTAGCGGAGGGACCAGGCGCCGGTGGGGTCGGAGCTCGCGGTGTAGGCGCGGGCGGAGACGAGCTCGCGCACGGTGAGCGTGGTGGCGTCGGGGGCGACGCTGAGGCACCAGCGGACGGAGGCGTCGGGGCTTTCGAGGATGGGTGAGCCGTCCTCAGCTTGCTTGAGGTGCCAGCCGGCGACGGGACCGTAGCCATCGACCGCCAGGGCGTGGACGACGGTGCGCTCGGTGGCGGGACGGGACTCGCGCCAGCCGACGAGGCGGCCGGTATCGGAGACGCCTTCGCCGAGGCCGCCGGGCTGCGGGTGGTAGGCGTCGTGAACAAAGGCGTGTTGCGGGTGGACGAGGGCGCTGCCTTGGCCGAGGTGGAAGAGCTTGAGGCCGGCGGAGCCGCGGCGGGCGACGAGGCGGTCGGGGAGGGTTTTGAGTTCGAGCGCGCCGTCGCGGTTGTTGAGCAACCAATGCCACTGGGTGCGGACGGGCTTGGTGGATACGATGCGATCCACGACGAAGAGCGCGTGGGGGCCGCATAGAATCCAGAAGCGGGTGAACTGGCGGATGGCCGGGCCGTAGAGGGCGGCGGCTTCGGAGGCGATGACTGTGACCTCGTCGCGGCGTGCGGCGAGGAGACGGCGCGCGCCGCGGTCGGGGAAGGCGTTGGGGAGGCGGGTCGTGGGATCGTAGCTGCTGCGGGCGGAGCGGGTTTGCTCAAGGAGCGAGTCGGCTGGCCGTTCCGGGTCGTGCTCGAGGAGGAAGGTGCAGGTGTTGTGGGTGCGGGAGGCGCCTTCAAAATCGTGGATGGCGTTGCGGTAGCAGGAGTGGCCGGGATCGACGAGAAGGCGCTCGCGGTTGTGGACGAGGATGAAGCTGTTGAGGTCGCCGTGGAGGTGCCCGGGACCGTGGAGCAAGTCGCCGCCGCCGTGGACGGCGAGAATGGTGCGGCCACCGTCCTCGGGCCAGGCGTCGCGCGCGAGGACGTCGCCGCAGGAGAAGGTCTCGAGGGGGCCGAGGCCGGCGGCGGCGGGAGGGATCGCGGCGGCGGCGGCGGGGAGGAGGGGGATGGCGAGGAAGCCCCAGTCGTTGATGAAGCCGAAGGTGGCGCCGTCGTGCGGGCCTTGGACGAGGTCGGGCGCGTAGAGGGTGTCGAAGAGCCAGCGGGCGAGGCCGGCCATGGCGGGGGCGGCGGATTGCTCGCGGGCGGCGAGGTGGAGGAGGAGGTCGGCGGAGGGCCGGAAGATGGCGCCGCTGTCGTTGAAGTTGGCGCTGCGGGCGCGCGAGGCGGCGCCCCAGCGCGAGAGGGGCTTGCGGTAGAAGAGGCTGGCGGCCTGCCAGCGCGGGAGATGGTTCCAGGGGGCGGCGGGGAGTTTGTCGGCGAGGGCGGGATCGCGGCGGAGCAGGGCCTCGCGGGCCAGCATGAGGGTGTAGGCGGCGTAGTTGGAGTATTGGAGGGACTCGGCGTAGCTGCCGTCGGGTTGGAAGACGTGCAGGCTGAGTTGGTAGTCGGCGACGCAGCGGGCGATCTCCTCGCGGTCGTCGAGCACGGCGGCGGCGACGGCGGCGCCGGCCCCGAGCACGCAGCGCCAGTTGGCGAGGTGGTGGTGGCGGTCGAGCCAGCGGCGGCACATGGGGATGGCGCGCTCGCGGAGGCAGGCGCGAATCTCTTCGCGTTCGGCATCGGTGAAGAGGTCGGCGGCGAGATCGAGGGCGACGGCGACGGCCCAGGAGAGGTGGGCGGTCTCGAGGTGGCCCATGGGCTCGGGGGTGCCGTGGTTGCGGAAGGTGGGGCCGACCCAATCGGCGACCGGGCGGCGGACGAGGGAGAGGGTTTCGGCGCGAATCCAGGCGGCGAGGCGCTCCGAGGAGTGGAGGGCGTGGGCCATGGCGGCGTCGGTGAGATACTCGGCGACGGAGAACCACCACTCGGACTCGGCGGCGGGGCCGTGGTGGCCGGGTGAGGCGGCGCGCGCCTCGGCGCGGTTGAGCAGGGCCCAGTGGAGATCCTGCCCGACGGCGTGGGCGCGGCGAAAGGCGTGGAAGGAGTCGCGTTCGGAGGACGTGAGGAAGAGGGGCATGGCGGAGGGAGTGGACACGGGGGGCGGCGGACCGGATTGATCGGACGGACCGCGCGAAGGTTGGCGGCGGCTCAGCGTTGGGCGGTGAGGTCGATGTCCTTGATGAGGACGCCCTCGGGCTGGGTGGCGACGAAGAGGACGGCGGCGGCGACTTCCTCGGGCTTGAGGAATTTGCTGCGGTCCACGGGGCGGCCGTCCCAGTAGGCGGTGTCCACGGCGGAGGGGGAGATGGTGGAGACGCGGATGTTGTCCTTGGCGACCTGTTGCTGGAGGCCGGAGGTGTAGCCGTTGAGGGCGTGCTTGCTGGCGCAGTAGAGCGGGGCGTTGGGGTTGGCGACTTTGCCGACGACCGAGGAGATGTTGATGATGTGGCCGGAGCGGCGGGACTTCATGCCGGGGAGGACGGCGCGGGTGGCGAGGAAGACGCCGGTGACGTTGGTCTCGAAGATGCGGCGGAAGTCGGCGAGGGAGCAGGTGGCGAGGTCGGTGGCGAAGCCGGTGCCGGCGTTGTTGACGAGGATGTCCACGCGGCCGAAGCGCTCCTCGGCGGAGCGGAAGGCGGCGGCGACGGCGGCCTCGTCGGTGATGTCGGCGGCGAGGGCGAGGACCTCGGCGCCGGCGGCCTTGACGGCCTGCTCGGCGGCGGCGAGGCGGGCGGGATCGCGCGCGAGGAGGACGAGTTTGCAGCCGCGGGCGGCGAAGAGCTTGGCGGATTCGAGGCCGATGCCGCTGGAGGCGCCGGTGATGGCGACGACGAGAGGTGCGAGGGAGGACATGGGAGAAATCTATGATTTGGGATTTTTGATTTATGACTTCGGGGCCGAGGCCGGGGCTTAGAAGTAGCCGCCGCGTTTCACGATTTCCTGGGCGGACATGCCTTCTTGTATCCACTTTTTAAGGTCGGACTCGCCGTGGGCGATCTCTTCGGCGCGGAGGAGGACGGGCACGACGATCTCGCGGGGCACGCAGAGGGCGCCGTCGAGGTCGGCGAAGATGAGGTCGCCGGGATTGACGATGACGTCGCCCATGAGGATGGGCGTCTGCCAGGCGCTGATGCGGAAGCGGCCGAGCATGCCATTGGAGCTGCGGTATTTGATCCAGAGGGGGAAACCGAGCTCGAGGACGCGGTCGGTGTCGCGCACGCCGCCGTCCACGACGGCGCCGCGGCAGTGTTTGCGCTGGGCGGCCATGGTCATGCACTCGCCCCAGTGGGCGGACTCGCGGTCGAGGGAGGTGTCCCAGACGACGAAGGAGTCCTCGGTGATGGCGTCGAGCATGCGGGCGCGCTCGGCCATCTCGTTTTTGAGGGTGAGGTTTTTGGCGCCCTTGATGGTGAAGGCGAAGCCGGCGGCGCGGTGGTGCTCGCGCAGGGGCACGAGGTCGTTGGGGAGGGTCTGGCGGAGGAGGCGGCGCTCGCGGAGGGCGTCGTTCACGGCGGCGGTGAAGATCTTCTCGTAGCGGTCGCAGATCTCCTTTTCGGGGAGGGGCAGGGGGGAGGAGGGGTTGGCTTCCCGGTCCTTTTCGAGGTCTTCGAGTTTCATCATGGCGTGAGGCGGTTGAGTTGCTGGATGCCGAGGGCGGCGGCCTGGCCGAAGGCGAGGACGAGCGGGCCGAAGGCGTGGGGGTCGTTGAGGACCGGCGGGACGGCGAGGTAGTCGGCGACGGTGCCCCGGCCGGGGGCGCGGCAACTGAAGCAGGTGTGGTGCACGTCGAGCTCGTCGGTGATGTAGGGCAGGAGGCCGGAAAGTCCGCGGACGAAGCGTTCGCGGTCGGCGGCGGGATCGCCGGAGAGACCGTGGGCGAGGGCGACGCCGAGGGCGTAGAGGAGGAAGCCGGAGCCGGAGGTCTCGACGTAGGAATCGGGGCGGACCATTTCCTGGTGCCAGAGGCCCTCCGGGTTTTGCACGGCGGCGCAGGCGGCGAGGTGCTCGGCAAAGAGGGCGCGGGCGCGGTCGGCGCCGGGGAAGGAGGGCGGGCAGTGGGCGACGAGCTCGGCGAGGGCGTAGGCGCCCCAGCCGTTGCCGCGGCTCCAGTGGTCCTCGGTGACGAAGCCGGGGGCGTTGAAGTTTTTCGCCTGGTGGTAGAGGCCGTTGGCGGGATCGCGCAGGGCCTCGACCATGAGGATGGTCTGGCGGAGGCCTTCGGCGACGAAGCATTCCTCGTCGAGGGCGAGGCCGGCGAAGAGCAGGAAGGGGCTGACGGCAAAGGCGGCGTCGATCCAGATCTGGTGGGAGGCGGGTGCCTTGGGGTTGCAGACGATGCCGGCGGGATCGCGCGGGGCCTCGGTGAGGAGGAGGCGGGCGTGTGTGGCGACGAGATCGCGGGCCTCGGGGAGGTGTCCCTTGTGGAGCAGGTAGGCGGCGCCGAGGCCGCCGCAGTGGTAGTTGGGGAAGTTGGAGCGCGGGCTGTGTTTTCCGGCGAGGAAGGGGGCGAAGAGTTCGCGGGCCCGGGCGAGGAGGCGGGGGGCGCCGGTGAGCACGGCGAGGCGCGCGAAGCCGTGGAGCGAGACGATCCCGGTGTAGTGGGAGAGGTCGCCAGCGAGGATGAGGTGGCGGTAGAAGAGAGATTCGGCGAGGACGCGGGGCTGGGCCGATTGCATGGGGACGACCCGAAGACTAACAGGAAGGGCGGCAGGTGTCGTTGGCGGCGATTGATTCTGTTTGCACTTTCTTGACTTAAGCGCCGCGGCGGGGTCGAAGAGCGGGCATGGGAGTTACCTCGCATTCGGTGGAGCGTCTCGGGTCGCCGTTTCTAATGGTGGACGAGATGGTCTTTGTGGTGCCGCGGGGGAGCGAGGTGCGGCTGGCGCGGCAAAACTTCAAGGTGCTCTTTGTCCTGAGCGGATGGATACGGCACCGGATAGACGGCGGGGAGGAGCGGGAGGTGGGCGAGGGCGATGTGCTGGTGGTGCCGCCGGTGCGGGAGCACGTGTATGCGAACCCGTCGGCCCGGGAGGCGCGGGCCCACATGTTGCGTTTGTTTCTGGAGCCCGTCGGGAGCGGGCGGGGGCGGCGGGCGGCGCGGGACGCCGAGGAGGATCTGGCGTCGTTCGTGGCGCGCAGTTTTCCGGCGCCGCTTCATTTGCGCTCCGGTCTCGATCCGGAGATGAGCGCGGCCCTGGTGGCGCTGCGTCGGGAAGCGGAGGAGCGCGGTCCCGGCTACCGGCATCGGGTGCGAGCGATTTGCACGGAGTTGATCGTGTTGCTGGCCCGGCGGACGGGCCCGGTGACGCGGGTGAAGAACGCGTCGGGCGCGGCCCAGGTGGTGGGGCAGGCGCTGGAGTTCATCCAGAAGCATCATTCCGACCCGGGGTTGAGGCTCGGGGCGGTGGCGTGGCACGTCGGGAAGGGCGACGAGCATCTCGCGCGCTTGTTCAAGCGCGAGACGGGGCGGAGCGTGTTTGACCACGTGCGCGAGCAGCGCATCCACCACGCGAAGACTTTGCTCCACGACCCGGCCCTGTCGCTCACGGAGATCGCGGAGCGCAGCGGCTTCGCGTCGCTGGCGTTTTTCAGTCGCTCCTTTCGCAAGCTGACGGGCATGGCGCCCTCGGCCTATCGGGCGAATCTGGACCTGCACGTGCGTCCGGCGGCGGACCTGGTGAGGCTCGGAGCGACCGGGGGAACGCGAAGGGGCGGCGACCAGCGCCGCGGATAGAGCAGCGGCGGCGTCCTCGTCGACGCTGGCCGGCAGGCGTCAGAGAATGGCCGCAAAAAGGCGCAAGAGGCGCAAAAAAAAGCAGAGTTGCCGGAGCTTTGGATTGATTTTGCGACTTCTGCGCCTCTTTGCGGCCGATTAATTCTTAAAGCGACTTCGATGACAGGACACTAGAGGTTTTCCTGCTTCGGGGAGCGGTCGGAGCGGTTGTCGGGCTGGCGGGGCTCGCCGCGTTTGGCGGCGGCGTCGGCCTGGCGGGAGGCGGATTCGTGCTTGGGCTCCGCGGGCTTTTGCCGGGCGGAGGACGAGGGCGATTTTTGGGACTGGGTGGGCGCGTCGGTTTTCATGGCGCACACGATAGCGCGGAACGCGTCGCGGTGCCTGCGGGCGCGCGGCGGTGCGATGGGATGGGGGAGGACGCCAGGTTAAGCACGGGCGGGGCGCCCGTGCCACGTCAGGCCGGCTTCGCGGCGGGCACGGCGAAGACCTCGGCGAGCTGCGCGGTGGCATCGGCGCGCAGCCAGACGTCGGGCTGGGTCGGGTCGAGGCAGTCGATCACCCGGATCACGTCGGCGAACTCCGCGGCGTCGGGCTCCTCGGCGAGCAGACGGTTGGGCGCGGCCTCGAACCAGGCGGCGTCGATGTGGTTGCCGGTCTTGTTGGGGAAATGGGCGACGTAGAGCGTGTCGTATTCGACGAGGTCGTTGAAGAAGTGCGTGCCGAGCGAGACGTCGGGGATGAGGCGCTCGTGCATGGCCACGATCTCGCAGATGGCGGAGGCATGGTTGATCTCGGCGAAGGAGACGGGGATGCCGAGCGCGGGGCTCGAGGTGCCCCAACGGCCGGGACCGACGAGGAGCAGGCCGCCGGTGGCTTCGTCGTGGCGGCGGCAGAGGCGGCCGATGACGCGCGCCACGGCGTAGCGCGTCTGCTCCGGAAGGCGCGCGTAGGCTGCCTGGACAATGTAGATCACGCGGGCGAGGCGCAGCTCGCGGCTTATGCCGATCACGGCGCCGCCAGCGCTGAGCAGCGGACGCCGGGGCAGGGTGGTGGAGGGTTCGGCGAGGCCGGCGGTGACGCGTTGAAACTGGAAGGTGCGGCACTGCAAGAGGTGGATGCGGTGGCTGCCGTCGGAGAGAAAGTTGAGCGCGAACTCGGTGTCCACCGGCGCGCCGAAAGCCTCCTCGAGCACGGCGAGCATGCGGCGCAGGTCGGCGGGCACGGGCGTGTCGCGGAGGAGGCCGTCGAAGGTGACCCAGGGGTGACCGTCGTCGGCCTCGGTGCAGTAGAGATCAAGCGGGAGCTCCGCGCCTTTTTCGCGCAGCACCTCGTGGAGCGGCAGCGAGGTGAGGCGGCCGGTGGAGAGATCGAGGCAGTCCATGCGGCGCTGCGCGTGTTCGCAGGCCTCCTCAAAGCTGGTCTCGGGGCGGCGGTGAAGGGCGTTGAGCGCGACGAGCCGCGTGTAGTCGTCGTCGCTGCGATCCACGGCGCGCGTGCCGAGGCCGAAGACGAGGCGGACCACGCCGGCGCGCGGATCGATGTCGGGGTGCCAGACGTAAGGGTTGAGCGAAAGACCCACGCCGGCGGCCTGCGGGAAAAAGTAGCGTCCGTGCGGCGCGCCGGAGACGCGCATGATGAGCAGCGCCATGCGCTCCTCGCTGTGGAGCAGGCCGCGGCGCTTGCGGTAGAGCAGGGCCTCCTCGCCGAGCACGCTCGCGTAAACCTCGCGCACGGCGTCGAGCAGGGCGGCGAGGCGCTCCTCGCGCGTGCCGCGATTTACCACGAAGATGCTCTCGTATTTGCCGGAGAAGGCGTTCCCGCGGGCGTCCTCGAGCACGGAGGAGGAGCGCACGATGTAGGGCGACTCGCCAAAGTAATCGAGCATGCTCTCGAATTGCTCGAGGATCTGTGCGGGGAAACGGCCTTGGAGGATGCGCGTGCGGCCCTCGTCGAGATCGCTGAGGAAGGTCTCGTCACGTTTTTGTTTTTCGCGAAGCCACCAGACTTCGTTTTCGATGAGGAAGCTGACAAAGACCTCGGCGCCGACGAAGAAGGAGTCGTGCACCTCGAGGCGGGCGGCGAGGTCGGGGGCGCGT
>JAUVVA010000152.1 GCA_030604905.1 Verrucomicrobiota bacterium | reverse complement strand
TCCACCGAGTTCGACGCCAACACGCCGCACCCCGTCATCAACATGATGGAGGAGCAGAAGAAGATCATCGACAAGGGCGCCACCATGCGCCTCGGCAGCTACGAGTGCGCGCTCACGCCCGGCTCCAAGGCCGCCCGCGCCTACAAGGCCGAGAGCATCCGCGAGCGCCACCGCCACCGCTTCGAGGTCAACAACGCCTACGTCGGCCAGATCCAGCGCGCCGGCCTGCTCGTCTCGGGCATCAACCCGCGCCGCAACCTCGTCGAGATCGTCGAGCTGAAAGACCACCCCTTCTTCCTCGCGGTGCAGTTTCACCCCGAGTTCCAGTCCAAGCCCCTCCAGCCGCACCCGCTCTTCACCGCCTTCATCGCCGCCGCGCTGAAGGGCAAGCGGCCGGCCAAGGCGGCCGCCAAGCGCAAGTCGAAGGTTAAAAAGTCGAAGGGCTAAGGTCGCCACCGGCGCGCGCCCCGGCGCGCCGTTCCACCATCGATTCCCCCGCCCGCCGCCCAAGGCGGGCTCTGTTGACCTTCGACCTTAGACTTTCCGACCTTCGACTCCCCTTCCGAAAATGCCGCTCTTCGATCCGAAAAAGCTCCTCGTCCTCGCCGGTCCCTGCTCGCTCGAAAACGAGCGGGTCGTCCGCGCCGTCGCGGGGAAACTCGTCGCCCTGCGCGCGGCGTATCCAGAAATCAACTTCGTCTTCAAGGGCAGCTTCGACAAGGCCAACCGCACCTCGATCTCCGGCGGTCGCGGCACCGGCCTCGAGGCCGGCCTCGCCCTCCACGCCCTCGTGAAGCGCGACTACGGCCTGCCCTGCGTCACCGACGTGCACGAGAGCGACCAATGCGCGCCCGTCGCCGCCGTCTGCGACGTGCTCCAGATCCCCGCCTACCTCTGCCGCCAGACCGACCTCCTCCTCGCCGCCGCCGCCACCGGCAAGACGGTCAACGTGAAGAAGGGCCAGTTTCTCTCGCCCAACGACATGGTGCACGTGGTCGGCAAGCTCCGCCACGGCGGCGCGGCCGAGATCTGGCAATGCGAACGCGGCGCCACCTTCGGCTACAACAACCTCGTGGTCGACATGCGCGGCTTCCCGATCATGGCGAAGCACGGCACGCCGGTGATCCTCGACGCCACCCACAGCGTGCAGCTCCCCGGCGGCGGCGGCGGCAAGAGCGCCGGCCAACGCGAGTTCGTGCCCACGCTCTCCTTCGCCGCGCTCGCGGCCGGGGCGGACGGGCTCTTCCTCGAGACGCACCCCGATCCCGACAACGCGCTCAGCGACGGCCCCAACATGGTGCCGCTCGACCAGCTCGAGGCCCTGCTCGCCAAGTGCCTCGCCTTCTGGCGCCTCGCCCGGACGGCTTGAGCGTCCGGATGTCCGGTCGTGGCGGCGGCGGCGCTCGCCAGGCGCGCCAAGGCTTCGCCGGATTGCTTCCGCCCGAGCGACATCCTGCGGTCCCTCCTTTCCCCCCACGTGATGGAAAGGGGATTGGCAGGCGAGCCCGCGCGGCTTTGGGTGCGCGCAGCGCAATGCAGCCAAACGACGTCAACCTCTACCTGGTCGGGTTCATGGGCACGGGCAAAACCACCGTGTCGCGAATCGTCGCGGCCCGGCTGGGGCATCGCTGGCTCGACAGCGACCACGAGATCGAGCGTCTGCAAGGGCGGCCGATCGCCGAGATCTTCGCCAGCGAGGGCGAGCCGGCCTTTCGCAAGATGGAGCGCGACTTCATCGAGAACGGGCATCCGGCCGAGCGCACCGTGGTGGCCTGCGGCGGCGGCCTCGTGGTGCAGCCCGGCATGCTCGCCGAGTTGCAGAAACGCGGCGTGGTGATCTGCCTGCACGCCACCGTCGAGACCATCCTGCGGCGCACGGCCGGCAGCCGGCAGCGCCCGCTGCTCAATGTGGAGGACCCGGAGAAACGCATCCGCGACCTCTACGCGGTGCGGGACCCGATCTACCGGCGCTCGGGCAGCGTGATCCTCACCGACAATCGGCCGCAGATCGAGGTCGTGCAGCACGTGCTGCGCGTCTACCGGCGCGACGCGATGGATTTTCTGCGGGCGCGGGGGCTGGGCTGAGTGGAGGTGGGGCAACCACGGATGGCACGGATGAGCACGGATCAAGGCATGGAAAGACGCGGTGGGTTCGGGAGCACGTGCGGGGCCCGCGGCTTAGGAGCTGTCACTGAAGTGATTTGAGTAAATGCGGTCAGGGAATGGCCGCAAAAAGGCGCAAGAGGCGCAAAAAAAGCAGAGTTGCCGGAGCTTTGGGTTGATTTTGCGACTTCTGCGCCTCTTTGCGGCCAATTAATTCTTAAAGAGACTTCGATGACGGGACCTTAGTTTTCGATTTTTGTGCTTCTTGTGGCCATCTTTCGGTTGGTGCATCCGTGCTCATCCGTGAAATTCGTGGTCCAAACTGCCGTGGGAGGACAAATCCAGTGATGCGGATGGACCAGGTGGCCGCGGAGCGGCTGCGGGCGCGGCTGAAGGCGCTGGGTTTTGACGCGGTGCGCTTCGCGCGCGCCGAGCCCGCCTTTGGCGAGGGTTTGCGCGCCTGGCTCGACGCGGGGCACCACGCGGACATGGCCTGGCTGGAACGGGGGGCGGAGAAGCGCGGCGATCCCGCGCTCGTGCTGCCGGGGGCGCGGACGCTGGTGATGCTGGGGGTGAACTACGGCGACGGGCGGGACGGCGGGGACGCGGGGCAGGCCCGCGGGCGGGGGGGCCGCTCCACCTGGGCGCGCTACGCCCTGTATTCAGATTATCACGACACGATCAAGGCGGGGCTGGCGGAGGCGGGGCGGGTGCTGGAGGAGGAGGGCGGGATCGGCCCGGGGGATCATCGCTACTACGTCGACACCGGCCCGGTGCTCGAGCGCGGCTGGGCGGCGCGCTCGGGGCTGGGGTTCACCGGAAAAAACGCGATGCTCATCTCGCGCGAGTTCGGGAACTGGCTCTTCCTCGCCTGCATCGTCACGCGCCTCGAGATCCCGGCCGACGCACCGCTGCCGGGGCGGCCGCCCGAAGGAACCCATGCGGGCAAGCTCTGCGGCAAGTGCACGCGTTGCCTCGACGCCTGTCCCACGCGGGCCTTCGCGGCGCCGGGCGTGGTGGATGCGCGGCGCTGCATCTCCTACCAGACGATCGAGAACAAGGGAGTGATCCCGCGTGAGCTGCGGCCGGGCATCGGTGCGAGGATCTATGGTTGCGACGTGTGCGCGGAGGTCTGCCCGTGGAACCGTTTCGCGCAGGAGGCGCGTTCGGTCTTGCTGACGCCGCGTCCGGAGATCGCGGAGCTCGGCCTCGCGGAGATCCTCGCGCTCACCCCGGAGCGCTTCGCGGAGCTGTTTCGCAAGACGGCGATCAAGCGGGTGAAGCTCGCGGGGCTCCTGCGCAACGCGTGCGTGGTGGCGGGCAACACCGGCGCGCGGGAGTGCGCGGGGCGGCTGGCGGAGCTGGCCGACGCGGCCGGCGCGGGCTCGGCGTGGCCGATGGTGCGGGCGCACGCGGTGTGGGCGCTGGCGCGGCTGGGCGAGTCGGCGGTGCTGGCGGAGTTGCGGGAGCGCGAGACCGAGCCCGCGGTGCTGGCCGAGTATGCGGCCGAGGAGGCGGGGGGATCGGGCGGGGTGGGTTGAGCCGACCCGAAGCCGACGGCTCACGAGGCGAGGAAGGCGCGGACGAGGGCGTAGAGCTCGGGGCTCTCGAGCAGGAAGGAGTCGTGCCCGAGGTCGGTGGCGAGCTCGGCATAGCTGGCGTGTTTGCCGGCGCGCTGGAGGGCGAGCACGATGGAGCGGTTTTGCTCGGGCGGGAAAAGCCAGTCGCTGGTGAAGCCGACCACGAGGGTCCGCGCCTTCACCGGGGCGAAGGCCTGTTCGAGGCTGCCGCCGTAGTTGGCGGCGAGGTCGAAGCGGTCGATCGCGCGGGTGATGTAGAGGTAGGTGTTGGCGTCGAAACGGTTGATGAAGCTCTGGCCCTGGTAGCGCAGGTAGCTCTGCACCTCGAACTGGACGTCGAATCCGGCGGGGGAGGGGGAGGCGGGCGTGAGCTGGAGGTCGGGATTGGCCGGATCGGTGGCGCGCGCGAGGGCGGCGCGCACTTCGCGGCGCCCGAATTTCCGGTCCATCGAGGCGTCGGAGAGGTAGGTGATGTGCGCCATCATGCGCGCGATCGCCAGGCCGACGCGCGGCCCGCCGCCCTTCGGGTAGTCGCCCTGGTTCCAGCCGGGGTCCTGCATGATGGCCTGGCGGCCGACCTCGTTGAAGGCGATGGCCTGGGCGCCCTCGCGGGCGGTGGTGGCCATGGCGAGGATCTTGTCACAGAAATCCGGATACTCGATCGCCCACTGAAGGGCCTGCATGCCGCCCATGGAGCCGCCGAGCGCGCAGCGCAGTTTTTTCACCCCGAGGTGATCGAGGAGGCGCTTTTGGGAGCGCACCATGTCGCGGATGGTGATGGCGGGGAAGGCGAGTCCGTAGGGGCGGCCGGTGGCGGGGTCGGGGGAGAGGGGGCCGGTGGAGCCCTGGCAGCCGCCGAGCACGTTGGCGCAGACGACGAAGAGGTGGTTGGTGTCGACGGCCTTGCCCGGGCCGATGAGGTTGTTCCACCAGCCGGGTTTTTTGTCGGAGAGGGAGTGGATGCCGGCGCAGTGGTGGTCGCCGGAGAGGGCGTGGCAGATGAGGACGGCGTTGTCGCGGGCGGGGTTGAGCCGACCGTAGGTCTCGTAGCGGAGGGTAAAGCCGGGAAGCACGCTCCCGTCGTCGCAGGCGAAGGGCTCGGGCGAGGTGAAGTCGCGGGGCTCGACGAGGCCGACCTCGCCGGGTTCGGCGATGGCGGCGGAGGGAAGGTCGTCGTCGGGGGCGGCGTCGTTCATGGGCGCGAGGAGGACGGGAGCGGAGCGGGAAAGGGCGATGGCCGCAACCCCGCGCTGCGTCTGTGCCTGCGCCGGGCCCCGCGCCGGGCTAGCCCGGCGGGCGGTGCCCGCGGGCCTGCGCCTCGGGGAAAGGCTCCAGACGGGTGTCGCGCACGAGGAAATCGGCGCGACGGTCCACGTGGACATGGAACAGGGAAGGATGCCATTCGTCCGCGACGCGTTCCCAGACGAGGAGGCTCCAGTGGTATTGCCCGCGTTCGGAACGAAGGGTCTGGCCGCGGCGCTCGGTGGGTGCGACGAAACGCTCCGTGTCGACGGCGCGGAGGGCGACCTCGAAGGAGCGCTCCTGGTTGCGCGTCTCCCACATCACCCAGGGGATCAGGATCGCGGCGAGGAGGGCGACGAAGGCGAGGCCGAGCAGGGCCGGCTTTCGCCAGCTCGTGCGCATGGCCCAGTAAACTCCGCCTCCGGCGGGCGGGGGAGCGTGGCGAGTGGCGTCGTGCATGGTGCGGGGTGAGCTGAGCTCGGTTGAGGGTTGGCCGGCACGCTGCGAAGGCCTTTTGCAAAAACAAGTCGCGGAGGCCGAATATCGGCGGGAATCGGCGCGCCGCCCGCGACGAAAATGAAAACGGCGCGGGCTCCCTTGGGGGAACCCGCGCCGGTCAGGGTGTATCGAGGTAACCGATACGAAGGATCAGGCGCGAGGGCGGCGGCGGAGGGCGGCGAAGCCGATGGCGCCGAGGCCGGCGAGCGCGCCGAAGGCGGAGGGCTCGGGGATGACGGTGAACATCAGGTTGTTGCCTTGGACGCTGAGCGTTCCGTCGAGACCACCGAAAGTGCCGGTGAGGTTGCTGCCGAGGGTGAAGGCGGCGAGGGTTCCGCTGCTGAGCAGGGTGTAGGTGCCCTGGCCAAAGCCGGCGCTGGTGGTGATGCTGATGCTATTGAGGTCGAAGCCGTTGAAGAGCGTGCTGGTGCCGGAGACGTTGAGGAGGGTGCTGCCGGGAGCTCCGAGGGTGAAGGCGAGGTCGGCGTTGTTGGCGAGGGTGAGATTGCCGGTGATGCTGCCGGCGGTGCTGGTGCCAACAAAGGCGTTCTCTGCGACGGAGACGTTGCCGCTGATGGCCTGGTTGATCAACAAGGTGCCGCGGATGACCTCGACGCCACCGCCGAAGCTCTTCGTGCCTCCGGTGAAGGCGACGACGCCGTCGGGGGTCATATTCGTTAGGGCGTTACCCAGCGTGATGCCCACCGCATTGGTGGAAGTGGAGGTGGCCATCGTGTAGTTGCTGTTGATGGCAACGACTTGGTTGGCGCTCGCCGTGATGTTGCCGCTGAATTCGGTGTGACCGTCCTCGGAGAAGAGGTTCAGACGATGGGCGTTGGTGTTGTTGAAGGTGATCGGGCCGGAAAAGCCGTTTGTCGTGCCCTCAGCTTGGCGGCCGCCGATGTAGGTCTGGTTGATGGCGTTGGCGGCGTTGCTGTTGCCGGTGGTGCCGACCTCGATGTTGATTGCGCGGTTAAAGGTGTTGGCCCCAAAACCCGCGCCCAGCGCAAGCACGGTGGACTGAGCGGCGGCGTTGTTGGAGTTGAGGGTGTATAGGTGGTTCGCGACGCTGTTGGCGTTTTCGAGGACGAAGGCGGCGTGGTGCAGCGTAAGTTTGCTGTTTACCGGTGCGTAGCCGGTCCAGTTGCCACTGATCTCGTAAGTGGCCGCGCTGAACTGGCGGGTGCCATCGGTGACGCTACGTCCGCGGATCGCGCCCCAACCGTGTCCCGTTGCTCCACCGCTCAGCGCAGCTGAGGTGAAGTTCCCGGTGAGGCGGGTAACCGCGGCGGTGTCGACCCCGATGCCACCATCGTAACGGATCTCGAACGAGTTTGTGCCGAAATCGGCGGTCCGCGTGATGCCGTTGACGAAATTATTGGCCATGGTCATCCGGGCGCTGGCACCCGAATTGAATGACATGGATCCGCCTTGGGATCCGTTCACACCGGTGCCGAATTGAATATTTCCCGTGCCGAACTGATACGTGAACTCGGGCGTGGTGCCGGCCGTGAAACCGCCATACTCGAAGAGCAGCGTCGCTCCGTTCGCGATGGTGGTGCCCCCGGAAAATCTATTGCCGCCGGCGACGTTCAGGGTCCCGAAGTTTCCCATCCGAAGGGTGCGGTTAAGAACCACGCTACCAGTGCCCTGGATACTCGCGCCACTGTTGAACTGCTGCGTGCCGCCTGTGGCGTTGTTGGTGAAGATACCACTCAAATTGAATGCCCCACCGGCGAAGGCGTAGTTTGCCGTGCCTTGAACGGTGACGTTGTTCACGTTGCGGGTCACGCCCCCGAGATTTACCGTGCCGGCTCCGGTAGTGCCGAAGATAATGTTCGCTGTGCCGTTGTTGACCGGCACGCCGTCCGGATCCCAGTTGGCCGCGTCGCCCCAGAATTCTGTCCCCGCTCCGCGGTCCCAAGTTTGGGCGAGGGCGAGGGTGGATGAAGCGGCGAGAGCGCCGGCGACGAGCAAGCGCGAGGGGAGGTAATTTAGGGGTTGCATGGAGGTAGTCGGGGTGGACGCGGGAGGAATTGCAGGGCCGCGAGGGGTTGTCTCCTCATTTGGCGGGTTAGCGTATCTTGGCAGTATCTTTGCTTTTGCGGCGGCGGATGAGACGCCCCGGATTTGGGGTTTGGGGACCGTGTTATTTGCCTAACCCTGCGCGGCCGACAAAGCTTGTTGAGGGTTAACTAACCCATCCGCTTCGTTGTCCGACACACGGAGGCCACGGCGACCTCGCCGCCCGGCGACACCGAAACGCGCGCGAAGCGCTGCGCCCCGGCCGGGCCCCAGGGGCGCGTGGCGGCCTCGGCGGCAGTCTCGATGTGCAGCGTGCACTCCGCCGCTTTGCTCGTGGGGTTGCGCAGCATGAGCGCGCCGTCTGCATCCCAGCGGGCCTCCACGTGGTCGAGCGTCGCGAGCAGGCCGGTGTCCGGCTGCACGTAGACTCCGGGCAATTCGCGGATCGTGAGCAGGAGCGACACCTCGCACCAGCAGGGGCCGAAGAAGACGCCGCCCAGGTCGTCGTCCCAGTCGTTGACGTTGACACGCTCATTCATCCAACCCGAGGGCAGCACCCGACCGTCGCGCGCGACGATGGGTCGATCCTCGCGCGAGAGAAACTGGGGCAGGGCACGCGCGATCGATTCCAGGAGGCGCAGGTAACGCGTGTCACCCGTGGCGCGGAACAGCTTGAGCAGCCCCAGGCCGCTGTGCGTGCAGATGCCGGGCGTGGCGCCTCGGTTCTGGGCGTTGGCGAAGATCGTGCCGGCGCTGCGCATGCCCAAGCGGCCGAAGACGGAGTCGGCGGGGAAGGGGTGGTCGTGCGCCATCACCCAGGAAGCGAACTGGCGGGCGGCGCGGCCGGCGGTATCGAGCCAGGAGCGCTCGCCGCTCACCTCCCAGAGCTCGACAAAACTCTCCAGCAGCGCGGCCACCGCCTCGCTGTCGGGGGCTTGGAGCGCGTCGGCGGGGCCGCCGGTCGTGATCGCGCGCGCG
>JAUVVA010000225.1 GCA_030604905.1 Verrucomicrobiota bacterium | reverse complement strand
TGGCGAAAGCCCCCGCGCCCGAAACGTCGCCTCCGAAGAAGGCGTCGTCGGAGCGGTTGAAGACGAAGCTCGCGCCCGCGGCGACTGTCACGTCGCCGGAGAGCGAACCGCTCGTGCCGCCGTCGCCCACTTGGAGGGTCCCGGCGTCGACGAAGGTTCCGCCGCCGTGGGTGGCGCTGCCGGCGAGCGTGAGCTGCCCTCCACCGCGCATCCGTAGGGTGCCACCGCCGAGGACGTCGTATCCCAATAGATAGGTGTTGGCTCGGTCGAAGGCGAGAACCGCACCCGAAGCGACCTCCAGATTACCGAAAACATAGCCTCCGTCACCTCCATCTCCAATCGTGAGCGAGCCAGCTTCGATCAAAGCACCAGATGTCAAGCCGGCCCCGGCCATGATCAAGTCCCCACCACCTCTTTTGCGCAGCATCCCCGACATGGAACCGTGATGGGTAAACGTGAATCCTTGGTCGACTTCTACGCCGCCGGATCGTGATTGGATTTGGTAGTGGGCAGAGTTATCCGACCCCAAGGGACTGGCAAAGCGGAGCCATCCGCCCTCGATGATAACTTCCCGGACATCCCCGCCGCCAATCATAGCGTAGCCCGAGAATATGCGCAGCGCGTTGACCGGATTGCCGAAGGTAAAATACGCCGTTCCTCCCCCGAATTTCCAGACGCTTAAAGGCGGCGCAACGTGAGCGATGCTGGCAAACTCGCCGTCGTTGACATGGTAAGACATCTGGGAATCTCCTCCCGTCGGATCACCCACGTCCGAGCCGCCGCACTCACCCAAGTCGGGGTCACACTCATCCGCCGCCCATGCCGAAGTGCTCGCCGCGCTCATCGCGGCGAGTAGGGCGAGGCAGAGCAGACGGCGGCGCGCCTCCGCGGAGACGGCGGCGCGGCGGAGGGCGGAGCGAGAGCGGGAAGCAGGCATGGTCGGAGGGCGGGCAGTCGGCGAAGCGGGAGAAAACGTCGTGAAAACGGTAAGGCGGACCCAGGCCCGCGATTACCGTTTGCTTACCGGTCGGTCCTGCCTGACGCCTTTCGCTTACAAAAGCCCAAGTCGGTGAACGGCACTCTGCGCCGGTGGACAGCATTTTACCGTCCCGCTTGCCAAGCTTTGGCCCCGTCCAATTTGCTCCCCGTATGGCTGCGCTCCGCACCACCGCCGACGAGTTGCTGCACGCCGTGGCCCTCGCCTTGGCCCGGGCCGAGCCGGCCCTCGCCCCGGCCGAGGCGCTGGCGGAGATCGGCCCGCGCCTCGACGCCGACCGCGTGTGGTTCGTGCGCTTCGACCTCGCGCTGTCGCAATGGTGGGTCGCCCATGAATGGTGCGCGCCGGGCGTGGCGGCCTGCCTGCCCGAGCTGCCCGGCGTGCCGACCGCGCTCATCGCCCGGCCGATGGTCGACTTTCGCCGCGGGCGGCCGGTGGTCTACCACGACATCGAAAAGATCCCCGCCGACGCGCAGGCGCTGAAGGAGGAGATGCGGCGCGAGGGCAACCGCGCCACGGCCGCCAGCCCCGTCCTGCGCGAGGGACGGCTGGTCGCGCTGATGGGCCTCGACGACACGCGAAAGATCCACCGCTGGAGCGCGGCGGAAATGAGCCTGCTCGGCCGCCTCGGCGAACTCGTGCTCGCGGCCGCGGATCGCGCCGAGCGCCTCATGCCGCCCCCCGCGCGCCCGCCCGAGAGCGATGCGGAGCGGCCCGCCTCGCCCCCGCCCTCGCCCGCGGGGTGTTACCTGCGCGCCGGCTCCTGCCACGTGCAGGTGCACTGGGAGGACATCGTGCTCCTCAGCGCGGAGGACGACTACGCGCGCGTGCGCCTGCGCGGTGGGCGCGAGTTTTTCGACCCGCGGCCGCTCGCGATCTGGGAAACGATCCTGCCGACGGAGCGCTTCGGGCGCGTGCACCGCTCCTGGATCGTCGCCTGGCCGGCGGTGCGCCGCCTGCACCGGCGCGCGGGCGGGCGCTGGACGCTCGAGCTGCACGCCGATCCGCGCCCGGTGCCGGTGGGCCGGAGTTTCCAGGAAGCGGTGCGCCTCGCGATGAACCTTCGGCTTGGCTGAGCCGGGCGCCCGGAGTCCGCGCTACAAGGCCGGGGTGGCTCGCCGCCGCGGCACGAAGAAAGGCGAGCCAAAGACATTGCTCGGTGCCTCATCGACTGGCCTGCGTGAGGAAGGCGCCGGCTTGAGCAAGCGAACACCATGGGGCCGGTTGTTGTTAAATCCGCGCCCTTGATCTCCTCTTGCTGGCGCTAGATTACCGCGCTCAAGGACCGTCACAAATCCCATCCAGACACTCGATCCTCGTTGTTCAGGCCATGGCTGCGCCCCCGAGGTCGTAGCCGGACGAAAGCGAACAAAAATCGGCCCGGTCCCGGTGGCTTGGCCTTTTGGACGCCGCCGCCAAGATGCCCGACGTAGTCATCCACGACGTGAAGCGAAACTGGTTGGTGCTAATCGAGGCCGTCGCCAGCGCCGGCCCGGTGGACGGCAAACGCAGGTCGGAGCTGAAGCAGCTCTTCAAAAACTCCTCCGCCGGCCTCGTCTTCGTGACCGCCTTTGAAACGCGCAGAGCCATGCAGGCCTTTCTCGGCCAGATCGCATGGGAATCCGAACGCCAGCCGAAGACGTCATTCCTTGACTCTTGACTGGCAGATGTGAGGAGCACGCCAAGCGTGGGTAGCGAAAAACGGGGAGCGCAGAGGGCGCAGATGAAAAACCTCGCCCGCAGATCAGGTGGATCCGCGGGCGCGGTCGTCGCAAGCGACGGCTACAAAAAGCCGCCCGGCGTTTTGACGCGCGGGCGGCTGGAAGAGAAAGGGGCGCGCCGGGACCAGGCTTTGGCTCAGAACCCGAAGTCGGCGTATGTCTTGAAGAACCCGGCGTGTTCGGGCGCGGCGGTCGGCATGGCGACCGGGCGGTAGTGGAGCCGGTAGAAGCGGCGGCCGGGCACGGCGAGCGGAGCCGAGAAGGCGGCCGGGGCGCCGTCGCCATCGATCCACGGCGTGGCCTCGGCCCAAGGTGCGAGCAGGTCGGTGCTCGTCTCGAGGCGATAGGCGAGGCGCGGGCGGGTGGGCCAGACGGCCTCGACCTGGTCGATGGCTTGCGAGGCGGAGGGCGCGAGCGTGAGCGCAGGCGCGGGGCCGAACTTGAAGTCGAGCCAGCGGAGCACCTCTTCGCGGGCGAGGCGACGGGCTTTTTGGTTGGGGCTCTCGGCGGCGGTGTCCTGATCGGCCTGCGCGGCGATGCCGACGGAGCCGAGGTCGAAGGAGTGGCCGACGCGCAGGCCGGCGGTATGCACGGCGGTGCGGTCGAGGATGTAGTGGCGGACGATGGGATTGGGCAGGCCGAGAGTCGCGGCCTGCGCGGCGGAGGCGAGGACCTGCTTGATCGGGTAAAGGTTGCCCGTGATCGGGGTGGCGG
>JAUVVA010000165.1 GCA_030604905.1 Verrucomicrobiota bacterium | reverse complement strand
CCGCGGTCCGCGAGTCGCAGATCAAGCGCCTCAAGGCCCTGCGCGCCGCCCGCGACGAGTCCGCCGTGAAGGCCGCGCTCGCCGCCCTCACCGATTGCGCCCGCACCGGCCAGGGCAACCTGCTCGCGCTCGCCGTCACCGCCGCGCAGGCCCGCGCCACGCTTGGCGAGATCAGCGACGCCTGCGAAGTCGTCTTCGGCCGCTACTCGGCGCAGATCCGCTCGATCAGCGGCGTCTACCGCCAGGAGTTTGGCCAGGACAAGAACGTGGAGCGCATCCGCGAGCTCGTCGCGAAATTCGAGGCGCTCGAGGGCCGCCGCCCGCGCATGTTGATCGCCAAGCTCGGCCAGGACGGCCACGACCGCGGCGCGAAAGTCGTCGCGACGGCCATGGCCGACCTCGGCTTCGACATCGACATCGGGCCGCTCTTCCAGACGCCCGAGGAGGCCGCACGTCAGGCGGTGGAGAACGACGTCCACTGCGTGGCGATGAGCTCGCTCGCGGCGGGTCACAAGACCTTGCTGCCCGCGCTGCGCGACGCCCTCAAGGCGCTCGGTCGCGAGGACATCATGCTGGTCTGCGGCGGCGTGATTCCGGCGCAGGATTACGACTTCCTGCTCAAGAACGGCGCCTCGGCGATCTACGGCCCCGGCACGGTGATCACCAAGAGCACGCTGCGCACGCTGGAGCTCCTGCTGGAGCGCCTCGGCGAGCCGCTGGCGGCGTGATCCAAATCCCGTCGAAGGTCTGAAGTCTGAAGGTCTAAGGTCGAAGGTCGTCACCCGGGGCGGCTGGGGCCGCCCCGATCCTGCTCCCGATTGTGGCCGCTCCGGCGGCCACGCTGTCGACTTTCGACTTTTGGACCTTCGACCTTAGACTGCCTTTCTCCGCCATGCCTTCCCATCTTCACGACGGCTGTCCGCAACCTCGCCCGGACTGGGTGCCGGAGCAGTGCGCGCCGGACTCGGGCTTTGCGACCTGGGTCATGCAGGGGGTGCGGCCTTCCGGCGCGAGTGTCGCCGCGCCGCCGGTGCGGCGTCGGCCCACGCTTTCGACCGAGGACTATGTGCGCGGCGTGCTCGCCCGCGACATGAGCATCCTCGGCCGCGCCATCACGCTGGTGGAGAGCAACGCGCCCGCGCATCAGCGCCAGGCGCAGGAGCTGCTCGCCGCGCTGCTGCCCCACACCGGCCGCGCGCGGCGCATCGGGCTGACCGGCATTCCCGGTGCGGGCAAGAGCACCTTCATCGAGGCCTTTGGGCTGCAACTCGCCGAGCAGGGGCACCGCGTGGCGGTGCTCGCCATCGATCCGTCCAGCGCGGTGACGGGCGGCAGCATCCTCGGCGACAAGGTGCGCATGGAGAAACTCGGCCGGCACCCCAACGCGTTTATCCGTCCTTCGCCCTCGGGCGGTTCGCTCGGTGGCGTGACCCGCAAGACCCGCGAGGCGATCCTCGTCTGCGAGGCCGCGGGCTACGATGTCGTGCTGGTGGAGACGGTCGGAGTGGGGCAAAACGAGGTCGCGGTGCGCGCGATGGTGGACGCCTTTGTGGTGCTGCTCATCGCCGGCGCGGGCGACGAGATGCAGGGCATCAAGAAGGGCGTGATCGAGCTGGCCGACTTGCTGGTGATCAACAAGGCCGACGGCGACAACGTGCCGCGTTGCAAGGCCGCGCTCGCCGAGATGAAGCGCGTGCTGCACTATCTGCGGCCGGCGACCGAGGGCTGGGGCACGACGGTGCAGCTCGCTTCGGCGCGCACCGGCGAGGGCGTGGCGGACGTGTGGACGACGCTCGGGCAGTATTTCACCACGGGCGAGCGCACCGGCGCCACCCAGCGGCGTCGGCGCGAGCAGGCCGTGGCCTGGATGCACGCGCTGATCGAGGAGAGTCTGCGCACGGGCTTTTATGAGTCGGCGGGCGTGAAGGCGCGGCGCGCCGAGATCGAGCAGGATGTGGCGGCGGGCAAACTCGCGCCGCTCGCCGGGGCGCTCGCGCTGCTCGCGGCCGGCGGGCGCTGAGCCCATAGCTGAGAGGCGCTCGCGGGCGGGGCGGGGTGGACGAGGGCGTGAAGCGGGCCCCTTGCCGCTTCGCATTGCCTTGTCGAATGCAGGCGCGGCAGGGTGGGGAACCATGACGATCAAGACCCGACTTCCGCGCCCGGACCTGCTCGTGCTCAGCCTGGAGGGGCGCCTCGATGCGTTTGGCTCGGAGGCCTTGCAACGCGCGCTCCACGAGGCGCCGGCGGCGGCGCGGCGGCTCGTGCTCGATCTGGGCGCGGTGAATTACCTGAGCAGCGCGGCGCTGCGGGTCTTGTTGACCGAGCTGAAGAAGCGCCGCGCCCTCGGGGGCGACGTGGTGCTGGCGGCGGTGCAGCCCTATTGCCAGAGCGTGCTGGAGATCGCGGGTTTCGCCGACGCCTTTGCGCGCGCGGACGCGGTGGAGGCGGCCACGGGCGACGATCTCGCGGGCGCGGAGCGCGCCATCAGCTGGACCGGGGCCGAGACCTACGAGGGCGCGGCGGGCCGGCTGCGGGTGCGGCGCGGCTCGGATGCGCCGGGCTACATCGAGGTGGCGGGGGATATCAACGACGTGCTCCACGCGCGGGTGACGCCGGGGCATGTGTTCTCCAAGCGATTTTCGCACAAGGCCTATTCGATCGGGCTCGGCGGGCTGGGGGCGCGGCTGGAGGACTATTTCACCTTGATGGGCGAGATGATCACCATCGGCGGCACGATGGTGTGGCTGCCCTGCGATGGGCACGGGCGGCCGGATTTTTTGATTCCGAAAAACGATGCCGGGCAGGTGCTGCTGCGCACCGGGTTCAACGCCTCGCTGGCGGGTGAGTTCAACGACCAGATCGAGTTTCGCAGCGCGCGTCCCGAGGGCGCGACGATGAGCGAACTCTACCGGCTGCTCTTCGACTTCGCGCGCGAGCGGCGTCCGGCCTTTCGCGGTGCGCTGGGCCTGGCGATGCGGGCGGAGATGCCGGCGGTCTTCGGGGCGGGGGTGGTGCGCGCGCCGGTGGCGCCCAACGCGCCGACGAACGGCCTGCCGATCACGGATCCGGCGAATTTTGCGGAGTGGTTCGAGTTTGATCGCGAGCCACGGCATCGCGGCGTGACGGGGCTGGTGGCGGGCTGCGGCATCGACCTGCGGGCGGACCTCTCGGGCTACACGCGGGAGTATCTGGACAAGACCTTTTACTACAACCCGGCCAACGCGGGCGCGGCGGGCATGACGCTGCACAACCACGTGGTGGCCTTTGGCGCGTTGCCGATGCCCGAGGACGGCTTCACGCTGGAGCGGGAGATCGCCTCGGTGGTGGAGCGCGGGGAGTTTCTCGACATGCGCCACATGCTCGACGCGAGCACGGTGTCGCGCGCCGTGATCGGGCTGATCTACGCGCGGGATTTTCGTCCGGACGCGGAGTGCGTGCCGGGGCACGCGGAGTAGGCGGCGGCGAGAGGTCGCCGGCGAGCGCTGCGCCGGCGAGCGGCGACCCTACTTGTCTTCGTCGTCCTCTTCGGGCTCGAAGCCCTCCTCGGGCTCGTCGGTGGACTCGGCCTGCTGCTTGAGCACGCGCTCGAGGATCTCGCTCATGTCCTCGACGGCGTCATAAACCTTCTTGGCGACCAGGATCGGGCGGCCATGGGCGAGGGCGAGCACGGTGCTGTCGCTCGGGCGGGCGTCGAGCTCGACGATCTTTTGCCCGAGCTCGTTCTTCATCTTGATGAGGATCCGGGCGTAGAAGGTGGACTCCTTGACGTCGTTGATGACCACGTGCTCGAGCGTGGCACCGAGGCCGGTGAGGATGTGGCCGATCAGGTCGTGGGTGAGCGGGCGCTCCTTTTTCTCGCCGTTGAGGGACATCTGGATCGCGTTGCCCACGGCGTGGTCGACGTAGATCACGAAGGTTTTGCCGTCATCGCCGAGGAAGACGGCGCAGCCGTTGGCGGTGGGCATGACGCCTTTGACGGCGACGGGAAAGACGGTGGGCGAGGCCATGCGGGAGAGGAATGTCCAATGACCAATGACCAATGTCCAATGAGGAAACGTGGTCGAGGCCGGATGAGGGCGGGGGCGTGGGTTGAGGGCCGGTGGTGGGTGGGCTTATTCGACGCCTTGGATCGCGATGCCGAGTTGGTCGGCGCGGGCGAGGACCTGGGGCTTGTCGATCAGGATGACGCGGCCGGCCTCGAGGACGGCGGCGCGGATGTTGGCGGTGTCGAGACTCTCAAGGGTCTTGAGGCCGAAGCAGGGCACGTCGAAGCGGTAGTCTTGGCGGGCTTTCACGGTTTTGACGTAGAGACACTCGTCGGCCTTCAGGGTGCCGGCGCGGCGGATCATCTCGTCGGTGCCCTCGGAGGCCTCGACGGCGAGCACGGTGCCCTTGCGCACCACGCAGCCCTGGCCGATGTCGAGCCGGGCGCACTCGCGGGCGATGTGCAGGCCGTGCTCGATGTAGTCGCGCTCGATGCCGAGTTTTTTCTTCGTCATCTGGCCGGGAGTGGCGAGGTGGGCGTCGATGAAGGAGCGGGCGTCGAGCAGGCGCACGCCGATGTCCTCGATCTCGCGCGCGACGGCCCCGAAGATGGTCTCGGCGTTGCGGCGCTTGAGGGTGGCGAGGATGGTGATGGCCTTGAGGTCGGGGTGCAGGCCGGAGAAGAGCCGGCGCGGGGTCACCCGGCCCGCCATGATCACGTAGCCGGCCTCGAAGCGTTTGAGGGCTTTGAGCATGGCGCCGATCTGGCCGACCTTGAGCAGCACGCGGTCGGCCTCGGCAAAGGCATCCATCAACTCCGGCGCGGTCTCCTCCTCCATGGCCACGAGCTTGAGCGGCACGCCGGCCGCGCGCACGGACTCGGCGACCAGTTCGGGGTAGCGGCCTTGGCCGGCGATGAGCGCGACGGGGCGGCGGGGATCGAAGTCGGGGGGAAGAAAGGCGGAAAGGCGTGCAGTCACGGAGGAAGGACCAATGACCAATGCCCGCGGGCCAATGGCAAGCCTTGGGCGCTGTGCGGGGCCCGAGACCGGGGCGTTTCCCGGGGCAGGCCCCCGGTGGCTTCCGTTTCAGGTAAGGCTTGGGGCGCGCGGCGTTAAAAGACATTGCCCGAGCCGCCGCCGGGCCCCTTCACTCGGCGCTCCTTTTCTCCATGGCCACGCATCCTCTTGTCACAGCGTTTCAACAGGCCGGCCAAGGCCACGTCTTCGCCCACTTCGAGGCGTTGAGCGCCGCCCAGCAGGCGGAGCTGCTCGCCGATGCCGGCGAGGTCGATCTCGCCGAGGTCGCGGAGCTCAACCGCACGCTCGTGCAGGCCTCGGCCGCGGCGGGCGTCGATCTCTCCGACCTCTCGCCCGCGCCCTACGAGGCGCTGCCCAAGAACGGCGGCGACACGGCCGCCTGGGCCGAGGCGAAGCGTCTCGGCGAGGAGGCCCTGCGCGCGGGCCGCGTGGCGGCCTTTGTGGTGGCGGGCGGCCAGGGCACGCGCCTCGGCTACGACGGCCCCAAGGGCACCTACCCGGTCACGCCGGTGCTCAAGAAGCCGCTTTTCCAGGTCTTCGCGGAAAAACTCCGCGCCGCGGGCCAACGCTACGGCAAGCCGCTGCACTGGTTCATCATGACCAGTCACATCAACCACGCCGCGACCGAATCGTTTTTCCAGGAGCACAAATTCTTCGGCCTCGATCCGGCGCAGGTGCATTTCTTCCGCCAGGGGCGCATGCCGGCGGTGGGTTTTGACGGCAAGATCCTGCTCGAGGACAAGCATCGCATCGCGATGTCGCCCGACGGCCACGGCGGCTCGCTGCGCGCCCTCCAGCGCAGCGGCGCGGTCGATCTCATGCAGCGCGAGGGCATCGATATCCTCAGCTACTTCCAGGTCGACAACCCGCTGGTGCGTTTCATCGACCCCGCCTTCGTCGGCTGGCACCTCAAGACCCGCTCCGAGATGAGCAGCAAGATGGTGCCCAAGGCCTACGCGGGCGAAAAGGTCGGCCACTTCTGCTCGCAGCGCGGCAAGACGGTGGTGATCGAATACTCCGACCTGCCCAAGGCCATGCAGGAGGAGACCGATTCCGTCAGCGGCAAGCTGCGCTACCTCGCGGGCTCGATCGCGATCCACCTGCTCGACCGCGAGTTCATCCGCCGCATGGCCACCGGCGCCGACGCGCTGCCCTTCCACCGGGCGGACAAAAAGATCCCCTGCCTCGACGCCTCGGGCCGGCCGGTGAAGCCGGAAAAGCCCAACGGCGTGAAGTTCGAGATGTTTGTCTTCGACGCGCTGCCCTTCGCCAAGAACCCGGTGATCATCGAGACCGACCGCGCCGACGATTTCTCGCCTGTGAAGAACGCCGAGGGCGTCGACTCGCCCAAGACCTGCGCCGAGGACCAGCTGCGCCAGTTCGCGCGCTGGGCGCGCGCCAACGGCGCCGAGCTGCCGGTCGACGCGAGCGGCCTGCCGGCCTTCGCGTTCGAGGTGTCGCCACTTTTTGGATACGACGAGGACAGCTTCGCGGCCTCGTGGGCCGCCAGCTCGCCCAAGCCCGCCCTCTCGGCCGGCACCGTGCTGGGCTAGGGTCTCCCCTGGGACCCCTAGGACTCATAGGCCCCATGGGACTATGGGACCTATGGGGCCTAACACTTCCCATCCTTCGACTTCTTCTCCAACTATCCTCGCATGAGCCTCCTCGCTTCCCTCCAGACCGCGGCCTCCGCCGGGCAGATCCTCTCCTCCTCGCTCAAAAACCTCGAAACTTGGCTCTCCGCCGGCCTGCCCGCCTGGGCCACGGCCTCGCTCGAGGAGCTCGTCGCCAAGGGCGAGTGGGCCGAGATCAACGACCGCTTCTACCGCGACCTCGAGTTTGGCACCGGTGGCATGCGTGGCCGCACCATCGGGCGCGTCTCCACCCAGGCCGAGCAGGGCCGCCCCGGCCCCCAGGGCACGCCCGAGCACGCCGCGATCGGCAGCAACATCCTCAACGACTACACCCTCGTCCGCGCCACCATCGGCCTCTACCGCCACACCGCCGCCTACTTGAAGAGCGAGGGCGACCCGCGCCTGCCCGCCCTGGTGATCGCCCACGATGTGCGGCACTTCTCGCGCCACTTCTGCGAACTCGCCGCCTCCACCTGGGCCCGCCTCGGCGGCCAGGCCTACATCTTCGCCGGCCCGCGCTCCACGCCCCAGCTCAGCTTCACCGTGCGCTGGCTCGGCGCGCACTGCGGCGTCGTCATCACCGCCAGCCACAACCCGCCCCACGACAACGGCTTCAAGGCCTACTTCAACGACGGCGCCCAGGTCGTCGCCCCGCACGACAAGGGCATCGTGACCGAGGTCGGCAAGGTGCCGCTCGGCGAGCTCGCCGCCTTCCTCGAAAAAGACCTCTCGCGCGTCGTCACCCTCGGCGACTCGGCCGACGCCGCCTACCGCACCGCCGCCGCCACCGCGGTCATCGATCCCTCCGTCTTCAAGGCCGCCAAGCTCAAGGTCGCCTTCACCTCGATCCACGGCGTGGGCAACATCATGTCGGTGCCGCTGCTCAAGGACACCGGCGTGGAGCTGCACGAGGAGCCGACCCAGGCCGTGCACGACCCGCGCTTCCCGAGCGTCAAGTCGCCCAACCCCGAAAACGCCGAGGCGCTCGCCCTCGCGGTGAAACTCGCCGACGAGAAGGGCCTCGATCTCGTGATGGCCACCGACCCCGACTGCGACCGCATGGGCGCGG
>JAUVVA010000147.1 GCA_030604905.1 Verrucomicrobiota bacterium | reverse complement strand
GCACCTCGCGCCGCCGGTCGCGCAGCGCCTCGCCCTCGAGCAGCGCCACATCGTGCTCGGTCGGCGCCTCCGCCACCACCGCGAGCAGGCGCTCGCGCTCTTCGCCGGCGAGCTCCTTCCAGGCCTTGGAGAGCACCGTCGCGGCGGACGCGGCGTCGCGGGCCCGCTCGCGGCGCAGCCAGGCCACGCGCTCGGCGGGCGAACCGGTTTCCCAAGCGTCGTCCCTCAGCTCGGCTCCGGAGCCACCGCCCTCAAGCACCTCGCCCCAGCCGGGCGTGCGGCGCGCGAGCCAAACGCCGCGCGCTCCCAGCACCGGAGAAACCGCCGCCCGCAAGGCCGGCTCGCTCGCCGCTCGCCGCAGCAGCGCGGGCAAATCGCGGTGCGCGACGCGTTGCGTGCGCGCCGCCGCCAGCTCCAACCACTCGGGCAAAAACTCGTCACGCTCGCCCGCCAGCATGCGCCGCAGCACCTGGGCGGCCGCGGGCGCGCAAGCGGCTAGCGTCTCCTGGGGCGCGAGGTCCTCCGCCGGCTCCGCGGCCAGCGCGAGCGCGCCGGCCTGCCGGGCCGCGGTGGCCAGCGCCATCGCCGCCAAGGCCGCCCGCTCCGGCGCGGACCAATCGAGCCGCGCCCAAGCCTCGGCCAGCGCCGGGTGCGGGGCGGGCGGCGGCGGGCCCATGCGCGCCGTGCCAAGAAGGGCGAGGACGTGGAGCGGGTCGCGGTTCATCGGCCGAAAGTCTGCGAGGTGAGCGGCACCCAGGCCGCGCCGTCCACCACCGTGAGCGGCTCCAGCGCCTCGCCGGTCCAGAGCACGCACAGGGTCGCGAGGTGCCCGCCGGTGATGGCGGCGAGCAGTTCGTGTTTTTCCTGCGCGGCCCGAAGCGGAAGCGCCGCGCCCGCCTCGTCCACCAGCACGACGGCACCGCCCCGCGCGGCGCGTCCGAGCCGTGCGCGCACGAGCGCGGGCGCGCGGCTGCGCCAGGAGTTGCGCGCGAGGACAGCGGCGTGACGGTCGAGCAAAGCGGAGAACGCCTCGCACTCAGCCGCGGCGTTCGGCGAGGACGCCGCTTGCGGCTCGGTTTTCCAAAGCGCGCGCAGCGCCTCGACGCCGGGATAGAAAGCGAGTTCGCCGACCAGCCGCTTGCCCGGCGGCCAGGTGTCCACCGCCGGCTGCACCGCGGGACTCGCGCGGAGGATCTGCGCCCAGCGGCCGCTCGCGTCGCCGCGCAGCCAGGTCTCGGTCCCCCCCCGGCGACCAGCTTCGGCGACCGGGCGTGCGGCGACGCGCCACTCGTCGCGCAGTCCTTCGCCGGCGAGCACCTGTTCCTGCGGCACGGTCCAGCCCACCTGTTGCTCGATCTCGGTGCGCAGTTCGGGTGCGAGCGATTCGCGCCGCGCGTAGGCCGACAAAAGCAGGTGCAGGCGGCCGAGCTCGGCAATGAGCCGCGCCTCCCGGCCCTCGCCGCTTCGCGCGGCCTCGGCCGCGTAGCGCAGACGCCGCGCGAGACCGGTGGCCTGCGCGTCCACCATGCGCCGCAAGATGTCATCCCACGTGGCGTGGTTCTCGAGAGCGGCATCGGCGAAGCCGCGCCGCGCGAGGTCGGCGAGCCATTGGTCGAGCAGGGCCACGCCCTCGTCCACGCGGGCCCCGCGCTTTTCCTGACGCTTAGCGCGCGCGGCTTCGTCCACCGGAGCGGCGGCGCCGGCCGCCTTTTGCTCCGCGCGCTCCTTGGCTTTCTCCTGACGCTCGGCGCGACCCGCGAGCCATTCCTCGACCCAGGCCGGCCGGGCTTTTTCCGCGAGCGCGTCGGGCTGCGAGGCGGCGATGAACATCAACCCGAGGGCGTGTTTGCAGGGAAACTTGCGGCTGGGGCACGAACATTTCGTGGCCATGTCGCCGAGGGCGACGCGCGTCTGGTAGGGCTCCTTGCCCGAGCCTTGGGCGAGCCCCCAGAGCGTCTCGCCGTCGCCGCCGAGCAGCGCCCACTTGCGCGGCGCGCCGAGATCCCGACCGGCCTTCAGAGACGCCGCGTCCGGCGCGAGCGCGGTGATTTGGTCGGGGGTGGGAAGCGAGGCCACGGAGCCGGCGAGCGTGAAAACAAGCCGTGGCGAATCAAGGATTTAAGCAGAATGCAGAGCATTGCATTGTGCCCCTCGCATCAGACCCCTTACCCAGCCCTCACTCACGTCCCCCGCCGCCCCCTCATCCCTCCGCCACCGCCAGCTGCCCGCAGCCGGCGGCGATGTCGATGCCGCGGCGCTGGCGCACCGTGCAAGGGATGCCGTAGCCGGCCAGCACATCCTGAAAACCCCGCGCGCCCGCCGGCGGCGTGGGTTTGCCATCGTATCCAAAAGTTGGATTCAGCGGGATCAGGTTCACCTGCGCCGGGATGCCCCTCAACAGCTCCCCCACCGCGTGCGCGTGCTCCGCGCCGTCGTTTTTACCCTCGATCAGGGTCCACTCGAAAAAAATCCGCCGCCCGAGGGTTCGCGTATACTCGCGGCAGGCGTCCATCAACTCGTCGAGCGTCCACTTGCGAGCCGCCGGCACCAGCGCCGCGCGCTCCGCCTGCGTCGCCCCATGGAGCGAGACCGCCAGATGCACCGGCCGCCGCTCCGCCGCGAGCCGCCGGATGCCCGGCACCACGCCGACGGTCGACACCGAGATCTTTTGCGCGCCCAGCGCCAGGCCCGAGGAATCACGCAGGATGTCGATCGCCCGCATCACCTCGTCGTAGTTGTGCAGCGGCTCGCCCATGCCCATGAACACGATGTTGCGCAGGCGCTCGTGCCGATGGTGCGGCGAGGCATGCCCCGGCTCCGCCAGCGCCGGCGCCGCGCCGCCCACCTGGGGATCCGAGACCGCCGTCGCGCGCAGCACGCGGTCCACGTGCAAAGCCTGCGCCACGATCTCGGCCGCCGTGAGGTGCCGCGTGTAGCCCATCTGCCCGGTCGCGCAAAACACGCAGCCCATCGCGCAGCCCACCTGCGAGCTCACGCAGGCCGTCGTGCGCCCGCTGTAGCGCATGAGCACCGTCTCGATCCGGTGCGCGTCGCGCAGCCCGAGCAGATACTTCCGCGTAAAACCGTCCGAGGAATGCGTCTCCCGCGCCACGGTCGGAAAATCAAAATCACACTCCGCGAACACCCGGTCGAGAAAACGCGCCGGCATCTGATCGTGCGGGGAAAACTCCTCCGGCGCCCGCCGCCCCTTCAGGTAGAGCTCGCTCCAAAGCGAGTGCGCGTGCACCCGCGCGAAACCCCACGCAAGCGCGCGCTCCGCCAGCTCGGCCCGCGTGAGGCCCAGCAGGTGCGGTCGCGTCCCGGCGCCGGCGGCAGACACTGTCGGGGACTTGCTCATTTCGTGGACCAAGGGTGCGAGCCCAGGGCCGGATCGATCCGCACGGCGGCCGCATTGGAGCGCACTTGCTCGGCATCCTTGCAACCCGGGATCACCGCGGTGACCGCGGGGTGACGCAGGCACCAGGCAAGCGCCCAGTTCGCCATCGGGACCCCGGCCGGGACCTCGGTGGCGGCGATGCGCTGCACCTCCTCAAGCAGCGCGTCCCGCCCCTGCTTCATCCAAACCTCCCGCACGTCGTCCGGGGCCCAGACGTGCCCGGGCTTGTATTTGCCGGAGAGAAACCCGCTCGCCAGCGGCACCCGCGCGAGCACCCCAAGGTTCTGGCGCTGACACGAGGGAAACACCCCCGCCTCCGGCTCCCGTTGCAGGCGGTTGTAGATCACCTGGATCACGTCGACGCCGAGCGAAGTGGACGCGTCCGTCTGCTTCACGTTCGAGTTCGAGCCGATGCTGTTGCCGAGGAAGCGGACCTTGCCCTGCGCCTTCGCCTTGGCGGCCGCCTCCCACATGCCCTCGGTGGAGAACTCCTTGTCGTCCCCGGAGTGAAACTGCAGGAGATCGACGTAATCGGTGCGTAACGCGCGCAGCGAGGCCTCGAGCTGCTCGAGGAGTTGGGCGGGCTTGAAGCAGCGGTCGCGCTCGAAGCACTTGTTGAACTGGTGGCCCCACTTCGTCGCGATCACCCAGTCCCGCCGCGCGCCGGGGAGCGTTTCGCCGATGAGCTTCTCCGCGAGGTGGTCCCCGTAGCACTCGGCGGTGTCGATCAGGTTGATCCCTTCCTCGCGCGCGGCGCCGAGGATCGAGGCCACGTCGGTGGGGATGTAGCTGCGCCCCCACTCGCCGCCAAACTGCCAGGTGCCGACGCCGACGACGGAGACTTTGAGGCCGGTGCGGCCGAGGGTGCGGTAGAGCATGAACGAAAAAGAAATCGCACCCGGGGAGCTTGGCGAGCCCCCGGGCAAGCCGGGTCTACTCGATCCGCCCTTCGTCAAAGTCGATCAGATCCGGCACGCTCACGATCTGCCCGATCCGGTCGGCGCAGCCCATGGCGGTCAGCGCCTCGGCGAGAAACTTCCGCCCCTCCTCGCTCATGCCTTTTTGCACCAGCTCACGGTTCCACTTCGCCGCCCGCACGTCCGCCGGCAGCAAGGCCCGCAGGCCCGCCTCCACCGCCGCCTCGTCACCCTCGGGCGCCTCATGCACGATCTTCTCCACCGCCGCCGGATCGATGCCCAGGTGCATGCACAGGAAGCGATCCAGCCCGCGCTTGTAGTTCTTCGCGTAGCTCTTCGGCAGCGCCCCGTGCTTTTTCGTGTAGCGGCACTTCGCGAGAAACCTCGGCAGGTAGAGCAAACCCGTGGCCGCATGCGGCAGGTAGGGCGAGGGCAGGCAGGTAAGCACTTCTCCGGTCGAGCCGGGGATGGGTTTGGACGGCATGGCGCGTAGTTAGAAAGGGCGACACTGAGGCGCGCCCCGCCTTGCGGCGCAAGCGTCCGCGCATATGGGTCTGGCCGATGTTTGCTCTCTCCCGCCGCCCCCGCACCGCCCACACCACCCTCATACTCGCCCTCGCCACCGCCCTACCGTCCGCGGCGCCCGCCCAAGAGCTTTCTCGCAACGCCCAAGAGCTCTACGTGCAACTCTGCGCCGCCTGCCACGGACGCAACCTCGAGGGCGGCTCCGGCGGCAGCCTGCTCGAGGGCGGCTGGTTCAACGCCGCGGGCGACGACACCCAGCTGGAGAAAATCATCACCCAAGGCCTGCCCGAGGCCGGCATGCCGGGCTTTGGCGACGCGCTCGACGCCCCCCGCGTGCGCGCCCTCGCCGTCTACCTCCGCGAGCGCTTCGTCCGCGCCCAGGAACGCGGCACCACTTTTCACCGCCCGGCGGAAAACGTCACCGTGCGCAGCGAGGCCGCCGCCTTCCGCACCGAGACCGTCGTCGAGGGCCTCAACATCCCCTGGTCCCTCGCCTTCCTGCCCGGCACGTCCGATATGCTCATCGCCGAGCGTGACGGCCGCCTGCTGCTCGTGCGCGACGGCAAGCTCCAACCCGAGCCCATCGCCGGGACCCCCCGTGTCGTGGCCCGCGGCCAGGGCGGCCTCATGGTGGTGCAACCCCACCCCGACTACGCCGCCCCCGGCAACGGCTGGCTCTACCTCGCCTTCAGCGATCCCGGCCCGGGCGACACCACCATGACCGCCATCGTGCGCGGCCGCATCCGCGACGGACGCTGGACCGACGAGCAACAAATCTACCGCGCCGCGCCCGAGCACTACACCCGCGCCGGCCACCACTTCGGCGTGCGCCTCGTCTTCGACCAGGGCTACCTCTTCTTCGGGATCGGCGACCGCGGCCAGCAACACGAGGCGCAGGACCTCGGCCGCCCCAACGGCAAGATGCACCGCATCCACGACGACGGCCGCATCCCCGACGACAATCCCTTCGTCGGCCGCCCCGGCGCCCTCCCCACCATCTGGAGCTACGGCCACCGCAACCCGCAGGGCATCGTCGCCCGCCCCGGCACCACCGGCGAGTCCCTGCAAATCTGGCTCACCGAGCACGGCCCGCGCGGCGGCGACGAGCTCAACCTCGTGCAACGCGGCGCCAACTTCGGCTGGCCCGTCGTCACCCACGGCATCAACTACAGCGGCACGCCCGTGAGCGCCGAGACCTCGCGCCCCGGCATGGTCGACCCGGTCGTTTTCTGGACGCCCTCCATCGCCGTCTGCGGCCTCGAATTCTACACCGGCGACCGCTTCCCGGGCTGGAAAAACAACCTCTTCGTCGGCGGCCTGCGCCAGGAGGAGGTGCGCCGCGTCGTGCTCGAGGGCGACCGCGTGAAATCGCAGGAGGTGATCTTCCGCGGCATCGGCCGCGTGCGCACGATCCACCAGGGCCCCGACGGCCTGCTCTACGTCGGCCTCGAGACCCCGGGCCGCGTCATCCGCCTCGTCCCGGCGGAGTGACCCGTCACGGGGCCTCTCAAAAATCCTGCAAGCGCTGCTCGCCGCGCCCGCGCTCGGGCTCCAGGCGCGCGAGCACCTCGCCGAGCAGGTAAATCGAGCCCGTCACCACGATCACGTCCTGCGGCCCGCCCAGGGCGCAGCGTCCCGGCCCGGGGAAAAGCGTCTCCACCGCGCCGCGCGCCACGCGCCCGCCGCGCGCGAAAAACGCCGCCGGCACCAGCGCCTCCAACTCCTCGAAACTCGAGGCCCGCGCCTGCTGCGGCCGCGCCAGGTGGATCTCCGCCGCATGCCGGCTCACCGCCTCCAACAAGGGCCGCGCCCGCGCCACGCCGAGCACGCCCGTGACCACGAGCGGCGCGCGCCCCGTCTCGGCCACCAACCTCGCCATCAAGCCGTCCAGCGCCTCCGCGCCCTCGGGATTGTGCGAGGCGTCGAGCACGATCAGGCGTCCGTCCGCCAGGCGCGCGCGTTGCCAGCGCCCGGGCCAGCTCACCTCGGCGAGACCGCGCGCGATGTGCGCGTCGGCGAGGCCGAAACGCTCCGCCACCACCCGCGCCGCGAGCGTGGCCGTGGCGGCGTTGAGCCGCTGATAATCCCCCTCCAGCGCCGGACGCGGGTAGGCCGTGATGTCCTCGCCAAACTCCGCCCGCACCGAGCGCAGGGGCGCGCCGCGCTCCGCCGCGATCTGGCGCACCACCGCCTCCGCGCCGGCAGGCAGACGGCCCATCACCACCGGCACGCCGGGCTTGATGATGCCGGCCTTCTCGGCGGCGATTTTTTCCACCGTGTCGCCGAGGATCTCGCAGTGGTCGAGGCCGATGCTGGTGATGATGCTCAGCTCGGGCGTGAGGATGTTGGTCGCGTCGAGACGCCCGCCCAGGCCCACCTCGATCACCGCCGCGTCGCAGCCGCGCCTCGCGAACTGGAGAAAGGCCATCGCGGTCATGAACTCGAAAAAGCTCGGCCCCTCTCCCGGCGCGCCGCGCTCCAGCTCCGCCGCCCGCGGCTCCAGCTCGGCGACGTAGGCCACGATCTCCGCCTCGGTGAGCGGCGCGCCGTCCACCTGCACGCGTTCGCCGAGGCGCACCAGGTGGGGCGAGGTGTAGAGCCCGGTGCGTTTGCCGGCGGCGCGCAGGATCGCGGCGAGCATGGCGGCGACCGAGCCCTTGCCGTTGGTGCCGGCGACGTGCAGGGCCGGCACCGCGCGCTCCGGGTGCCCGAGCGCGGCGGCAAAGGCGCGCATGCGGTCGATCCCGAAGGAGACGCCGCGCGCCTTCATCGCGAAGAGGCGCTCGCAGACGGCGGCGTAGTTTTCCGCGGATACGGAAAGCGGGGCGGGCTTCATGCGACCGTTGGGAGAGAAGGTTCGGCACATGGGCGGGGACGCCCATGCCACGTGGCACGGGCGTCCCGCCCGTGGGATCGGGATCAGGAACCGGCTCAGGCCGCCGTGGCCGGAGGCGCCTTCTTGGTGTGCAGCGCGCAGAGCACGTTGCGCAGGGTGTCGCGCATCTCGAGACGCGGCACGATGAGGTCGATCAGGCCCTTCTTTTCCAGGAACTCGGCGGTCTGGAAACCGGGGGGCAGGGTCTGCTTCACGGTGTCCTTGATCACGCGGGCGCCGGCAAAGCCGATCAAGGCGCCGGGCTCGGCGATGTTGACATCGCCCAGCACCGCGAAGCTGGCCGTCACGCCGCCCATCGTCGGGTGCGTGAGCACGGAGATGTAGGGCAGGCCGGCCTCGCCGAGACGGCCCAGCGCCGCGCTCGTCTTGGCCATCTGCATGAGCGAAAAAATGCCCTCCTGCATGCGCGCGCCGCCCGAGGCGGAGAAGATGATGCAGGGGCACTTTTCGTCGCGGGCGCGCTCGATGGCGCGGGTGATTTTTTCGCCCACGGCCGATCCCATCGCACCGCCGCAGAAGCGGAAATCCATCACCGCGACCGAGACCTTGATCCCATGGATCTTGCCCACGCCGCAGATCACGGCCTCGGGCAGGCCGCTGTCCTTTTCATACTTCTTGATCCGCTCCGGGTAGGGCGCGGAGTCGACAAACTTGAGCGGATCGGCCGACTTCACCGCCGCGTCGTGCTCGATGAAGGTGTCGGCGTCGAAGAGGCCCTTGATGCGGGCCCGCGCGCCGATCGGGAAATGGTAGCCGCTCTTCGGCACCACCATCTGGTTGGCCTCGAGCTCCTGGTTGAAGATGACCTCCCCGGAGATCGGGCACTTCGTGTAGAGGCCCTTGGGGATGTCCTTCTTTTTGACGACGACCGTCGAATACTTCGGCTTGCTGAACAGCGACATAGACGCGAAAGCGGGTTAGGGAAACGGGCTCGGTTTAACCGTGACCAAAGGTGCAGACGTCGAGATTCAGACAACCCGCGCGGCGGAGCACCGCGGCGCAGGCATTGAGGGTCGAACCCGTGGTGAAGACGTCGTCGATGAGCACATACCGAAGGTCCGGGTTAATGGAGGCCCGGGGGGCGAGGGCAAACG
>JAUVVA010000144.1 GCA_030604905.1 Verrucomicrobiota bacterium | reverse complement strand
TTCGAAACCACCGGCGCGCGCTTCCGGGCCCACATCGAGACCTTCGACGCCACGGCGGATGCGAACGGGCAGATCGTCGTGTCGTTCCTCACCGGCACCAAGAACCGCCCGATGTGCTCCGGCATCGAGCTCTGGCGCTAGAGCGCCGGATTGGCGAGCTGCGAGCCCGGAGTGCCACCTTGCGATCGCCACCCTGGGAGCGCCGGGCTCCTGCCCGGCCCCGTCTCCTCAGCCCGTTCCACGCTCCGCCTTCGTAGATCCTGCCCGGCCCGCCGCCGCCCAACAAAAAACCCGCGAACGCCCGTAGCGTTCGCGGGTTTTTTGTCTGACGCGGCGGAGCTCAGGCGATCGTGCGAAACCACTGCAGGCTCTTGAGCGTGTTGGCCTCGCCCTTGGCCTCGAGGCTCATCGAGCCGGACCAGCCCTTTTCCTTCAAGAAGCCGACGATGGCGCGGATGTTGTCGGCGTTGATGCCGGCGCCCACGTGCACCTCGCTCGCGGCGATTCCCGTGTCCTTGCCGATGTTGGCCTTCAACTCGGGCGCCACGTCCTTCACGTGGAAGTGATGGATCCACGGATACAGCTCCTTGACCATCGCCACCGGATCGTTGCCCGCGATGAAGGTGTTGGCGGTGTCGAAGTTCACGCCGACGAGCGGATCGTTGAAGTGTTTCATCAGCCTCAGCATGTAGTCGAGGTTGTTGGTCAGGGGGCCGTGCGGCTCGACGTTGATCTGCACCTGGTGGGTGCGGGCGACTTCGAGAGCTTGGGAGATGTGGTATTTGGCGCGCTCGTAGACCTCGTCGAGCGTCATGCCCGCCGGCACCTCGGCGCCGTCGGTGGTGGCAATGGCCGGGCAGCCCATGCTCTTCGCCATCTTGATGCCGTTGATCATGTAGGGGATCGATTGCCAGCGGTGCAGGGCGTAGTGGCAGTCGAGCTGGCTGCATTTCAGGCCGTGCGCCTCGAGTTCCTTGCGGATCGCGTAGCCGTCGAAGTTGAGCGAGATGGCGGGCGAGAAGCCGAGCCCCTCGAAGAAGTCCTCGCCGTTGATCGTGTTGATCTCGACCGTGTCGACCTGGTTGGCCTGACACCAACGGAAGACGTATTGGACCGAGCGGTCGTCGTGGCGGAAGTTGTCGCTGGCGATGGTGATTTTGATCATGGGGGTCTGGATGCGTGGAGGGTGAAGGGAAAGCGGCGCCGACTCCTGCCGCCTTCATGGGCGGCGAGGGCGGCGGCGTGGGCGTGAAAGCGGGCGGCGGCTCGGGCGCGGTTTAGTCGGCCTTGGCTCCGTCGCCCATGGCCTCGAGCTCACGTCCGCTCGTCTCGGCCACGAGACCGCGCACGAAGAAGAAGGACACGACGCCAAAGCCGCCGTAGATGAGGTAGGCGGCGGCGAGGCCGAGTCCGCCGAGCAGCATCGGGAAGGTCAGGGTGACGAGGAAATTCGCCAACCACATGGCCAGGCCGGCGAGGCCGATGGCGGCGCCGCGGTAGCGGTTGGGGAACATCTCGCCGAGGAGCACCCAGACGGCCGGCCCCCAGGAGATGGCGAAGGAGACGACGTAGAGGTTGGCGCAGACCAGCGCGGCGATGCCGGCGGCGCGGCCGAGCTGGAGCTGCCCGTCCACCGTTTCGCCCGCGAGGCCAAAGACGGCCGCCACGGCGAGCAGCATGATCGTCATGCCCACCGAGCCGACGAGGAGCAGCTTGCGCCGCCCCACGCGGTCCATGAGCAGGAGCGCCGCGATCGTCGTGCCCACGTTGATCAGCGAGGTGAAGACGTTGATCAGCAGCGCGTGCGATTCGGTGAAACCCGCGGCGGTCCAGAGCACGGCGCCGTAGTAGAAGATCACGTTGATGCCCGTGAACTGCTGGAGCACGGCGAGCCCGATGCCGATCCAGACAATGGGATGGATGCCGCCGCGCACGCGGTCGATGAGGTCGGAGAAGCGCGGGCGATGATCGGCCGAGAAGGAGGCCTTGATCTCCACCAGGCGTTTGCTCGCCGCCTCGGGGTCGAGCACCCGGGCGAGCACGCCGCGGGCCTCGTCCTCCCGGCCGGCCACCACGAGGAAACGCGGCGACTCGGGAATGAGGAAAAGCAGGAAGAAGAACAGCCCGGCCGGGACGATCTCGGCCCAGAACATCCAGCGCCAGGCCTGGTGGCCCAGCCAGAATTCTTCGCCGGCCCCGCCCGCGGCGTTGGCGATGGCGTAGTTGGAGAAGAAGGCGGCGGCGAGCCCCACGACGATCGCGAGTTGCTGCAAGGTGCCGAAGCGCCCGCGCGAGGCGGCCGGCGCGATCTCCGCGATGTAAGCCGGCACCAGCACGCTCGCCGCGCCGACCGCGAAGCCGCCGAGCACGCGGTAGAGCACGAATTCGAGCGAGCCGGTGGCGATGCCCGAGCCCCAGGCGCTGACCACGAAGGCCACCGCGGCCACGATGAGCACCCGGCGACGCCCGTAGCGGTCGGCGAGGCGACCGGCGAGCAGGGCGCCCGCCGCGCAGCCGAGCAGCATCGAGGCGACGTTGAAGCCGGTGACGGCGGCATTGGACCCGAGCGCGGCGGCGAGCGCCTCGACGGTGCCGTTGATGACACCGCTGTCGAAGCCGAAGAGGAAACCGCCGAGCGCGGCGACGACGGTGAAGTAAAGGGTCGAAGACCGCGTGGAGAAGTCGGACATAGGCAGGGGCTTGTGGGGGGAACGGGGACGGGCGGCGACCATGGCCCCGCGCCGGAGCCCGAGAAAGGCGCGAAACATCTTATCGTAAACCGGGCTTGCGCTTTCGGACCGGGAAGAGGTAACGCGAGGGCATGGCAAAAAGCGAACGAGCCAAAAGCGACGCCGCCTCGGCGTCGCCCGCGCGCCGGATCACCATGAAGGATGTCGCCGAGCAGGCGGGCGTCTCGGCGATGACGGTGTCCTGCGCATTGCGCAACAGCCCCAAGGTGAGGCCGGAAACCCGCGAAAAGATCCAGGCGGTGGCGAGAAAACTCGGCTACACCCCCGACCCCGAACTCTCCAAGCTCATGGCGCACTTGCGCCAGCCCACGCGCCAGGCCTTTTCCCACACCCTTGCCTTCATCAACTCCTGGCCCGACCGCGACGAGCACAGAAAGGGCTACGTCGGACGGATTTTCGAAGGCGCCCGCCTCCGGGCCGCGACCCAGGGTTTTGAAGTCGAGGCTTTCTGGCTCGGCGAACGCGGCATGACCGAGCGAAGGCTCTCGCGCATCCTGAGAAACCGGGGCATCCGCGGCATCGTCCTGCCTCCCTGGCACCGGCCGCAGAGCCTGCCCGATTTTGAGTGGAACGCCTTCTCCACCGTCGCCGCGACCCTCTCCCTCACCCGCCCGAGCCTGCACCGCGTCGCGCCCAATGTTTTTCGCAACACCCTGCTCGCGCTCGAGGAGCTGCACCGGCTCGGCTACCGTCGTATCGGCTACATCGATACGGAGGATTCGAGTCAGCGCTCCGAGAGCTTCGCCCGCGGCGCCTACGAGTATTTCCGCGCCACCCGTCTGCAGGACGCCCCGCTGCCGGCGCTCACCGTCCAGGCCAACGGCGACCCCGCCCTGGTGGACTGGTTCGAGATTCACCGACCCGACGCCATCGTGGCGACCCACGCCGCCCCTCACGCCCAGCTCTCGCGTTCGCACGGCCCGACGATGGCGCGGTGCGGCTACATCGTGATGGACTCCGCCCAGGACCTCGCCCTGACCGCGATCGATGTCGTCCCCGAGAACATCGGCTCCGCCGCGGCCGACCTGCTCATCGCGCAGATATTTCGCAACGAAACCGGCCTGCCGGAGAACCCCAAGCTGGTGTTGATGGACGGGCGCATCCGGCAGGGCAAAAGCACGCCACCGGTCCGGGGCTGGGCGGCGCGCGGCTAGCCGGGGCGGACCCGCGACCGGGGTGGCGGCGCGTGGAAGTTTACGATAAGATGATTTCGACCCCGCATCCGCTTGCCCGCGCGGACCCGAGGGCCAAGCTTGGGGTCGTTATCCAGACCGGCTCGTCCGGTTTTCGCCTCACCCCACCCCCTCCCCCTTCGAGTCCCCTCCCCATGACCGCCCTCCGTCAACGTCGCTCCGCGTTCACGCTCATCGAGCTGCTCACCGTCATCGCGATCATCGGCATTCTTGCTGCGATCATTATTCCTGTCGTCGGCAAGGTCCGGGAGAGCGCGCGCAAAACGCAGAGCCTCTCCAATCTTCGCCAGATCGGCCAGGCCGTGATCCTGTATGGCCACGAGCACAGGGACCGGCTGATCCACGCGAATGAGGTGGAGGGCGAGTGGTTCACGAGCCCGCTGCAGAATTTCGTGGAAGGTCGCCCTGTCGGCCACCCACAGTGGGTAACTTCGTCGAACGTGTCCGCGGCTTACCGCTGCCCGGCTTTCGAGACCACGCAGCCTTGGCGGACGGGTTTCGGGATTTATTATTATCTCAACGCCTACATCACGCCCGGAGATTTCAGCCGCACCAACGAGGCGAGATGGAAGGGAGCGCTGCGTATGGCCCAATTCCCGGCACCCTCACGCACCATCATAATCGGCAGTGCGCCCGGCCTCGTGCTCGATGCCCGTCGTTCCACGGGATTTGTCCCCGAAAACAGTTCCCCCACCCGCTATGGCAACAGCGCCGGCTATCTGTTTTTGGACGGCCATGTGAAGTCGCTGAACGAGGCGGACGCGCTGCAGATGTTCCCTTAAAACCGCGGTCGGACTCGCGACCATTGTCGACCAACGATCGCTCGGACCATCGAGGACGCGGAACGATCGTTCGTTCCGCATCCCTGTCATCGGTGTTTAGGTTTGTGCGTTGATCGGCCCGGACCATCGCAGGCGCTGCGAGTGAAGCGAGGAAGGCCTCCTTGGACGGCGGTCCTTGCGCGGGCTAGCGGGCGTCCGCGGCGCCCAGTTCTTCCAGCACGGTAAAGAAGAGGCCGCCGGAGATGTTGGACCAGTGGCAACACTGGGGGACCTCGTCCGTGACTTTGGTGGCACCGCCATGGGTGGGCGGATAGACGGCTTCGTCGTAGTAGGCTTGGGCGAAGGGGCCTTGGCGCGCGGTGCGGGCGATGCCTACGAGCCATTCGCGCACGAGCGCGTGCCGGCCGATGCGCACGAGGCCGAGCGCGACCTCGGCGGGCCAGGAACCGAAGGCGCCGTTGAACTGGTGGTCGGCGCGCAGACCGCTCACGGCCGCGTCACCATCGTGCGGTGAGAGGGCGCGGATCCAGGAGGGGGTTTGCAGCTCCGTCTGGAAGAAGTGCACGATCTCCTCCTGCACGAGCGGCGGCAGCTCCGGGCCGATGCACATGAGGACCATGCCGGTGTCCCAACAATGGCGAACCTCGCGGGCGCGCCCGTCGGGGTGGATGCAGCGGAACCAGCCTTGGCCGGCCACGTAGAGGTGGCGCAGGATCGCGTCGCGCAGCTCGGAGGCTTCGGCGTCGGCGGCGGTGGCTTCGGCCTCGCGCCCGAGGGCGCGGTAGGCCTCGGCGAGACGGCGGAGCATCCAGACGGCGGCGGCGTTGAGGGCGGCGACGACATGCTCGTAGGTGCTCACGCATTCGAGCAGTTCGTGCTTGGAGCCGTAGTCGGCGAGGCCCAGCGACTCGACGCGGCGGGAGCGCCAGTCAAAGGCGAGATCCTCGAGCACGGCGAGCAGGCTCTGTTCGCCTTGGGGCGTCTCGAAGCGGCGCTCGGTGAGGGAGGAGACTTTGCCGCCGTCCGCCTCGCGCCAGAGATACCAGGCGGCGTAGAAGGCGTTGTAGATGTCGACGGTGTAGGGCCAGCCGGGGCCGATGGCGTCGCCGCCGCGGCCGGTGAGGAAGTTGATCTGGTTGTATTTTCGGACGTCGGCGCGGAGGGCCATGGCGAGTTGGCGCCAGGTGGCCTCGGGGTCGAGCTGGGCGAGGGAGCGGGCGGTCATGCCCCAGTCGTTGGGGTAGTAGCAGGCCTCGACGCGACGCGGCGTGGAGATGTTGAAAAAAGCCTTTCCTCCGGTGGCGCGGTGGGTGCGGCGGGCTTGGAGCAGGGAGAGGGCGGAGCTGGCGGCGACGGGGGCGAGTTCCTCGGGTAGATCGAGGTCGGGCAGGCGGCCGGAGAGCGGGCCGTCGGCGGAGAAAGCGGAGGTCCAGAGCGAGCGCCACTGTGCCTCGGCGGCGATGAAGACGGCCGCGGGGTCGGCAAGCAGGCGGCGGGCGGGCTCGAGCGCCTCTTCGCGCGTCTCGCCGAGGGCGAGGGCGAGATGGAGGACGACGCGCTCCCCGGGCGCGACGGAGTCGAAGCGCCAGGAGGCGTCCCCGTTGCGCTGCCACGCGTGCGGGGCGGGGGTGAGAAGCTGGGCGTTGAAGGCGCGGCCGGCGTGGGGATCGGCGGCGGGCGGCGCGGGCGGGCGCTCGCGGGTGAGCAGGCCCTCGGGCAGGCGCTCGGTGATTGGATCGAGGCCGGTGCTTTCGAGGAGCGCGCCGAGGGTGGTGGCGACGCCGGGCACGCCCCAATACCATTTCTCGATCCCGCGGTTCACGCAGCGGCCGGAGAGGCGGAGGGCGCAGGAGAGGGGGCGGGCGACGCCGAGCGTATTGACGATTTCGATACGCTGAAGCGCCGCATGTTCGCCGGGCGCGAGCGTGAGCGAGGAGCGGATGCTCCAGCCGGCATGCATGGCGTCGCGGTCGATCCGCCAGGGGCGCCAGGCGACCGAGGTGGCGAGCGAGGTGGCGGCGAGGAAGACGCCGTCGAGGGTGAGGTAGGCGGTGGATTCCTCGCCGCCGGAGACGGGCGGGAAGAGGACGTGGCGGATCGAGGTGGGATCGCCCGCGGCCTGGAGCGAGCCGAGCCCGTTGGTCAGGCCGGGGCGCGACCATTCGTCGAGCGCGGTGTGTTCGATGGGCCAGCGGGCATACCAGTCGAGGTCAAAGGTGGAGAGGCGCATGGGGGCTCGAGCGCAGCGTGGCAGTCCCCGGTTCAAGGCGAAGCAGAGGGTGTGGTTATCGTATCGCGTCGCCCCGGCCGCATGGGCGTCCGCGCCCACGCCTCTTGGTTCAGTTGCTTGCATCGGTTCAGGACGGTTCGGGAAGCGGCCGCGTCTTGCGGGTTGGCTCCGGCGTCTCGTCGATGACCGCAGGAAGGCGCTGGGCGGGACGCCCTGCGCAGCGCCCGGGACGGGTGCGCTCCCCGGACCTTTCGAACCAAGTGGCGTGGGGTTTAGATTATCGCCAGAGCTCGATCCCTGAGCACATGGGGCGGTTTTTCGTGCCGGTGAGGAAGCTCACGACGATCGTTCCGTTGGTGTCGGAGGTGGCGGTGAAGGCCTCGACGTGGGCGCGGAATTGGCCGCCGGTCACTTGGAAGACGTCGAGGTTGGTGAGGACGCGGGTGCCGTTGATCTCCACGTGGAAGCGGCGCTGGTTTACCTTGGTGGCCCAGGTTTCGCAGAAGTGGAGGCGCAGGGTGTGGGAGGTGCCGGGCGCGAGGCCGGTGAAGGTGTAGGCGAAGGCGGTGCCGTGCCGGTGGGTTTGGTAGATCGCGGCCGGCGCGGGATCGGTGATACCGGAAAGGTCGATCGCATTGGTGGTCGTGCCGACGTTCAAGCTCGAGCCGGAGACGATCGTGGAGTCGTGGAGCCAGTCGCCGCTGGCGGCGCCGCCGCCGTTGTGGCGTGCGACGAGCACGGGTGCGGGCGGGGGAGGCGGGGGAGGTGGGGGAGGCGGGGCGGGGGGAGCGAAGAGCAGCTCGAAGCGGCCGAAGTTGCCGACGCCGGAGCCGCCCTGCATCACGAAGTAGAGCGTGTGCGTGCCGAGCGGGAGGCCGGTAAGCGAGGCGGATTGGAGTTCATAGGTGCTCCAGGAGCCGGTGCCGAGGACTTCGATCTGGCCGACGAGGGGCCCGGTGGGGGAGCCGAGGCGGAGTTCGACCCAGCGGCCGATGGGCTGACCGGAGGCGGCGAAGCCGTTGGCGACGTCGATGCGGAGGGTGGCCTCGGTGGAGGGGAAGGTGATGTGGTTGAAGCGGACGTGGTCGCCGGTGTCGTTGGAGTGGATGATGTTTCCACCGATGCCGTTGCCGTGGAGGCCGTCATTGACGGAGCCGGGCAGGATGATCTCGCCGGCGGCGGGGACGTAGCGGTCGAGGGTGAAGGCGTCGAAGTTGCCGACGCCGGAGCCGCCTTTCATGACGATGTAGAGATCGTGCGTGCCGCCGGGGGCGGGGAGGAGCGTGGCGCTTTGCAGCTCGTAGGTGGACCAGCCGCCGGTGGCGGTGAGGGGCAGGGTGCCGAGGAGGGTGCCGGTGGGCGAGCCGAGGCGGAGTTCCAGCCAGCGGTTGATGTTGGTGCCGGCGGCGGCGAGGCCGTTGGCGACGCGCGCGGTGAAGGCGTGGTAGCGGCCGATCTCGACGGCGTCGTAGCGGAGCCAGTCGCCCTCGTCGTTGCCCCAGGCGAGGTTGCCCGAGATGGAGTTGCCAAAGTGGGCGGAGGGCTGGCCGGGCACGAGGGCGAGCGGGGCGAGGGCGCCGGGGCCGGTGAAGGCGGAGGCGACTTCGAGGCCGGTGAGGTCCTGCCAGCCGGCGAGGTTGAGGTGGGGAAGGCCGCGGTGGTTGCGGAAGGCGAGCGCGAGGTGGGGATGGACGTAGGTGTTGCCGTGCGAGTCGGCGGTGAGGCCGGCGAGGAACTGCGCCCAGGACGGATCGGAGCCGCCGGGCCAGTCGAAGAGGGGCTGGCTGGCGGCGGTGGATTCGAGGCGGCTGTTTTTGAGGGTGACGGGGCCGAGGTCGGCGCGGTTGGCGTTGCGGGTGACGCTGAGCTGGCCGAGGGCGTTGCCGCGAAGGGTGACGTTGTCGATGA
>JAUVVA010000218.1 GCA_030604905.1 Verrucomicrobiota bacterium | reverse complement strand
TCCAGATCGGGTTTTGCCGATGCAGGAAGGCGGAGCCGAGTTCACCGCGTTCGCGCCCCACGTAGACGTTCACGACTTCCATCCAGCTGAACTGGCGCATGGTGCCGCCGGCAAAGACCTGGTTGTTGTTCACGTGAGGGATGCGATCGCGGTTCTCCTGGGCGTAAAGGCGCAGGCCCATGCCGATCTGGCGCATGTTGCTCGTCTGCTGCGCGACGCGGGCGCTCTCGCGCACACGCCCGACGACGGGGATGATGATGGCGGCAAGGATGCCGATGATCGCGATGACGGTGAGCAGCTCGATCAGGGTGAAGCCTCGGGGGGAAAGGCGACGGGGCGGGGTCATGGGCGGACGGTGCGAGGACGGGGCTGAAAGCGCAAAGCGTGCGCCGGTTTATTCGTTGACCATAGATTGCCCTTTGGGTGCGTCAATCGAAGCGGTGAGACGCTAACATCTTGTTAGTGATTGGATGCAGCGCCAGCCACCGCTTTGGTGGCCCAAGCGCCGACCGCTTGCCGATGAGGTTTCCCGGGATCGCCAGTCAAGTGGATGGCCGCACGCCGCTTTGGGTGACGCGGGTGGGGCGCGTCGTGCATAGGTTTTTCGACACCTCGCCCTTCAGCCCTTCCGGGCGTTGGCTGGCGCTCACGCGTCTGCCGGCGGAGGACCGATTGCCGGCGCCGGGTGATGTGGCGGAAGTGTGGCTGGTCGACTTGAGCACGGGCGAGGAGCGTTGCGTGGCGGAGACCCGCGCCTGGGACACCCAGCTCGGGGCGCAGGTGCAATGGGGCGGGAGCGACTCCGACTTGTTCTTCAACGATCTGTCGCCGGAGAACTGGCGTCCGTATGGGCTGCGCCTCGATCCGGGCGGCGGGGCATGTCGGCGGCTGGACGGGCCGGTCTATGTGGTGTCGCCCGACGGCCGGACCGCGGTGTCGCCCAACCTGACCAACATCGGGCTCGCGCAGCCGGGCTACGGGGTGATCGTGCCGCCGCAGGCGGTGAAGCGGAACCGGGGAGCGGCCGAGGACGATGGTATCTGGATAACGGATACGGAGGGCGGGCCGGGGCGTTTGCTGGTGAGCATCGCCGAGCTGGTCGGGCGGCTGCACGCGTCGGATTGGGATGCTTGGGCGGGCGGGGACTTTTATGGGTTTCACCTCAAGTGGAGCCCGCGCGGAGACCGCCTGATGTATGTGCTCCGCTGGCTGCCGCACGCCGCGGGGCTGCCGCCGCGACGGGAGGTGATCACGCTGGATGCGGACGGCCGGAGGCCGCGCGTGGCGCTTCCCGCGGAGGCTTGGGCGTTGGGCGGGCACCACCCAAACTGGGCGCCGGACGGGCGCTCGATCACGATGAACCTGCGCTTGCGGGAGGGGGAGCCGCTTCGTTTCGTGCGCTTCTCGGCCGATGGGGGCGAGAGGGAGACTCTGGCGCCGGGCCGCGTCGGTTCGGGGCACCCGAGCTTGAGCCGCGACGGGCGGCACTTGTTGACCGACGCGTATCCGCACGAGGCGGTGTCGGCGGGCGATGGCACGGTGCCGCTGCGCTGGATCGAGCTGGAGAGCGGACGCGAGCGGGAGTGGCTGCGGTTGCGGGCGAATCCGCCCTTTGTGGGGCCGAGGCGGGAGCTGAGGGTGGATCCGCACCCGGCGTGGTCGCGGGACTTTTCGCGCGTGGCGGTCAACGCGTGGGATGGGGTCACGCGGCGGGTGCTGGTGCTGCGGGCACCGGAGGGCCGAGCCAAGGGTGTGTCTGGTGAATAGACTCATCGTGCGCGCAAACCAGAGGAGAAACTTGCTGGGCCGGCGTTGCCCTCGGCGGCATGGACCGCTGGTCCACCTCCGCCTCGGTCGCCTTGACCGAGCGAGTTTCTCCTCTGGCGCACGACGAGTTTATTTCCCAGACACACCCTGAATCCGGCGGTAGAGAGTAACCGCAGATTACGCAGAGAGCGCAGATAGAGCTGATTTCAGAAGATCACCGCCAAGATGAGCCATCTGCGGTTCCCACGGCCGTTCTTAGACTGAGGAGGGGCGATGAACCGCAGATGCCGCAGGAGGTCCCAGCGGTCCCGCCCTTCCAAAATCACTCTATCTTTTCCCAAATGGCGAGGGCGACGGTGCCTGGAGCTAGGCTGAGCTTGCCGCCTTGCCAGGTGGTGTCGACGGCCGGGACCGAGGCGGCGGCGAGGGCGGCGTGCTGGGCGCGGGAAAGGTTCATGGGGCGGCCGAGCTCGAGCCAGGCTTCGTAGGCGCTGCCTTGGCCGGGCAGGATGCGCTCAAGGCGCGTTGCGCGGTAGCCGGCGGGGGCCTGGGGCGTGAGCGTCCAGGGGCCGAGAGTGACGGTGTTCCAGAAGAGGACGACGAGACGTTTCTGGTCGGCGGAGGCGCTGCCGAAGGCGCCGCGCTCGGCGCTCCCGGGCTGGCCGTCAATGGAGAGGGAGTGGGTCTCCATCTGGTGGAAAAACTCGAAGGCGCGGAAGGCGGACTTGGGAATGTCGTCGACGGTGAGGAGGCCGTAGCCGCCGTGGAAGGGGGCGAAGTGGTATTGGCACTCCTCGTAGATGTCGGAGAGGTTCCAGAAGAGGCTGCCGTCGGCCCAGCGCTCGATGCCGGCAAGGGCGGAGGAAATGACCGCGGCGTTTTCGCAGGTGTCGTGATTCTCGGCGAGGGGGCCGGCGGAGGAGTTCCACTCGCCCCAGATGATGGGCAGGCCGGGGCGGCGCTCCTGGACCTCGCGGTGCACGCGGGCGAAGTGCCGGTGGAGGAAATCGAGCCCGAGAAGTTTCACCTCGCCCTCGGCGGAGTCCACGAAGGCGACGTCGCTGGGGTAGACGTGGGTGGAGACAAAATCGACCGGGGCCTGGTGGCGGGCACAGTCGTCGAGGAAGTCGGCGATCCACTCGCCGCGGGCGGTGGCGGGGCCGCCGACGCGGAGGGCGGGGTGGACGGCTTTGAGGGCGCGGGCGGCGTGGCGGTAGAGTTGGAAATACTCGTCCTGCGTGCCGGTCCAGAAGGGGATGTTGGGCTCGTTCCAGATCTCGAAATACCAAGTGCGGAGCTCGTCGGCGCCGTAGGTGGCGAGCAGGAAGCGGGCGGTCTCGCTGATCAGCTCCTCCCAGCGGCGGAAATCCGCCGGCGGGGCGGTGGGGCCGCGGTAGTGGGTGATGGTCTGGCTGGGGTCGCGCGAGAGGTCGACGGGCATGAAGGAGAGCTCGAGGAAGGGCTTGAGGCCGCTGGCGAGCACGGCGTCGAGGATGCGCTTGAGGCCGGAGAAGGTGTAGTAGGTCTGGCCGTCGGGGTAGCGGGTGAAGACGGAAACGTCGTCGCTGAGGGTGCCGTGGGCGCGCCAGTAGCGGAAGCCGAGTTCCTGTTGGCTGCGACGCAGGTGCGCCTGCAGATCGGAGCGCATCACCAGGGGCGCGTGGCAGGTGTTGGCGCCGAGAGACCAACTGCGTTTGAGGAGGGTGGGCTGGGCCGGCAGGCTGAGGCGGAGGGTCATGGAAGGCGGGAGAGGGAGGGAAAGGCGGTGGACGGGGGCGAAACAGGAAGAGATGACGGGTGGGTGTGGGTGGCATGGGCGTCCCGCCCATGACTCGGAAGCGGACTGGCGGGACGCCCGTCCGCCACGGGCAAGATGCCCGTGCCACGTCGGAAGCGAGCCGATGCGGTCAGGGCTCGACGGGCAGGCCGGCGGGGCCTCGGACGAGGCGCTTGGGCGGGCGGGCGAACTCGAGGCGGATTACCGGCACGGGGAGGCGGAGGATGCGCTCGTCGAGGTTGTAGAGGCGCAGGTAGGCGATGCCGGCCTCGTGGTCCCAAGGGAGCAGCTCGACGCGCGTCTCGACCGGGAGGCCGGTGTTGAGCTCGGTGGCGCGAACGGGGCGGGTGACGAAGGGCTTGAGCGCGACGGAGCGGGTCACGGCGGGGCGGTGTAGGACCACGTTGA
>JAUVVA010000149.1 GCA_030604905.1 Verrucomicrobiota bacterium | reverse complement strand
CAGGCCACGCGCCTGCCCCGCCGCCCGCCGGCGGCCCGCTCAAGTCTCCGACATGCCGGCGCGGCCGTGCTCCTCATGCTCCCGCGAGTGCAGCGCGAGGTCGGACTCGTCGTCTCCCGCGAAAGCCGAGTCGTCCGCGGGCTCCGCGAAGCGGTCCTCCAAGTCCTCCAGGTAGCGCAACAGCGAGTTCAAATCCCGCTCCGCCCGACGATCCGGCGCCGTCGCCGCCGCGGCGGCCGCGACCAGCGATTCCAACTCGTGCCGGCTGACGCGCACCGTGAGCTTGCCCTCGCGCACCGGGGCTTTGCGCAGCGCGTGCGCCAGCTCCCGCGAGGTTTCGTGCGAGCGCGCGAGCAAGTCGCGCTGGGATGGATTGAGGCGAACGGACACACGGCCCTGGGACGCCACACGGGGTCGAAGACGAGCTGGGTTCATGCGTGCTCCGACCCATGTCGGCGCGCCGGGTTTCGTGCCTTTACGTTACAATCGACAGCCGCCGGTCCAGCTCACGCGCGGGCCGCCTGCGGGCTCGCCGCCCCCAGCCCCGATGCCGGGTCCCCGCTCCCATGAACCTCGCCTACCGCCTCTACCTCGGCGCACGCAACAACGCCCGCCACGCCTTCAGCCCCGAGGACATCGCCGCCGTCGAAACCATCCTCGGCGAGCATTTCCTCGGCTGGACCAGCGCCCGCGCCGTCGGACGCTGGCGCGACCAAAACGAGGAGACCTTGATCATCACCGTCACCAGCCGCGGCCTGCGCCCGGCCGACGATCCCGCGCCCGCCTGCCTCGCCCGCTGCGCGCGGCGGCTCAAGGATTTGCTCGGCCAGGAATCGGTGATGATCGAGGAGGGCGGCGCGACGCGATTTTTTTAGAGCGCACGACTCTCGCATGAATGAGAACCTTGCGACGCTTCCCGCCCCGCACGTTCCGGACCTTCCCCCAACACCCGCGCCTTGGCAGCGGGCGGGCCGCCCCCTTGGCTTGCTGCCTCCCCTCCGCCAGCCGCCCTTCCCGATGCCCCTGCCCCCCGAATTCAATTCCCCCGCCTGCATGCTGGCCCGTCTCGGCTACGTGCTGCACCTCGGAGGAATCCTCGGCGGACTGGGCGGAATCATCGGCTCCGCCCAGCGTGGCGACGCGTCCCTGCTCGGCTTCGCCGGCCTCGCGCTGCTGCTCGCCTTCATCCTGAGGCGGATCCTCGTGCGCAGCGGTTGGTATTCGCGCTGTCGCGACAGTTTCGCCAGCCTGGGCCAGGACGATGTCGATCCCCGGCTTGGCCGCCTCATCGAGCAACGCAGCGAGCTCGAGCGACTGCGCGGCACCCCCGCCTTCGATCCGTGGGCCCTGCTCGCCGTGCAGCACGAGATCGACGCCCACGTGCGCGCTCATCCTACCTCCGCAGAGCCCCGCCCCCGAACGCACGGGGGCTCGGCCCCGCGGCGTTGATCCGCCACGCCGGGACGGCGAACCGGAAGCCGCGGCCGCGCGCGGCTCAGCGCCGCGCAAGCAAGGGGAGCAGCTTCGCGCCCGCGTCGCGCGCATGGGCGAGCATCGCGGTGCGGCTCTCCCCGAGGATCTGCAGACGCGCGAGCTCGGTCGTCTCCACCGCGAGGTCGGCGTCCTGGATGGTCGAGAGCGCGGCCTCGTGGTTTTCTCGCGCCGTGGCGGCCACGCTCGCGGAGAGCAAGAGGCGGCTCTGTCCGGAGCCCACCTCGGCCTGCGCCTCGGCCAGTTGACCCAACGCGGCGCGCAGGGTGACTCCCAAGCCCGGCGAGGGCACCGCTCCGCCCGCCCCGAGACCGAGCACAAAGGTCCCCGTCGCGTCCTGCCTCAACAGATCGCCCACCGGGCCCGCGCGCAGATTGAGCACCGGGAGGCTGAGCCGATCTTCGCTGTCCGGCCCGACGACGATACTGTCGCCCGGTCCGGGGCCGAAAAGCGGCCTTTCGTTGAATTGCCCGAGCGGCTTGTCCACGCCGCTCCCGCCGATCTCGGCCGACGAGCCGCCCACGATCTGCCGCATCTGCTGCTGGAGCTGGGCAAACTCGATCCCGTAGTTCGCGCGGTCCGCGGGGTTCTGCACGGCGTTGCCCGCGAGGGTGGCGATCTCGGAGAGACGCGTGACGATGCGGTCGAGCGCGTTGAGTTGCCCGGTGCTCACTTGCAGACGGCTGACGCCGTTTTGGATGTTCACCTCGGCGGCGCGCAGACGCGCCTGCTCCGAGACGAGCTTGCCCGACTGCGCCACGGCGGCGGGATCTGTCGCGGGGCGGTCAAGTCGCTTGCCCGAGGCGACGCGCGAGGTCACCGCGGCGCGAAACTCGTCAATTCGCCCAAGACCGGCGGCGAGCGAAAGGGAATGATGGGAAAGGTTCATGGGAAGAGGGGCGTGGGGGACGAAGGAGACGGAAGAGATGTCGAGGGACGAAAAGGTCGAAGGTCGTCACCGGGCCGCGCGGGCGCGGCCATCGGAAGAAGAGGAGCGGCGAAGCCGCGAGCCGGTGACTTGGGACATGAGCCCTTTGACCTGGGACGGTGGTTCCTCAGCGCGCGCTGAGGCGGGGCAGCGCGGGCAGGCGGGGAGCGGCGGCGCCGGCGGCGGGCGGGGCTACGGCCGCGGCCTGGTTGCTCGCGGCGATGTCGTTCAAGACCTCCTTGCGCACGATCGAGATCTCGCGCGGGGCATGGATGCCGATCTTCACGACGTCGCCGTCGATCCGCGTGATGCGGATCTCGATGTTGTCGCCGATGACGATGGCTTCGTTGACTCTGCGGGTGAGGACAAGCATGGCGGGTGGGTCACGCGGAGGCGACGAGAGGACGGCGCGCCGAGTAGAGCGCGTGGTTGGCGACCACGACCTGGCGGGCCGCGCCGCTGTGGCGGTTGACGATGATCGGCCCCACCAGGTTGACCGTGGCGCGCGAAGGGTCGTCGCGCACGGTGACGATGTTGTAGATCAACGCGTCGGCGGCGCTCGTGATGCCGAGGGCGTTGGCGTCGTCGTCGAAAAGCTCGGGCGCGTAGTCGGCGATGAGCCCCACCGGATCGATGATCACAAAGTGCAGCGGCGAGGGGCCGTGCAGGCGCAGCCACTGGAAGGGCAGCTGGTCGGGCAGGTGAAACACCTCGCCGCGGCGGTGCTCGGGGAAACCGACGATGCCGGCGGCGAAGCGAAGCTCGAGCGAACGCGGCGCGGCGAGGGCGCCCGCGGCGGCGGGAAGGGGTTCGGCAAGGACTTTCATGCGGAAGGGAGTGAGGGAGCGAGGGGGAGAAAGGAGCGCTCAGCGCAGGTAATCGAGGAGCGAGAGGCGGAGGATGTTGGCGGAGGAGGAGAGCGCGGCCTCGTAGGCTTGGGAAGTCTGGTTGAGCCGCACGATCACCTCGGGAAGGTCCACGTCGGTCTCGGCCGAGATCTGCCGGTCGAGCTCGGAGAGGCGGGCCTTTTGCTGGGCCTGCGCCACCTCGATGCGGAGCTGCACCGCGCCGTGCTCGGAGAGCGCGCCGACGAGCAGGTTCTCCGAGGCGTCGAGCCGGGGGCGGACCACGCGGATCGCGGCGGGATCGCCCGCGCCCAGCGCGTCACGCAGGGCGACGAGCTGGTTCATGAACTCCGCCAGTCCGGCGTTGGTGGCGGGTTCGGGCGTGGGCTGGAGCGTGGCGTTCTCGGACAGCGGCACGGTGAGGCGCCCGAGATCACCCAGGTAGGCGACCGACTCGATGCGCCCGCCGGAGCCGCGCGCGGCCTCGAAGGGCGGCGCGCCCACGGCCGAACCGGCGAAAACGTGGTCGTTGCGGAAGCGGGTGTTGCCGAGGCTGAGCGCTTGCTCGAGGAGCTGGTTGACCTCCGCCGCGTAGGCGCGCATGGCGTCGGGATCGAGGCTGCCCTCGCCGAGCACCGCGAGCTCGCCCGCGCGGTCGGAAACCTTTTTCAACTGCTCCAGACCGGCGTAAGAGGTTTTCGAATACTCGAGCGCGGCCGAGGCGTTGCGCGCGAACTGGGCGAGCGAGCCTCGCTCCATGCGGGCCGCGATGACGCGCCCCACCGCGGCGGGATCGTCGCCGGGCTGCTGGATGCGCTGACCGGTGGCCACCTGCCGCTGGAGCTCGGCTTGGCGGGAGACGAGCCGTTGCAGCTGCGAGAGGACGCCGTCGGCGGTGGAGCTGGTGGAGATGCGCATGGGGCTAGGAGCTAGGGGCTAGGAGCTAGGGGCTAGGGACTAGGGACTAGGGGCTAGGGGCTAGAAACTAGGAGCTAGGGGCGCTCAGCGGATGAGCCGGTTGACGACGACGTCGAGGAGCTCGTCGATCACGTTGATCACGCGGGAGGAGGCCTGGAAGGCGCGCTGGTATTTCATGAGGTCGGTCATTTCCTCGTCGAGCGACACGCCGCTCACGGCCTGGCGTTGCTGCCGCACCAGCTCCTCGATGCCGGCCTGGTCGCGGAGGCGGCCCTCGGCGCCGGCCACGGTGCGGCCGAAGCCGCTGACCACGCCGCCGTAATATTGGCCGAAGGTGCCGTCGATGAGGTCGCCGGAGGCGGTGGAGAAACGCTGGCTGGTGAGGCGGGAGACCGCGAGGGCGAGGGTGTTGTCGGTCGCGGCCCCGCCATCGGAGGCCTTGAGCGAGGAGGGCGTGAGGCCGGGCGCGAGGCGCAGGGTGGCGGCGGGCGCGGCGGGATCGAAGGTGAAGAAATCGCCGCTCGTGCCGCTGGGGTTGTAGGCCTGGTTGACGGCGGTGGCGAGCTGGGCGGCGAAGGTGTTGATCTGCTCGCGCAGGGTCTGGATGGCGCCGTCGCGCGCGGTGAAGTGGCCGTGCACCGAGCCGCCCGCGAGGGCGACGGGAGCGCCGCCGGCGAGGAGCTGCGTGCCGTCGCTCGAGAGCGGGGCGGCCACGGTGGCGAGGCTGACGAGCAGGATGGGCGCGCCGGAGCCGTCGCGCACGAAGACGTCGAGCTGGCCGGCCTCGGTGGCGTGGGGCGCGGTCTCGGCGCCGATCTTGGCGGCGAGTTTCTCGAGCGCGGCCTGACGCTGGTCGCGAAGGTCGGCGGCGGAGCCGGGGGCGTTGATCTCGAAGCGGCCGATCTGGCCGTTGAGGTCCGCGATGACGGAAAGCAGGCGGTTGGCGTCCTCGAGGTCCGCGACCACCTGCGCGCCAAGGTCGTCCTGGAGCTGAGCAAGGCGCGAGTCGGTGAGGCGAAAACGCTCGGCGAGCATGTCGGCGCGCTGGAGCAGGTTTTGCCGCTCGCCGAGGTCGGTGGGCCGGGCGGCGAAGGCCTGCGTGGCGTTGAAGAACTCGGTGACGACGGCGGAGAGCCCCTGCCCCGAGGCGGCGGTGACGTCGGCCGACTGGCTGCGGTCGATGGCCTCGCCGAGCGCGGCCTGCGCTTTCGCGTAGGCGGTTTGCTCGGCGGAGAGGCTGGCCGTGCGCGCGACTTCGCGCGCGAGCTGCCGGTCGAGCAGCGCGTCGCGGACCTGTTGCACCGCCTTGGCCTCGAGGCCCAGCGACTGCGCTCCCTGCGGGGTCACGATGGTGCCACGGTCGCCGAAGATGACACGCTGGCGCGCGTAGTCGGCGTTGTTGACGTTGGCCAGGTTGCGCCCCGCGGTCTCCACGCCGCGCGACTGCGCGTTGAGGGAGCGGACGGCTTGGTTGAGGCTGGAGACGAGACCGGACATGGACGCTGGTTGCTAGAAGCTAGTGGCTAGGTGCTAGCCCGTGGCGTGGAGGGTGGAGACGGGGGCGGGAGCGGTCCGCGCGGGGCGGCCGCCGGAGGAGTAGGTGCGGGAGAAACTGCCGGGGCGGAGCGTGCCGAGGAGTTCGCGGCGCAGCTCGACGGCGCGAACGAGGATGGCGTGGTTTTGGCGGGCGCGACGGCGCACGACTTGCAGGAGGCGGTTGATCTCGTCGATCAGCGCATCGAGCAGGGGCCGCTCCTCGGCCGGGAAAAGATTGAGCAGGTGGCGGAGCGGCTCGGTGCCGGAGCGCTGGTGGGCGCGGGCAAAGGCGGCGACATGCAGCTCTCGCGCCTCGCGGGAGCGAGCGGTCTCCACCGCGAGGCGCTCGATCACGAGCGAGGTGTCGAGAACCGCCTGCGCGTCGCGCTTCATCAGCGCGGCCTGCTGGCGTTCGAAGAAGGAGAGCAGGCCGCCATAGGCGGCGAGCTCGGCGCGGAGGAGATCCGCGAGGGGGGCGCAAACGGGAGGGTTCACGGAGAATCGGGAAGATCGGCGAGCGCGGCGGCCGGCGAGGCGGGCGCGAGTTGGCGGGTGATGACGGAGGCGAGGCCGAGGCCGCCGCCCTGGGAAATGGAGCCGGCGAGGGTGTCGGTGAGCAGGTAGCCGTAGACTCCCCCGCCCTGCCCCGCCCCGGCGGCGCCGCCGCCGAGCGAACCGCCGTTCATCAGCGGCTCGATCGCGGGGGCGAGGAGCTGGCGCACGAGAATGGCCTCAAACTGGCGCGCCGCCTTTTGCACCTCGGCGGGCGAGGGTCGCGCGGAGGCGTCCGCTCCGGAGCGGGCGGCACGGGCGAGCTCGGGCGAAAGCGAGGCGGAGGCGAGCGTGGAGACGGGGGCGATCATGGGAGCACGGGGCGGGTGCGGGTCAGTTGATGATCAGCTCGGCCTGGAGGGCGCCGGCGGTCTTGAGCGTTTGGAAGATGGCCATCATCTCGCGGGTGGTGACGCCGAGGGCGTTGAGCGCGGCGGCGAGGCGGTCCACCGAGGTGACGTCGGAGACGATGACGAAGCTGCCCTTGTTCTCCGTCACTTGAGTCTCGGTGCTGGGGAGCACGACCGTCTGACCGCCGCGCGAGAGGGCGTTGGGCTGCGAGGCCTCTAGGCTTTGCGCGATGGTGATGGTGACGGAGCCGTGGCTGATCGCGACGTGCGAGATGGAGACGGGCGCGGTGGCGACGATGGTGCCGGTGCGCTCGTTGATGACGACGCGCGCAGCGGTATCGGGTGTCACCTGGATCGAGCCGATGTCGGCGAGGAAACGCACCTCGTGGCCTAGGTAGGCCTCGGGCAGGAGCAGCTCGACGGTGGCGGCGTCGCGCGGACGCGCCTCGGCGGAGGGCAGCGCGGCGTTGATCGCCTCGGCGAGGCGGTTGGCGGAGGTGAAATCGGGGTGCCGGAGCGTGAGGGCGAAGCGGCCGCCGCGCACGAAGGCGGAGGGAATCTCGCGCTCGACGATGCCGCCGTTGCTGATGATGCCGACGGTGGGATGGTTTTTCTGCACGGTGGCGCCGCCGGCCCCGACCGCGCCGCCGAGGAAACCGCCGACGGCGATCGCGCCCTGGGCCACGGCATATACGCGGCCGTCGGCACCGAGGAGCGGGCTCTGGAGGAGCACGCCGCCTTGGAGCGACTTGGCGTCGCCGAGCGAGGCGACGGTGACGTCGATGCGCGCGCCAGAGCGAAGAAAGGGGCCGATGTCGGCGGTGATCATCACGGCCGCGGCGTTCTTGGACTTAATGAGCGAAGGATCGACCTTGAGCCCGTTGCGCTCGAGCACGTTGGCGACCGACTGGAGCGTGGCGAGCGCGTTGGAATCGCCGTCGCCCGCGAGCCCGACCACGAGGCCGTAGCCGACGAGCTGGTTGTCCCGCTCGCCGTCCACGCGAACCAGGTCCTTCACCCGCGCCGCGTGCAGCGGAGCGGGGAGGAAGGAAAGGACCCATGCCCAATGCCCAATGACCAATGCGCAGAGGACCGTGCGTGAGACGCGGAGGGCGGGACGCAGGGCAAGCAAACGAGCGAGAAGTGAGAGAGGGGAACTCATGCCGGGCTCAGTTCATTGGGCGTTGGTCATTGGGCGTTGGTCATTCCGCGCGCAGCGCGGTCAGAACGGGCGCAGCTTCTCGTAGAGGTTGCTCAGCCAGCCGCGTTTTTGGGCGTCGGTGAGGGTGCCCTCGGAGATGAACTCGAGGCGCGCTTCGGCGATGTTGCTAGAGAGCACGGTGTTGCCAGCGCCGATGTCGGCGGGGCGCACGAGGCCGTGCAGGACGACGTTTTGCGTCTCGCCGGAGAAGGTGAGCTTGCGCGCACCGGCGATCACGAGGTTGCCGTTGGGCAGCACGTCGGTGACGAGCACCGCGGCGCGGGTGCTCAGCGACTGGGCGTTGCTCACCTGGCCGCCGCCGTTGAAGGAGGATTTGCCGCCAAACTTCACGCCCGGCATCGCGCCGTTGTGCTGGCCGAAGCCGCTCACCGCGGCGGGATAGAGAAACTGCGAGACGGCGGCGTCCACCGAGGAGCTGGAGCCGGTGGTCTTGTTTTGGCTCGCGGTGGTGGCGGCGACCTCGACCACGAGCACGGTGAGGATGTCGCCGACGCGCGCGGCGCGGAAATCGGCGGCCACGCCCTGCTCGCGCGAACCGGGCGCGGTCCAGAGCGAGGCGGCGGAGACGATGGACGCGGTAAACGCGAAGGCCGCGACGGCGGAGAGGAAAGGAGAGGTGCGGGGAAGCATGGCGGGAATCCTAGAAGCGGACCGAGGCGCGGGACTCGGCGGTGACGGTGTGAAGGATGACAGGAGATTCGAGAATAAAGAAAATCAGCGCGAAAAAGCCGGAAGGATCGCGAAAATCAGCGACTTAAGGAAAATCCGGCGCGCTGGGCTAGGTTTGGCAACTTTTAGCGGCCAAT
>JAUVVA010000178.1 GCA_030604905.1 Verrucomicrobiota bacterium | reverse complement strand
GGCCCCGGGCGCTCATCGGAAAAAATCCTCCGCTTCGGCAACGGCACCGAACCGCAGGACCTCGACCCCCACATCGTCACCGGAGTCCCGGAGCACAACATCATCTCCGCGCTCTTCGAAGGCCTCGTCACCCACCACCCCTCCGGCCAAGGCATCGCGCCCGGTGTCGCCGAACGCTGGGAAAACTCCGCCGACGGCCTCACCTGGACCTTCCACCTCCGCGCCGACGCCCGCTGGTCCAACGGCGACCCCGTCACCGCCCAAGATTTTCTCCACTCCTTCCGCCGCATCCTCAGCCCCGGCCTCGGCGCCGAATACGCCTACAAACTTCACCACGTCGTCGGCGCGGAGGAGTTCAACCGCGGCGAACTCAGCGACTTCACCGCCACCGGCTTCTCCGCTCCCGACGCCCGCACGCTCGTCATCCGGCTGAAGCACCGCGTGCCCTACCTGCTCGAAGCCCTCATCCACTACTCCTGGTTCCCCGTCCATCTCCCCACCCTCGAACGCCACGGCCACGTCGACCGCAAGGGCGGCGCCTGGACCCGCCCCGGCAACCTCGTCGGCAACGGCCCCTTCGTCCTCGAGTCGTGGCGCCCCGGCCAGGCCATCCTCGTCCGCCGCTCTCCCACCTACTGGGACGCCGCCTCCGTGCGGCTCGACGGCATCTCGTTTCAGGCGATCGACAGCCAACAGACCGAGGAGCGCATGTTCCGCTCCGGCCAGCTCCACGTCACCGGTTCAGTCCCGCCGGATCGCATCGAGGCCTATCGCCGGGATCGCCCCGAGGTCCTGCGCATCGACCCCTACTACGGCACCTACTTTTTCCGCCTCAACCTCACCCGCCCGCCGCTCGACGACGTGCGCGTGCGCCGCGCCCTCGCCCTCGCCATCGACCGCCGCGCCCTGATCAACGCCGCCGTCCGCGGCGGCCAGGACCCCGCGCTCCACTTCACCCCGCCCCTCGCCGGCTTCACCCCCGGCGAGACCCTGCCCGCGCCCGATTTCGACGAGGCCCGCCGCCTCCTCGCCGAGGCCGGCTTCCCCGGCGGTCGCGGCCTGCGCCGCCTCGAGATCCTCTACAACACGATGGATATCCACCGGCAGGTCGCCGAGGTCATCCAGCAAATGTGGCGGACCGAGCTCGGCGTCGACGTCTCGCTCCGCAACGAGGAGTGGAAGGTCTACCTCGATTCGGTGAACAACCTGCGCTACGACATCGCCCGCGCCGGCTGGATCGGCGACTACCCCGACCCGCACACCTTCCTCGACATGTGGGTCAGTGGCGGCGGCAACAACGACACCGGCTACGCCAACCCCGACTACGACCGCCTCCTCGCCTCCGCCCTCCTCGCGCCCGACGAGCCCGCGCGCATGGCCATCTATCGCGAGCTCGACTCCCTGCTCACGCGCGATCTGCCCGTCATCCCGCTCTACTTCTACAAGCGCGTCTTCCTCCTCGACCCGCGCGTGCAAAACTGGGTCCCCCACCTCCTCGATCAACGCGCCTGGAAACACGTCGACCTCGCCGACTGATAGCCCCCCGCCAATCGAGCCCCGTCCAGCCTTCAACCGTCCACCTGCCGACATTGGTCATTGATCCCTGGTCATTGGTCATTTCGGCGCCAGCCGATGCTCCGCTTCATCCTCCGCCGCTTCCTCCAGACCCTCCCGGTCCTCTTCGTTCTCGCGACGCTCACCTTCTTCATGCTGCGCCTCGTGCCCGGCGGCCCCTTCACCGCCGAGAAGGCCGTCTCGCCCGAGATCCAGCGCAACCTCGAGGCGCACTACGGCCTCGATAAGCCTCTGCTCGTCCAATACCGGGACTACCTCTGGGACATCACGCCCAAGAAGCTCGCGCCCTGGCGCCTCTTCACCGACTCCAACCGCGACGGCGCGCCCGACTTCGACCTCAAGGCCGCCTTCGGCATCAACCTCGGCCCCTCCTTCAAATACCCCAACCGCACGGTCAACGAGATCATCGCCGACAAGCTCCCCACCTCCCTCGAGCTCGGCCTCTGGGCCCTGCTCGTCGCCCTCACCATCGGCGTCACGCTCGGCGTCGTGGCCGCGATGAAGAAAAACACCGGCGTCGACTACACCGCCTCCACCCTCGCGATGGTCGGCATCTGCGTGCCCACCTTTGTCATGGGCCCGCTGCTCGTGCTGCTCTTCGCCCTGCACCTCGGCTGGTTCAACGCCTCCGGCTGGTATTTCGCCTCCGACCGCGTGCTCCCCGCCGCCACCCTCGGCCTGGTCTACGCCGCCTACATCGCCCGCCTCACCCGCGGCGGCATGCTCGAGGTCCTCAACCAGGACTATATCCGCACCGCCCGCGCCAAGGGCGCCTCCGAGACCCGCATCGTCCTCCGCCACGCCCTGCGCGGCGGCCTGCTCCCCGTCGTCACCTTTCTCGGCCCCGCCATCGCCGGCATCATCTCCGGCAGCTTCGTCATCGAGACCATCTTCCAGATCCCCGGCCTCGGCCGCGAATTCGTCAACTCCGCCTTCAACCGCGACTACACCTTGGTGATCGGCACCGTCCTGCTCTACGCCGTCCTCATCGTCGTCCTCAACCTCCTCGTCGACGTGGTCCAGGTCTGGCTCAACCCCCGCCTGAAGTTCGAGTGACCCAGCCCCGGGAACGCCGAGCCCCAGCTCGGCCTCCTGCCCTGTCCTTCAAATCCCGCCCTCCCTCATCCGCGCCCATCCGCGCCATCCGCGGTTAAAAACGTCCCTCTTCTCCGTGTCCTCCGTGCCCTCCGTGGTTAATCCGTCCCCCGCGCCCGCCACGCCCGCGCCCGCCGCCGCCGCCAACGACGAGCGCCCGCACTCGCCGTGGCGCGATGCCTGGGCGCGCCTGCGCCGCAACCGCCTCGCCGTGATCGGCGGCGTCTTCGTCCTCCTGCTCACCTTCGTCTGCATCGCCCTGCCGCCCTTCCTGCCCTACTCCTACGAGCAACAAAACCTCGCCCGCGGCGCCACCCCGCCCTCCGCCGAGCACTGGCTCGGCACCGACGAGCTCGGACGCGACCTGCTCGCCCGCCTGCTCTACGGCGGCCGCATCTCGCTCATGGTCGGCTTTGTCGCCTCGCTCGTCGCCCTCACCATCGGCGTCACCTACGGCGCCATCGCCGGCTACGCCGGCGGCAAGCTCGACGCCCTGATGATGCGCGTCGTCGACATCCTCTACGCGCTCCCCTTCACGATCTTTGTCATCCTCATGATGGTCTTCCTCAAGGACCCCATGACGCAGCTCGACGCCTGGCTGCGCCAGTTCTCCTGGCTCTCCGACCTCCAGGGCATCGGCAAGATCATCGGCCTCTTCGCCGCCATCGGCGCCGTCGAGTGGCTCACCATGGCGCGCATCGTCCGCGGCCAGGTGCTCACCGTGAAGAAAATGGAATACATCGAGGCCGCACGCACCCTCGGCTACGGCCACGCCCGCATCGTGTTTCGCCACATCGTGCCCAACATCCTCGGGCCCGTGATCGTCTTCACCACCCTGACAATCCCGGCGGTGATGATGCTCGAGAGCTTCCTCAGCTTCCTCGGCCTCGGAGTCGACGCGCCGCTCAGCTCCTGGGGCACCCTGATCAAGGACGGCGCCGACAAGATGGAAAACTTCCCCTGGCTGCTCATCTTCCCCGGCGGCGTCTTCGCCTGCACCCTTCTCGCCCTCAATCTCCTTGGCGACGGCCTCCGCGACGCCCTCGATGTCCGCGCGGCGAAGGACTGAAGGAAAACAGGGTCTCAGGTCGAAGGTCCAAAGTCGCAGGTCAGCAGCAGCCACGCCTCGCGTGGCGCCATCTTTCCCGCTCGGCCCGCCCAAGGGCCGCTGATTGGCCTTCGACATTCCGACCTCCGACCTTTGACTGCGGTCTTCCCGATGCCCGAGACACCCGACACCTTTCGCCACGTCGCCCGACGCCTCGTCGCCGACCTCCGCGGCGTGCCGGACGACACCCCGGCGCGCCAGATCAAGCGCGCCACCCGCAGCCTCGGTCCCCTGATCGACGAGCTCCTGGTCAAGCACCAGGTCGGACGCACCACGCCCGAGGACACGATTCGCGAGAACTGGCCCGCGATCGTCGGCCCCGCCATCGCGCACTACTCGCACGCCGGCCTCATCGACCCCAAGGGCCGCCTCACCATCCTCTACAACCAGCCCGTCGCCGGCAACGAGCTGCGCTTTCATCAGGCGGCCATCTTGGCCCGCATTCAGGCGCTCCCCGGGCTGCGGCCGCTCGTGAAAGGCCTCAACATCCGCGCCGGCTGAGGCCCGCGCGAGCCACGTATTTTTCCGCGCGGCAGCGTCACCGAAAAGTCACCCGCACGCGCTCGCCCGCGTCCGCTTCCCCCACCCTCATTCCCTCACTCCCCCTCACTCCCTCGCCCCCTCACTCCCTCCCTCACCCGGCATGCGCATCGTCCTCACCTCCCACGGCTCCACCGGCGACATCTACCCCGTGATCGCGCTCGCCGTCGCGCTCCAGCGCCGCGGGCACTCGGTGAAGTTCGCCACCATCCCGCACTACCAGGAGGAGATCGAGGCCGCCGGCGTGGAGTTCTACCCGCTGTGCCCAAACTGGGAGCAGGCCGACCTCGCCTACTGGATGGGCCGCCTCAACAAGATCCGAAACCCCGTCTACCAGCTCCGCGAGATCTACGTCGGGGCCAAGGCCTACATTCCGGAGATGATCGCGCGCATGGACGCCCTCATGCCCGAGACCGACCTCCTCGTCTCGAGCTACCTCTTCCCCATGAACAAAGGCATCGCCGACCGCCACGGCGTGCCCTTCGCCACCCTCGCCTTCGCGCCCCACGTCATCCCCTCGCCCGACTTCCCGCCGGAGAACTTCCCCGCGCCCCGCTGGCTCGGCCGCGGCACCCGCCGCGCCTGGAACCGCTGGCTCTGGACAACCGCCAACGCCGTCGTCGACCGCACCATCAACGCCTCCGTCTCCGACGCCCTCCGCGCCGCCGGCCTGCCCAAGGTGCGCAACTTTTTCTCCAAGCCCGCCGAACGCGTGCTCGTGACCGTGCCGGAAAAATACTTCCGCGTGCCCGGCGCCGAGATCGACGGCCGCTTCCGCTACGTCGGCTACCTGCGCTGGCAATCGCCCGAGAACGACGCCCTCGACGCCGAGCTGCGCGCCTTCACCGCCGACGTCCCCGGCGGCAAGGTGCCGGTGCTCACCTTTGGCAGCATGGTGTATGAAAACTCCGGCGCGTGGATGGAGCGCTTCATCCGCGCCTGGCCCCGCGACCGAAAGATCATCGTGCAGCGCGGCTGGGCCCAGTTTCCCCAGTTTGGCGACGCCGAGCACATCAAGATCCTCGGCAAGGTCTCGCACGACCAGCTCTTCCGCCACGCCTCGGCCGTCATTCACCACGGCGGCGCCGGCACCACCGCCAGCGCGCTCCACGCGGGCGTGCCCCAGATCATCGTGCCGCACATCGGCGACCAGAATTTCTTCGGATCGGAGATGGAGCGCTTCGGCTGCGGCCAGCGCCTGAAGAAAGCCGTATGGCCGGAGCAACTACACCACGCGCTCGACCGCCTGCTCGCCGATCCCGCCCGCGCTCGCCGCGCCGCCGAGATCGGCCGCGATCTGCGCGCCGAGGACGGGCCGGCCAACGCGATCCGCGAGTTGGAGGCCTTCGCCGCCGAGCCCCGCCGAGCCCCCGCGCCGGTCTGATGCCCTGGGAGCGCGGGCCTCCCGGCCTCCCGGCCGGCCCGTGCTGCCCCTCGGCGCCCGAGGCTCATCGACCGTCCTTTTTTTGCGCCTTCTGCGCCTTTTGTGGCCAATCCCCAGAGCCGGGCGGGAGCCCGGCGCTCCCAGCCTCAGCTCCGATCCATCGCCGTGAGCAGCTGGTCGAGCAAGGCCGCCGAAGACGCGCGGTGGGCTTGCGCTCCGGCCGCGAGCTCCTCGGCCGACTGCACCCAGCGGCCGCCGCCACGCAGCTCGTCCGCGCAGCCGGCGGCGATCTCCGCCACCGCGCGCGCATCCATCTCGACGTGAAACTGCAAGCCGAGCACGCGCGCACCCCACGCGAAGGCCTGCTCCGCGCAAGCTGCGCTCTCCGCCAAGCGGCGCGCCCCCGGAGGCAGGCTGTAGGTGTCGCCGTGCCAGTGTAGCACCATCGCCCCATCCGAGATCCTGAAGCGCTCGCCAGCGCCCGACACCGCGCACAGCGGCCACCAACCGATCTCGCGCTCCGCGTTCTGAAACACTTTCCCGCCGAGCGCGTCGGCGATCAACTGCGCCCCGAGGCAAACTCCGAGCACCCGCTTGCCCGCCGCGCAGGCCTCGGCGATCGCCACCTTCTCCGCCACCAGCCAGGGATGATCGCGGTGCTGGTAGATGTTCATCGGCCCGCCCATTACGATCAGCCAATCGTAGTCGTCCGCCGCCGGCGCGGCCTCGCCCGCCCACCAACGCGTGGTCGCAATCTCATGACCCCGGGCGCGCAGCCAGGGCTCGATCAGACCCAAGCCCTCGAAGGGAACGTGTTGGAAGCAGTGGACGCGCATCGGAAGCAGGAGGGAGCACAGCAGCAGGAAACTAGCCAGCTGGAGGCCGTCCCCCCCCCGCCGCTCAGTAGCGGTAGTGCTCGGGCTTATACGGGCCTTCGACCGGCACGCCGAGATACTCGGCCTGCGCGGGCGTGAGCTTCGTCAGCACGGCGCCGATCTTCTCGAGGTGCAGACGCGCCACCTCCTCGTCGAGGTGCTTGGGCAGGCGATACACGCCGACCGCGTAGGTGTCCTTGTTCTTCCAGAGGTCGATCTGCGCGAGCGTCTGGTTCGTGAAGCTGTTGCTCATCACAAAGGACGGGTGGCCGGTGGCGCAGCCGAGGTTCACGAGGCGGCCCTCGGCGAGCAGGTAGATGGTGCGGCCGGTGTCGGTGAAGGTGTAGGCGTCGTAGCCGTCCTTGATCTTCACGTGCTTCACG
>JAUVVA010000033.1 GCA_030604905.1 Verrucomicrobiota bacterium | reverse complement strand
GCCGTGGGTTAGCGTGGGTTAGTGTTTTAACTAACCCACGTCGATTTTACCTCTGAAGCGTGGGTTAGGGGTTAGTTTCTATATCTCTTCTTCTAAATAGATAAATATAATAATAAGAGAGGGCGTGCGGGAGCTGTATTAAAGGTGGAGCCAAAAACCACGTTTTAGACCCACTAACCCACCTCTCCCTCTGGGGAACGCCGTGGGTTAGTTTTTTGGCTAACCCACGCTAACCCACCGACCCACTCTAACCCACGGTCAGGATGAGTAGAGCATTCAGATTCCGTCAATCGCCGGGTCCCAGGCTCTGGCACACGGCACGCTATCGACATAGCGAACATATGCTGGTCGCTCCATAAACTTGTGTATTTTTCCGCTCTTTCGCCCCCATAGAGCGAACGTGAGCGGCGCCTCTCCCTTCGCCTTCGGTGACGGTAGTAATTGGATACTTCCTCGCCCAAAGGTGAGGCAGTAGGGTGTATTGCTCCTGTCCTCAAACAAGAGGGTAACTATAGGCACACTATCGGGCACGGATTCGTGCCCTCGCAAAAGCGAGATAACGACGTGCTGGACTCCCTTTATCAAATCTGGAATTTGCCGCGCCATACTGTCTGGAACGAGTAGCCGGACACAGCCGGCGTTGGTGGATACGAGGCAGAAGCCCCGTTGAGCCATTTCAGACTGCCAATAGTTAGTCGGCTCGATTATGTCTTTGCCGTCGTTAATGATAGTGATGAGACTTAGATTTGGATTAGTTTTCATAAGCGTTCATTTTTTTGTTAAAAATGAACCCAAGCTAATCCGATGAATCTGGAATAATGTGGATAATCACCGAGAAACCGTCCAAAGGCGTGGATGCTATGTCGGCGATACTGCATTACACGATGAACGATGCCTACCAAGGGTATGAAAATTTCGCCTTTGGGCTGAATTTAGATCTTCGCTGGCGCTCGCCTGAGGTAACCGCCAATCCACAAAAACAAGCGGGTCTGGCTGAATTGGATGCGTGTTTCCCGGTTCACTCTGGCGCGACGGGCACGGTGGTCCTGTATCGTGGGGCTTCGCTCTATGATAATAGCCCGGAAAAGACTCCTGAGGGACTATTTTTTCGGCATTTTCTGTCCACCAGCTACGATATTTCCACAGCAAGCCGCTTTGCGGATATAGCCGAACGGCACGACGGGCGAGGCTGTTTGTTCAGGATTACTTACCCCAAGCGACTGCCACTAGTTGACGTCAGTGCGGGCGACGACGAAAAGGAAGTCATATTGCCCCGTGGATTGGTTTGCCGCTGGGTAGAGTGGAAAATGACCGATGACGAAGCACTCAGATTCGGCTTTTCGATGTCCCGAGGATTTGAGAACTTTATGGGGCTGGAAGTCACCGGCGTTCAGCCTGGGTTATGAGCTGCGAGCCATTCCCGCATTTGGCGAACCGAACGGCGGGAAGTCGCCCGTTTCTCTCGCAGTAAAGGGGCAGTTACATCTTGCCACAGAGAGGCAGATTCTTGATTTACGGGAGTGTGAACCTGAGATGCTTCGTCCTCGTTATCGCCATTCTAACCGGACCCTTAAGCGCCCGCACACCCGAACAGACCATCACGGGTGTATTTGAGGGCATACGGACGGAAGGAATGTCCGGCGTCGTCGATTTCCTCCACGACGAAGAGATACCCGCCTTTCGGCAGTTTCTATCTGGTGCGATTGATGAACTTCGCAGAGCAGCCGAGCGTGACGAACGAGCGAAGCAAATTGTTAGCAGGCTTAACCCGGAGATTGATAATCTCAACGGTCGCCAGTATGTGAAAGCTGCGGCAAGTGCCATATTCGGCGGCTTGGGCGACCTCCCGGAGCCGCTTCGCCGCATTTCGGTCAATCCTATTGGTAGCGTGCGGGAGGGAAATCTGGCTCACGTAGTTGTAAGGCTACGAATCCCGGAAAAGGGAGCCGTCAAAAACGAGATTCACGTTTTTACCGTTAAGGAGGTCGGCGGTGAGTTCTATTTCACCCGAGGTTCAGGACAGAATCCTTTCTCGCAGTTCTTTAGGAAATCATAGCCCAACCATGCAATCACTCGCCATCCATCTCGGCACTGCGCTGCTGGCATTAATTACCGGCAAGCTTGCTTGGCTTGCGTTCCATATCGGAGACGACAGCCAATACCTCGTTAGCAAGTGGGCGGTGGTAGCGTTTGCGGCAGGCTTGACGGCTGCGTTCGCCTGGAAGCCGTATTGGCTGCGGTGGGCAGTCGCCCCGTATTTCGTTTTAACCGCTTTGGCAGCTCTACCCAAGCTATTGAGCCAACCTATGGGAATGCTCGTTGCTGTGAGCCTTGTCGTGGTGATGACCCAACTCGTCGTTGGCGTCAGCCTACTGCTCCTCAAGAGGAACACGGGAAAAGGAGCGGAAGCGGCAGCCAAGCCCGAGGTGACGGCATGCCGCTAAAACAACCTCTCCAGGCTTCGGAGCACGCACGTATTTTTTGTTTAAAAATATGAGACGTAAGTAGTGGACAAGCCACTTTCCTCCATGGCTCATCTTCGACGTTAGACAGAAGAATATGAAACACTCCGTTCTGGCTCTTCTTGCGCTACTCATATTCCTCGGATGCTCGAAGCAACAAAACGAGGAAATCGATCATCCGGAGCCGTTGCGCATCCCCGTCGCTCTGGAGCAAACGCTATTCTCTCGAGCCGAGGTTATTGAGGGCGCCCTGTATCTCGACTTAAGAGCAAATCGGCTGGTGAAGGATGCGGATCCGTTGCGTGTAGTCCGGGCGGGGGAGCGAATCGCTCTGCAGCCCGGGGTGAAGGCTCTACTTGTCGAGAATCACAGCCTCACGGAAATCATTTATCTGCCGAAACAGGGCCTTCTTATGGATGCCCGATTTGACGCGAGGTCTTTCGGCGGAAGCGTAGAAGTTAAGCACTATCTTTTAAAGATAGAGGAATGAAAATGAGCCTGACAACGCGGTGGAGCCGACTCCGGCAAGTGTCACGCCTCCTGATGATTTCAACGCCGCCACCGCCACAGCTAAGTAATGCATGGTTCATCTTGCTGTCACCCTTATGATATTTATAATCGTATCGATTGCTGTCGTAACTCTCGTAATGTATAGTCTTCCGGCGGTTTACGACTACGAATTTAGGTGTGACGGAGTGAGGATGCTGTTATTCCGAAGCATTCCGGTATTTCACGTCCCGCGGGAGCGGATCAAGGCAGTCGAGGTCGTTCCTCTTCGGCGTCTTATACTCTCGCGGAGATGCCTAAAGAACATGTTTGGCTTTGCTCTAGGTAATCGAATTTCGTCGGAGGTCTTGGTGCTGACCACTGATTATATGATTTCTCGGTGGTATTTCACTCCCCCTAATCGCGCTAAAGCAGCAGCTGCGCTCCGCATGCCCGAGAAACAACAGTAACGCGCCAACGCTGGAACGGCGCGCCCTCGCCGCGCGGAAACGTCCTCCGCTCCATGCACCTTCTCCCGCAGAACGGGACACGTCGGGATTCCGCGACGACCTTCCGCCTCACCACTTCGCGCGATACGCCGCCGGGACAATCGTGGAATCCGGGCTAAATGGGGCCCCAAATGTAGCTCGCCGATCTCGCTGGGTCTTAGTCTCTCCGGCTTCAAACGTAAGGTTGGAAGACTTCGACGCGGTTTTGGCGGTTGAAGCGGACGTGGCGGGGCTGGGGTAGGCAGGCGAGGAACTGGCGGCCGTAGGATTTTTGCAGGACGCGCGAGTCGAGGATGGTGACGAGGCCGCGGTCGCGCGCGCTGCGGATCAGGCGGCCCACGCCCTGGCGGAAGGTCATGAGGGCGTCGGGCAGCGTGATCTCGTTAAAGGGGTTTCCGCCGCGTTCGCGCACGTGCTCGGTGCGGGCCTCGAGCACGGGGTGCGTCGGCACCTGGAAGGGCAGGCGCGTGATGATGACCTGCGAGAGCGAGTCGCCGGGCACGTCGACGCCGGTCCAGAAGGACTCGGTGCCGAAGAGCACGCCGTCGCCGGCCTCGCGGAGCAGGCGGGCGAGCTCGGTGCGGGAGGCGTCACGGCCCTGCATGAAAAAGGGACGGTGAGCGCCGCGGTAGATCGGCTCCACGATCTCGGCGATGCGCTGCATGTCGGCGTAGCTGGTGAAGAGCACGAGCGAGCCGCCGGTGGTGCGGCGGGTGCAGAAATCGATATGGTCGGCGAGCACGTCGAGCGCGAGGCGGGCCTCCTCGCGGGTGGGCAGGGGCACGTCGGCGGCGAGGTAGACGCGCATGTTTCGCGCGTAATCGAAGGGCGAGTGCTGGATCTCGGCGCGCACGCGCGGGCCGCCGATGCGCGCGAGGAAGGGTTTCATGTCGTCGGCGATCGCGAGCGTGGCGCTGGTGAAGACGACCGAGGTCTGCCGGTCGAGCAGGGCCTCCTTGAGCTGTGGGGCGATGTCGATCGGGGCGGAGCGGAGGGCGACGACGGTCTGGCGGCGGCCGGTGCGCTCGAGCCAGTAGACGTTGTCCGAGGGCTCGGCGAGGGAGAGGAAGCGCTTGATGCCGAGCTGGGCGGAGCGGAGCTTGCCGGCCTGCTCGAGGAGCTCTTCGCGCTCGCGGCCCTCGTCGAATTTGTCGGCCCGGGTGCGCACCGCCTTTTGCAGGGCGAGGAGCGGGCCCTCGAGCCAAGCCTCGGCGCAGTTTTCGTGACGGATGCGGACGATGGACTGGTTGAGCAGGAAGTTTTCCTGGAGGAAGGCGAAGAACTGGTGGTTGGCCTCGATGGCGTCGAGGACGAGCTGGCGCTCCTCGGGCGAGCCGAGTTTCTGGAGGAGGCCGCGGCGGGTCTTGGGGTTGAAGAGGTGGCGCAGCATGCGGTCGATGCCGTAGCTGCTGAGGCGGAGGCCGAAGTAGTCGGTGGCGACCTCGGGCACGGTGTGGGCCTCGTCGAGCACGACGAGGTCGTCGGGGAAGAGCACTCCCTTCTCGGCCGAGCCGTTGGCGGCGGCGCCGCCGGCGGCGACGAGGGCGAAGAGGAGGGAGTGGTTGACGATGACGAGCTGGGCGGCGCGGATGCGGGCGCGGGCGCGTTGGTAGGGGCACTTTTCGCAATCGCAGTATTTGCGGGCGCAGGAGGAAGAGTCGGCGTTGACCATCTCCCAGACGTCGGGGTGGGGGGCGGGCGAGAGCTCGTGGCGGAGGCCCTCGGTCGTGGTCTCGGCCCAGGCGGCGATGCGCCGCAGCTCGGAGTGCTCGGGTGTGGCGAAGAGCTCGTGTTTGTCGCGGAGTGCGGTGGCGAGGCGCGTGGTGCAGAGGTAGTTGGCCTTGCCGAGGAGGACGGCGGACTTGAAGTCGGCGTAGCGCGCGGTGGCGGGATCGGCTCGGAAAACGCGGCGGCAAAGGGGGACGTCCTTGCGGTCGAGCTGCTCCTGGAGGGAGATGGTGTGGGTGGAGACGATGAGCTGCCGTTGGTGATCGGTGGCGTGGATGATGCCGGGCAGGAGGTAGGCGAGGGATTTGCCGACGCCGGTGCCGGCCTCGAAGACGAGCGGGGTGTCGTGCGCGACGGAGTCGGCGACGGCGGCGGCCATCCGCGCCTGCTGGGGGCGGTGTTCGAGGCCGAGCGCTTGCTGGAGGATGCCGCCTTCGCCGAAGAGCTTGGCGGCGAGTTCGGGCGCGAGGGTGGGCGGCGGCGCGGGCGGAGCGTCGTCGTGGTCGGAGTCGGGCGGGAAGGGGGAGCTGTCGTCGCGCAGGCCGATCATCGGGCGGAAGCGGTGAGCTAAAAAGGACCAAGGAACAATGTCCAATGACCAATGCCGCTGGCGCGGAATGACCAATGCCCAATGACCAATGACCAATGAAGGGGAAGGACGCGGTTGGGGACGCTCGTGACCAAACCACCATTTACCAACCACCAACTCGGGGGCTGGACCGGGGGGAGGGGGTGACTCAGGCTCTTGGGCACATGCAGACCACTTGGACCGAGACCTTGGCGGAGTTCTTGCGCAGCGAGCCCGGCGTGGGCGCGGTGCGGATCGATGCCGGGGCGCGGCGCGTGCAGGTGGCGACCCTGGGGCCGGTCGACGTGGAGTCGCTCCGGGAGCGGCTGGCTGACACGCTGGCGGCGATCGAGGACGAGCTTTCGTTCGGGGCGGCGGACGGGGCGGCGGCGCCGGCGGGTTTTACGCTGACCCGGGAGGGCGACGTGGTGCAACTGAGCGGGCCGGCCTGCGACACCGCGCCGAAGTTTTGGCGCTGGCGGGAGTATGAATGGCCGGAGGGCGGCGCGCACGAGGAGGCGGAGCACGAGGCGGAGGATTGGCGCGAGCTGGCGGCCTTTGCCGGGGCCTGCGGCGTGCTGGGTCTGGCGGGCTGGAGCGTGAAGCTCGCGGGCGTGGGGCCGGCCTGGCTCGCGCCGACGCTGGGGGGCGCGGCCTTGGTGGCGGGGGCCTGGGACGCGGCCAAAGATTCCTGGGAGAACCTGCGGCGCGCGAAGCTCGACATCCATTTCCTCATGCTCTCGGTGGCGGTGGGCGCCACGCTGATCGGCGCCTGGGGCGAGGCGGTGTTGTTGTTGTTTCTTTTTTCGGCCTCGGGGGCGATGGAGGCCTACGCGGACGAGCGCACGCACCGCGAGGTGGACTCCTTGCTCAAGGCGGCGCCGAAACAGGCCACGCTGGTGGAGCGCGGCGGGCGGGAGCGCGTGGTGGCGGTCGAGGAGGTGGGCATCGGCGACCTGGTGCGGGTGCGGCCGGGCGAGGCGTTTTGCGCGGACGGCGTGGTGGAGGCGGGGGAGAGCGGCGCGGACGAATCGGCGCTCACCGGCGAATCGGTGCCGGTGGAGAAGGCGAAGGGCGACCAGGTGTTCAGCGGCACGATCAACGTCGGCGGCACGCTGGACTGGCGGGTGGCGCGTCTGCCGGCGGAGAGCACGCTGCAAAAAATCATTCGCCTGATCCACGGGGCGCAGCGGCTGCGCGCGCCGAGCCAGCGCTTCACCGACAAGTTCGGCACGGGCTACACCTGGCTCGTGCTCGGGGTGTGCGCGGTGATGTATCTGGTGTGGTGGCTCGCGCTCGGCCTGGAGCCGTGGCGGGGCACGGAGGAGGCGCCCTCGGCCTTTTATCGCGCGATGACGTTGCTCGTGGTGATGAGTCCCTGCGCGCTCGTGCTCTCGATCCCCTCGGCGATCCTGGCGGCGATCGCCTGGGGCGCGCGGCGTGGCGTCTTGTTTCGCGGCGGCGCGGCGGTGGAAAAGCTGGCCGAGGTCAACGTGATCGCGCTCGACAAGACCGGCACGCTGACGACGGGCGAACTGGTCGTCGAAGCTTACGAGAGTTTTCCGCCGGGGAGGGAGCGCGAGCTGATGGAGCTGGCCTACGCGCTGGAGGCGCGCTCGGAGCATCCGCTGGCGAGGGCCATCGTGCGCGACGCGCGGGCGCGGGGTCTGCCGGAGCTCGCGGTGGAGGGCTTCGTCTCGATGACGGGGCAGGGGGTGCGCGGCCGGGTGGGTGGCGCGACGGTGATGCTGGGTCGGCGCGAGCTTTTGGAGAAGGGGCCGTTGAAGGGCTGGGCGGAGAAACTGCCGCCCTCCGCGGCCGAATTTGCCGAGGTGTGGGTGGTGGGGCCGGATTTTCTGGGGCGGGTGTTGCTGCGCGACGCGATCCGGCGCGAATCGGCGCCGGTCTTGGCGGCGCTGCGGCGCGAGGGCCTGCGCACGGTGATGTTGACCGGGGATCGGCGCGCGACGGCCGAGGCGGTGGGCGCGGAGCTGGGCGTGGACGAGGTGCGGGCGGGGCTCTCGCCGGCGGAGAAGGTGCGCGCGGTGACGGCGCTAAAGGACGGCGGCGCGCGGCGCGTGGCGATGGTGGGCGACGGGGTGAACGACGCGCCCTGCCTCGCGGCGGCGGACGTGGCGATCGCGATGGGCGCGCGGGGCAGCGACGCGGCGCTGGAGCAGGCGGAGATCGTGCTCATGCACGACCGGATCGAGAACGTGCTGGCGGCCTTTGAGCTGAGCCGGCGGGCGCGGGCGGTGATCCGGCAGAACCTCACGATCTCGCTCGGGGTGGTGGTCGTGATGGCGGCGGCGAGCGCGGCGGGCCTGGTGCCGCTGGGCGTGGGCGTGCTGGCGCACGAGGGCAGCACGGTGCTGGTGTGCCTGAACTCGCTGCGGCTGCTCGGCGGGGGGCGGCGCCGCCGCGGGGCGGCGGAATGACCGCTGGCGCGGAATGACCAATGGCCGCTGGCGCGGAATGACCAATGACCAATGACCAATGTCCAATGATCACTGGATTATGGACCAATGACCAAGGACTCAGGCCGGGTGGCTGAGTAGGTGGTGGGTGCGGGCGGTGTGGCGGGCCCGATGGGTCCGCTTTGCCATGGCGGGGGTGGGGCGCGTTACTTTTTGGAGACGCCGAGGGCGTTGCCGAGGCGGTCGAAAAGGGAAGGGGCGGAGGGGCGGAGGTGCTCGGGCACCTGGTCGAGGTGGCCGCGGTGGCGGGCGATCTCGAGGGGACTGAGGCCGTCGTAGTTGCGCAGGGAGAGCAGCTCGGCGCTGAGCAGGGCGGGCGGGATCTGGTTGAGGTGGCCCTCGGCGGCGGCGGCGTGCACGGGGGTGTCGCCGTGGCCGTTGCGGGAGCGGAGGAGGTCGCTCGTGAGGGAGGCGCGGGGGATGGCGGCGAGCTGGCCGGACTCGGCGGCGGCGTGGATGACGGTGTAGCCGCCTTTGCTGGCAACCATGAGCGTATCCTGCACGAGGTGCTCGGCCGGGACGTGGTCGAGATGCCCGGCGAGCGCGGCGGCGTGGAGGACCGTGTCGCCGGCCGTGGTGCGGGCGAGAAGGGCGTCGCGGGTGAGCAGGGCGAGCGGCACCTGGGGGAGGTGGCCGTTGAGGGCGGCGGTGTGGAGGGGTGTCTCGCCGGTGAGGTTGGCGAGGGCGAAGGCGGCGGCGTTGAGAAAAACCGGCGGCACCTCGTCCAGTTGCCCGTGCTCGGCGGCCTCGTGGAGGAAGGTGTTTCCGAGGTGGGTGCGGATGCTGAGCAGCTCGGGCGTGAGGATGGAGTGGGAGAGGAAGCCGAGGTGGCCGTGCGCGGCGGCGATGTGGTAGGCGGAGAAGCCGGCGTTGCTGGTCTGCGCGAGGAGGTCGTGCATGAGCAGGCGCGGAGGCAGCTCGACGGGCGGCTTGACGGCCTCGAAGGCGTGGTGGAGGGGCGTGTAGCCGGCCTGGTTGCGGGTGGAGAAGGCCTCGGGGGTGAACAGCTCGGGGGGAACGAGGCCGAGACGGCCGTGCCTGGCGGCGAGGTGGAGGGCGGTGTTGCCGGAGGCGTTGGGCGAGAGCCAAAGCGCGGGAGCCGCGAGAGCGAGGGCGGGCGGAAGGTCGTGCCCGGCGCGAAGGGCGGCTTGGAGGGTGGCGGCGTCCATGGGCGGTGGGCGGGAGAGTTTGCGGAGAGGGCGGTGTCGGCAAGGCCGCAGGGCTAGGGCGATTCACCCAACTGGAAACAAGTTGCGTGGCGGGGGCCGACATGGCGAGTCTGCGTCCATGTCCCAGGTCAAAGCGGAAAATGAAGCCGGCGCGAAGGACGCCGTTCTGGTGGTCGACGATGAGGCGCAGTTGCTGGACATCTATCGGACCACCTTGTCGCCGCATTTCGAGGTGGTGAGCGCCACTTCGGTGCGGGAGGCGGAGTTCGCGTTGCACAAGCGGCGGTTTCGCGTGGTCGTGGCCGATCACATGATGCCGGGGGGGAACGGGCTGAGTTTCCTGGTTCGGGTGCGCGAGGAGCATCCCGAGGCGGCGCGGGTCTTGGTGACCGGCTTCATGAAGCCGGAGATGTTGCTGCGCGCGGTGAACGAGGCGGCGGTTTTTCGCTATCTAGTGAAGCCGGTGGACCTGCGGGAGTTTGTGTCGGTGGTGCGCGAGGCGGCAAAGAGCGTGCCGGCTTGAGCGTCGGTGAGTGCGCGTGGGGGCGGGCAGGTCGCGTCGGCCCGCGCCGATCCGCGAGGAAAACGACTGGGCTTTCGCGACGGGGGTTTAACCGTGCAGGGCGGCTCGAGAAGGTCCGGGGCGCGCCCGTGTCTCGCGAACTGGCTTCGGCATCCCGCCGAAGCCTCCGCCGGAAGGCGTGGGGCGGGACGCCCAACGCGGCACCCGGGACGGGTGCGCTCCTCGGACCTCGGGCGGAGCATGCCACTTTTGCGCCGAGATTAGCCCTTGAGCAGCTCCTCGGCGTGCTGGCGGGCGCTCTTCGCGTTGCGGTCGCCGAGCATGCGGGCGAGCTCGGCCACGCGGTCGGCGCGGCGAGAGTGTATTGGTTTTATGGATACCACGGCGCGCTCGCCCGACTGGTCCTTCTCGACGAGGAGGTGGCTGTCGCCGAGGCCGGCGACCTGGGGGAGGTGGGTGACGCAGAGCACCTGGTGGCCGCGGGCGATCTCGGCCATCTGCTCGCCGACCACGCGGCCGATCTCGCCGCCGACGTTGGCGTCGACCTCGTCGAAGACCAGCACCGGCACGGCGTCGAGGTCGGCGAGCACGGTCTTGAGCGCGAGCATGACGCGGGCGAGCTCGCCGCTTGAGGCGATGCGCGAGAGCGGAAGCGGGGCCTCGCCGACGTTGGGCGAAAAGAGGAACTCGACGGCGCAGTCGCCCTGGGGGCCGGGCTCGGCGAGCGGGACGAGGCGGACTTGGAAATCGGCTTTCTTGAAGCCGAGGCGGGCGATGCTCTTCGCGGCGGCCTTGGCGAGCTCCTTGGCGGCCTTCTCGCGGGCGGCGCGCAGCGCGCGGGCGGCGCCGAGGGTGGCGCGGTGGGCGGCGGCGATCTTCTCGTCGAGGCGGGCGAGGGAGCCCTCGATGTCGCCCTGGGCCTCGAGGCGGCGGCGCAGCTCCTCGCGGGCGGCGGCGACGGAGGCGAGGTCGGGGCCGTGGCGGCGGCGGGCCTCGAGCCAGGCGCCCATGCTTTGGGCGAGTTGCTCGGCCTGCTCGGGGTCGAATTGGAACTGGGTGGAGAGGGCGCGGATCTCCTCGGCGAGGTCGTTGAGCTCGATGCTGGCGGAGTGGAGTCGCTCGGTGAGGGGGCGGCTGGCGGGATCGAGTTGTTCGAGTTGGTGGGCCTCGCGCAGGAGGGCGCCGAGGCGGGAGGTGAGGCCGTCTTCGCCGGAGAGACCGTTTTCGAGGGCGCCGCAGAGCTGGGTGAGTTCCTGGGCGCGGCTGAGGCGGGAGTGGTCCCGCTCGAGGGCGGCGATGGCTTCCTCGCTGAGGTCGAGGGAGTCGAGCTTGGCGAGCTGGGCCTCGATGAACGCGATCTGATCGGGGGCGAGGCGGGTCTCGCGGGCGAGGCGCTCGCGCTCGGCGAGCTGTTCGCGCCAGGAGCGGTAGGCGGCGTGGTAGGCGGAGAGTTCCTTCTCGTCGCGGGCGAAGAGGTCGAGGAGTTCGAGTTGGCAGGAGTCTTTGAGGAGGCGGCGCGGCTCGCTGGGGCCGTGAAAGTCGATCCAGGCCTCGCCCAAGCGCTGGAGGGCGGCGAGGGTGGCGAGGCCGCCGTTGACGCTGATGCGGGGGGCTTTTTCGCGGGGGAGGCTGCGCTTGAGCAGGAGCAGGCCGTCCTCGCAGGGGGGAAGGTCGAGCTCGGCGAGGAGCGCGTCGATGCGGGCGGGCGAGGAGAAGTGGAGAGCGGCCTCGACCTCGCAGGCGGCGGCGCCCTGGCGGATGAGGGTTTTGTCGGCGCGCTCGCCGGCGAGGAGGGCGAGGGCGCCGAGGAGGATGCTCTTGCCGGCGCCGGTCTCACCGGTGACGACGGTGAAGCCGGATTCGAAGTCGAGGGAGACCTCCTCGAGCAGGGCGAGGTTGCGGATGCGCAGGGTCTGGAGCATGAGGGGGAGGGCGGGAGCGGAGGTGAGGGCGCGGGAGGCTGATCCGGAGGAAAAGCCGGGCGGATGCGGTGCGGAAAAACCGGCTGGCGAGCGAGTGAGCCCGGGGCGGGGGACGGAGCAAGCGGCTTCTGGAGCTGAAGTGTCGGGGGCTCGGCCATGCCGAGATTTTCGCGAGATTTAGTCTTGCGGAGGCCCCGCGGGGCGGTCCTTACTCCGCCTCCCAAAATTTTTGGACCTTTAGCTCAGTTGGTTAGAGCGTTTCCTTGACATGGAAGAGGTCACTGGTTCGAGTCCAGTAAGGTCCACCATTTTACCGCAGCTCAAGCAGTTGCGGTTTTTTTGTGCCCGGACTTCGGGGCCTTGGCGGGAGGCCGGAGACGGACGGGCAGCCCACAAAAAGCCGCCTCGGTGAAGGAGGCGGCGTGGGGGGGGCGGAGCGGGAGCGACGAAGGCTCAGCCTTCGTCGTCGTCGTCCTCTTCGTCCTCGTCGTCGGAGGGGCGGGCGAGCTCGGCGCGGCACTCGTTCATGACGCGCAGCCAGACCTCGCGGAGGTCGAAGAGGCGCCGGGAGGCGTCCTCACGGTAGCGGCCGAGGGCGCGGCTGTGGGTGCAGGCTTCGGGCGCGATGCTGCCGAGCGCGAAGTTGAGCTCGCGGAGGGCGCGCTTGAAGAGGCTGATCGCCATGGCGTAGTCGCCAAAGTCGAGCGCGGAGATCGCCTGGATGGCTTGATCTTCGGTGCGCAGGAGCAGGGCGTGGTGGGCAAGCGCCAGCTTTTGCGGCACTTTTTCCGGGTCGTCGGCGGTCTGTTCCCAAGCGCGTTTGAGGCTGAGAAACAGGGCGCGGGTGGCGATGTAGATGGGGTTCTTGTGGAGGGTGTAGGGCTCGTCCTCCTCATCGAGGTCGACCTCGGCGGGCTCGTTTTCGTAGTCGGTGTCGTCGTCCTCGTCATCCTCGTCGGCGGCCCCGTCGGAGACGCCTTCGCTGGTCCACTCCTCGACCGACCAGCCCATGAAGCGGGCGGCGTCATCGAGGCGCTCCGGCTTGTCCTTAAGTTGTTCGTAGAAAGCGAGGTAGCGAATGACGATCTCGTCCTGCTCGCGGAGGTAGCGTTCCCAGTCGAACTCGTTCCAGACAAGGTCTCCGCGGTCTTCCCACTCGCGGTCGGAGGGGTTTTCAGAATTGGAGTTGCCCATGGGTAGAGGGGGTCGGAGACCCAGTTCCGGGAAGCTGTCCCGAAGGGGGGCGAACGCAACGGGAAAAACCACGGGGGCCGGGGCTGAGCGGCTGGGCGCGGGGCCGGTGGGGCGCACGCGTTGCCGATGCCTTGTTACAGGTTGAAATCCCTGAGTGCTTTAGCATTGGTAGGCGCTCCTTTCTCCCCGCCGCCCCCACATGATCCACCCCGTGCTCCACGCGACGGTTTACTTTTCCGGCCACGTCCAAGGCGTGGGTTTTCGTTATGCAACCCTGCAGGTGGCCAAGGAGTTCGAGGTGGCGGGCTACGTGCGAAACCTGGCCGACGGCCGGGTGCTGGTGGAGGCGGAGGGGGCGGCCGGAGAGGTGGACGCGTTTATCGCCGCGATTGGCGAGCGGATGCACGGCCACGTGCGGAAGCTGGAGCGGGCGCAACAAAATCGCTCGCCGCAGTTCCAAGGCTTCGTGATTCGCTGATTTCGCGACCCACAGGCGCTCCGCCCTTTTCATCCCCTTCTCGCCCCACGCCGCATCACCGCTTTTCCCCCACGATGACATCCCCCGTCTCCGCAATCTCGATCAAAGGCCTCACCAAAGATTTCGCCGTTACGCTGCGTGGCGTGAAGCTGCGCGCGGTGGATTCGCTCAATCTCGAGGTGGCGGAGGGGCAGGTCTACGGCTTGCTGGGGCCGAATGGTTCGGGCAAGTCCACGACGATCAAGATCATCCTCGGTTTGCTGGAGGCGACGGTGGGCGAGGTGCGCGTTTTCGGGGTGCCGTCCAACAAAGTGGAGGCCCGGCGCAACGTGGGCTATCTGCCGGAGGCTCCCTATTTCTACCGTTACCTGAGCGGCCGCGAGCTGGTGCGCTTTTATGCGCGGGTCTGCGGCGTGCCGGCGGCCAAGTTGAAGGCGCGGGTCGACGAGGTGATCGCGTGGGTGGGGCTTTCGGGCGCCGCCGACCGCCGGGTGGGCACCTACTCGAAAGGCATGCTCCAGCGCATCGGCCTCGCCCAAGCCCTCGTGCATGATCCGAAGCTGATCGTGTTGGATGAGCCGACCGCGGGCGTCGACCCGGTGGGCTCGGCGGAGATGTGCGAGCTCATCCTCAAGCTCAAGCAACAGGGCAAAACGGTGCTCATCACCTCGCACCTGCTCGCGCAGATCGAGGATGTGTGCGACCGTGTGGCGATCCTCGACCGCGGCAAGTTGATCGTCGAAGGCTCGGTGCTCGAACTGGTGGGTCAGCGAGATCGTCAGGCGCTGATCGTGGATCCGCTCCCGCCGGAAGAGATCGAGGCCTTCAAGGCTTGGCTCGCCCAGCGCGGGCGCTCGCTCAATGCGGTGGAGCAACCGCGCGCCCGCCTCGACCAGCTTTTCCTGAGCAAGGTGTCCCGTCCCGGCCGTCCGGGCGAGGTCTCCGCCGGCGTCGGCTCCAACGAAGTGCCGATCGGCGACAAGCCCAAGGCCTGAGCCGCCTCCCCCTCAATCTTCCCCCTTCAACTCTTCCATGAGCGTCGCCTCCGTCCCCTTCTCCTTCAGCCGTCTGAGCCTCATCGCCGGCAACACCTTCCTCGAAGCCGTCCGGCAGAAGTTGTTCAACTTTCTCCTCCTGCTCGCGATCGGCCTGGTGGCCAGCGCGCAGTTTTTCCGCGAGTTCAATTTCGGCTCCTCCGAGCTGAAGTTCATCGCCGACTTCGGGTTCGGCGCGCTGATTTTTTTCGGCTCGGCCCTCACCATCGCCACCACGGCGCAGCTGTTTTTCTCCGAGATCGAGAACCGCACGGCGCTCACCCTCCTCGCCAAGCCGCTCTGGCGCGCGGAGTTTGTCTTCGGCAAATTCCTCGGCGTCTTCGCGGTGATCGGCGTCTTTTGCGCGCTGACCATCGGCTTGATGATGGCGCTGCTCTTCCACCGTGAGGGGGAACTGATGGCGGTCGCGCCGGACGAGTTTACGGGCGGACGCATCATCGCCTACGGCGATCTCCTGATCGTGGGCCTGCTCCAGTGGCTGAAGTTTGGCGTGCTCACGGCCATCGTGCTGCTCATCGCGAGCTTCTCCAACACCAACCTGTTCACGGTCGTGACCGGGTTTTTCGTGCTCGTGATCTGCCACCTGCAGTATCTCGCCCGCGACCAGTGGAGCAACGTGGACAACATCCTGCTCGCCGGCGCGGTGCGCGCGCTCAGTCTCATCTTCCCCAACTTCCAGCTCTTCAACCTTGCCGACGAGATCGGCCAGGGTTCGGGGGTCTCGGGCCAGGTCGCGCTCGGCGTCGCGGGCTACGGGCTCATCTACATCGCCGTGATCGGCGGCCTCGCCGTCTACAGCTTCCGCAACCGTGAAATTTGACGTCGCCGCCCTCCGCCCCCTCCGCACCGGGCTCGTCGTCGTGCTCGGCCTGCTGCTGGCCGGCATCGCCACGCGCCCCATCGAAGGCCCCACCTGGGAAAAGGTGCGCGCCAAACAACCCGCGCTCCGTCTCGAGTCGCTCAAGGACGCGCTGGGCCAGGGCGTGACCGTCGGCCTGCTTGGCGGCTTCCGCGCCATCGTGGCCGACCTCTTCTGGATCCGCACCAACGCCATCTGGGAGACCTACGATCTGCCCAAGACCCAGACCTCGATCAAGCTGGTCACGGCCATCGACCCGCGCCCGCTCTTCTTCTGGCTCAACGGGAGTCGCATGATCGCCTACGACATGCCCAACTGGCGCATCGACCGGGCGGGCGGCTGGGACGCCGTGCCCGACGCCGTGAAGCGTCGTTTTGAGGAGGAACAGTCGGCCGTGGCCATCGATTACCTGGAGACGGCGCTCGCGTTTCACCCCGAGCATCCGCTGCTGGTCCTCGAGATCGCGAACATCCATCTCAACCGGCTGAAGGATGTGGAGACGGCCGCGCGCTACTACCTGCGCGCTTCGCGCCACCCTGACGCCCCCTTCTACGCCGCGCGCATCTACGCCGAGCTTCTCCGCCGCCTCGACCGCAAGCCCGAGGCCTACGCTTTCCTGAAGGAGCTGTATCCCACCCTGCCGCGGGATAGCGTGATGGCGCAGCCTTGGGTGGTGTTGGAGCGCATCCGCGAGTTGGAGGACGAGTTGGAGATTCCGGAGGAGCAGCGTTTCCGCGAGTAAGGCGCGGCGCGGGCCCGAGGCTTTTTGTCACCGGCTTCGGGCGCGGCAGGGGCCGGCTTGGGGTGGCATGGGCGTCCCGCCCGTGTTCCGAACCCACGGGCAACGCTCCGCGGTCGGTCGACCGCGACGGGAAGGAGCACACCCGCATAGTCTCCTCCGCGGTGCGTGCGCGGGCGGTCGTCGCTCGAACTGATTTCCGACGTCGGCATCGCGGGTCCCGCGGATTACCACGGATAGAAATAGGCGTGGGCTGCCGGTTTCAGGTTGAAAAACGCTTCCGGGGCCGGGCGGCCAAAGTGGCGGAGAGGGTGGGATTCGAACCCACGTTAGCCTTTCAGCTAAACCGCATTTCGAGTGCGGCGCGATCGACCACTCTGCCACCTCTCCGGCGCAGGAGCGCAGACCGTAGGCAGGCATCGGCCGAACGGAAGCAGAAACTTTGGTTCCGGAGACGGTCGGAAGAAATCAGTCCGCCTCATGCCCGCGAATCGGGTCGGCCCGCGCCGATCCACGTGCCGGCTCAGAGCATGCCGCCGCGGCGGAAACTGTAATAGCCGAGGCCGATGGGGTCGCAGTCGGGCTCGCCGAGGATCACGTGGTCGTGAAGGCGGATGTCGGCGACGTCGGCCGCGTCGCGTAGTCTGCGGGTGATCTGGGCGTCGGCCCCGCTCGGCTGGGGATCGCCGCTGGGGTGATTGTGGGCGAGGATAAAGGCGCTGGCGCCCTCGCGAATCGCCTCGCGCAGCGCTTCGGCGGGGCTCACGAGGGTCTGGCGCGCGGTGCCGGAGGTGAGTTCGGAGCAGCGCAGGATGCGGTTGCGCGAGTTGAGCGAGATAACCCAGGCCTTTTCGACGTCGAGGCCGAGGGTGCGGGGTCGCAGGTAGGCGTAGATGTCGTCGGGGCTGCTGAGCTCGGGCGCGAGCTGGCGCTCGGCGCCGACCACCCGGCGGGTGATTTCCATCACGGTGCAGAGCTGGAGGCTTTTCACGCGGCCGATGCCTTTGAGGCGGCGAAAGTCGCTGTCGCGCCAACGGGTGAGGGCGTGGAGCGAGCCCGCTTCCTCGAGGAGGCGGGTGGCGAGGCTCATCACGTCGTGTCCGCGCGTGCCGCTGCGCAGGATGAGGGCGAGCAGCTCGGCGTCGGCGAGCGAGCCGACGCCGTGGGCGAGGGCCCGCTCCTGCGGCCGCTGGCCCTCGGCGAGGGCGAGGAGGCGATTGGGGGCGAAGGGGCTCGCGGCGGCGGGATTTCCGGGCGGCGGGTCTTCGCTCATGGTGCGGGACGGGCGAGGCGGGCGGGCGAGGAGCGCGGCTCGGGGGTGGCCGGGGCGGGGCGGCGGGGGCGGGCTTAGCTGCGGACCGCGCCGCCTTCCTGGTAGGTGCCGAGGTGGCGGTAGCGCTCGTAGCGGGCGTCGAGCAGCTTGGAGGGGCTGAGGGCGCGCAGGTCGTTGAGGTGTTTTTGGAGCGCGTATTTGAGGGCGGCGGCGGCCTGCTCGGGGTCGTTGTGCGCGCCGCCGAAGGGCTCGGGGATCACCTCGTCGACGACGCCGAGTTTCTCGAGGACGTCGGCGTTGAGCTTAAGGGCCTCGGCGGCCTTGGGCGCGGCGGCGGGGTCCTTCCAGAGGATGGCGGCGCAGCCCTCGGGCGAGATCACGGAGTAGTAGCTGTTGTCAAAGATGAGCACGCGGTCGGTGACGCCGATGCCGAGGGCGCCGCCCGAGCCGCCTTCGCCGACGACCACGGAGATGGTGGGCACGCCGAGGAGGGCCATTTCGCGCAGGTTGAGCGCGATGGCCTCCGACACGTGACGCTCTTCGGAGCCGAGGCCGGGGTAGGCGCCGGGGGTGTCGATGAAGGAGAAGACCGGCAGGCCGAATTTTTCGGCGAGCTTCATGAGGCGCAGGGCCTTGCGGTAGCCTTCGGGTTGGGGCATGCCGAAGTTGCGCGCGATCTTCTCCTTGGTGTCGCGGCCCTTTTGCTGGGCGATGATCATGACGGGCTGGCCGTCGAAGAAGGCGGTGCCGCCGATCAGCGCGCGGTCGTCGCCAAACTGGCGGTCGCCGTGCAGCTCTTGGAAGCCGGTGCACATGAGGCCCACGTAGTCGAGGGCGTAGGGGCGCTTGGGGTGGCGGGCGATCTGGACGCGTTGCCACGGAGTGAGGCTGGAGTAGATCTCGCGCTGGGTGGCGGCGATCTTCTTTTCGATCGCGGCGATCTCCTTGCCGAGGTCCAAGTTGTTCTCGAGGGATTGCTTGCGCAGTTGCTCGAGCTGGGTGCCCAAGTCGCGCAAAGGTTTCTCGAACTCGAGCGTGTAGGTGGTGGCTTCCATGTCTGGGTGGCTGGCGTAAAGGTGGAGGCTGGGTGCCTGCCCGAGTTCTGTCACCGGGGGGCGCTGGTGGGGGCGTGGCGGGGTTTTTCCGAGGCCCGGGGCCGGGGGGGGCGGGGGGGGCGGCGGGCGGCCGGGCCGCCTTCGGGCGTGCTTTCGGCGGGGGAAGTCGCCAGCGTGCCGCGCATGAGTCTTCGCGCCATCTCCGAATCGATCCCGCTGGAGCCCAACACGCAGCGTCTCCTCGACGGTGAACTCAAACCCGGCGAGCGGCTCCTTTGGCAGAGCGCGCCGGATGCGAAGCGGCACTGGCGGATGACGCTGCCGATCCTGCTTTTCGCGATCCCGTGGACGGCTTTTTCGGTCTTCTGGATGATCATGGCCTCGCGGGGGGGCGGGATTTTCGCCTTGTTTGGCCTGCCCTTTGTGCTGATCGGGGCGGGCATGTTTAGCGCGCCGTGGTGGGCGGCGAAGTTGGCGCGGCGCACCGCCTACGCGCTGACGACGGATCGGGCGATCATCGTGGCGCCCGCACCGTTCGGGAGCGGCGTAAGCGTGCGGAGTTTCGCGCCGGAGGAGCTGACGGACGTGGAGCGGGTGCAGCGGGCCGACGGCAGCGGCGACCTGATCTTGGCGCGCGAGTGGGTGCGGGGATCGAAGGGGCGCAACCACGAGAAGAAAATCGGCTTCATCGGCGTGCCCTCGGTGCAGAACGTCCAGGTGCGGGTCGACGAGTTGGTGCGGGCCCACCGGGCGCTGCGGGAGCGAAGCGGCGGAGCGGGCTGAGCCAGGTATCCCCGGGTTAAGTTCACGCGTCGCCGCCGGAGGCTGCACGGAGGGGCGCGGCGCTTTTTCACGTTCCCTTGGTGGACGGAATCTTTCCCGCCCCTTGGCAAGCGCCGGGCTTTGTGCACCATCGCGCCCGCATGTTTATCGACGAGTGCGTGATCAAGGTGAAAGCCGGCGACGGCGGGCGCGGCTGCGTGTCCTTCCGGCGCGAGAAATACGAGCCCTGGGGCGGCCCCAATGGAGGCGACGGCGGCAAGGGCGGCGACGTCATCCTGGTCGGTGACGACGACACCAACAACCTCGTCGACTACAAATACAAGCCGCACTGGAACGCCGAGCGCGGCGAGCACGGCCAGGGCAAGGACTGCCACGGTCGCGAGGGCAAATCCGCCATCCTCCGCATGCCCCTCGGCACGGTGGTGATCAACGAGGAGAACGGCGCGGTGGTGGCCGAGATCACCGAGGACGGCCAGGAGGTCGTGCTCTGCGCCGGCGGCAACGGCGGCTGGGGCAACCCGCATTTCAAGTCCTCGGTCAACCGCGCCCCGCGCACCGCCCTGCCCGGCAAACCCGGCGAGACGGGCACTTTCCGCCTCGTCCTCAAGTCCATCGCCGACGTCGGCCTCGTGGGCTTCCCCAACGCCGGCAAATCCTCCCTCACCCGCGCCATCACCAAGGCCCGGCCCAAGGCCGCCCCTTATCCCTTTACCACGCTGCACCCGCAGATCGGCGTGATCGAGTATCCCGAGACCTACGACCGCCTGCTGCTCGCCGACGTGCCCGGCCTGATCGCCGGCGCGAGCGAGAACCGCGGGCTCGGCCACCGCTTCCTGCGCCACATCGAGCGCTGCAAGCTGCTCATGTTCCTCCTCGACATGGCGGGCTCGGACGACCGCGACCCGCGCGAGGACTACGCCACGCTCCTCGCCGAGCTGAAGGCCTACGACCCCAAGCTGCTCAAGAAGCCGCGCCTCGTGGTGGCCAACAAGACCGACCTGCCCGAGGCCAAAAAGCACCTCGCGGCCTTCAAGCGAAAGCACAAGGTCGAGCTGCTCAAGATCTCCTGCCTGACCGGCGACGGCCTCGAGGAGCTCAAGCAGGCGATCCGCACCCGCGTGATCAAGCACGGGGGCAAGCCCCGCGTCATGTCCCGTCCGCGCGCCGCCCTCGCCTGAGCCCGCCCCCGCGCCGCCGCATCGCCTCCGCCTCCCGCAAGAACCCACGTATCCACCACCCACCTACGCATGGCCGCCCCGCTCGCCCCCGCCCCCACGCCCGCCGAGATCCGTTCGCTCCTCATGCGCGCCAACCGCCTGCTCGGCGCGAGCTTGGTCGAGGCCAACCTCATCACCGTCGACCAGCTGGAGAGCGCCAACGAGAAGCTGCTCGAGCTCATCGCCGGCGGCACCCCGCGCCAGTGCACCCTGCTCGGCGTGCTGGCCTACGACCTGAAGGTGGTGAAGGAGGAGGACGTGCTCCAGTATTGCGTCGACGAGCACAGCATCGGCCTGGTCGACCTCCACCACTACGAGGGCGCGGAGGACGTGCGCGTGGGCCTCAGCCACCCCGCCTGCTGGGCCACCTGGACCGTTCCCTTCGACCGTGACGAGGACTTCACGCTCGTCGCCTCCGCCTACTACCTCAGCCCCTCGGTGCGCAGCTTCTGGGAAAAACAGCTCGGCGGCCACGTCATCTGGTATGGCACCACCCTCGAGGCCATCGCGGACACGCTCGAGCGCCTCGCCAGCGCCGCCAAGTCCTGATCCGCGTCGCGCCGCCGTCGTCCCCAGTCCGCTCCGCCCGCCTCGTCCCTCGACTCCCTCTCTTCAAGGTCCAACCCCCGCCCACCGCTCCTCATGCCGCTCGGCAAACTCCAGCTCCAGATCGTCCAGCAACTCGAAAAACAGGGCCGCCTCTCGCCCGAGCAGGTCGAGACGCTCAGCAACCGCGAGGATGAGACCTCGGGCGAGGAGCTCGACAAGCTGCTGCGCGAGATGAACGTCAGCCCGACGCAGCTCTTCGTCGCCAAGGCCGCCGCCTACCACCTCGCCCCCTTCTTTGCGGCCAAGTTCCGCGTCGGCCCCTCCACCTACGAGCGCGTGCCGCAGGAGTTTTGCCAGGAGCATCTCTGCCTTCCGATCGGCTATGCGGGCGACACGCTGCTGCTCGCCGTGGCCAACCCCTTCGACCTCGCGATCCCGCAAAAGGTGAACGAGCTCACGGGCAAGCGCGTGGTGCGCCTGCTCGCGCGCGAGAAGGACATCCAGGATAAGTTCACCAAGGAGGCCACGCGCCCCGCGGGCTTCGACGACGTGGTCGGCGCGATCGGCCAGGAATACGGTCTCGAGGGCGCCGACGGCGATGGCGTCGAGGAGGACGTCACCGAGGACTCCGCCCCGATCGTGCAGCTGGCCAACCGCATCATCGAGGACGCCTACTACTCCGGCACCTCCGACATCCACGTCGAGCCTTGGGAAAAGGAGATCGTGGTCCGCTACCGCATCGACGGCATCTGCCAGGAAAAGCTTCGCCTTCCGGCCAAGGTGGGCCCGGCGCTCGTCGCCCGCCTGAAGATCATGTGCAACCTCGACATCGCGGAGCGCCGCCTGCCGCAGGACGGACGCATCGTCTTCAAGCACCACACGAAGAAGGGCATCGACGTCGACCTGCGCGTCTCCACCGCGCCGCTCAACTACGGCGAGGGCGTCGTGATGCGTATCCTCGACAAGCAGAAGTCCACGCTGCCCCTGCCCGCGCTCGGGTTCTCCGAGGAAAACCTCGCCAAGTATCGCGAGTGCATCCGCCAGCCCTACGGGATGATCCTGCACTGCGGCCCCACCGGCTCGGGCAAGTCGATGACGCTCTACTCCGCGCTCGGCGAGATCAACGCGCCCGATGTCGTCATCCGCACCGCCGAGGACCCCATCGAATACACCCTGCCCGGCATCAACCAGATGCAGATGCACCGGCAGATCGGCCTGACCTTCGCCAGCGCGCTTCGCGCCTACCTGCGCCAGGACCCCGACATCATCCTCGTCGGCGAGATCCGCGACAAGGAGACCGCCAACATCGCGGTCGAGGCCGCGCTCACCGGTCACCTGCTCATCTCCACGCTCCACACCAACGACGCCCCGAGCACGATCGCGCGTCTGACCGACATGGGCATCGAGCCCTTCATGATCAGCTCCTCGCTGCTCTGCGTCTGCGCCCAGCGCCTGATGCGCCGCGTGTGCAAGCAGTGCAAGGTCGCGCACGAGCCCGAGGGCCGGGAAAAGGAGCTTTTGGAGAACGCCATCGGCTGGTCGGGCCAGATCTACAAGGCGAGCCCGCGCGGCTGCCCGAAGTGCAACAACACCGGCTACAAGGGCCGCGTGGGCATCCACGAGCTCATGGTGACGAACTCCGAGTTGATCGAGGGCATCAACAAGGGCCTCGAATCGGCCGAGCTGAAGAAGATCGCGATGCGCGGCGGCATGAAGACCCTGCACCAGGACTCGATGCTCAAGGTGAAGGACGGCCTCACCACCCTGGAGGAATCCCTCGCCACGGTGCCGCCCGATCTGGTCTGAGCCGGGCGCGCGGCGCACGGGGCGCGCCCCGCGCCCGCCGACCGGGGAAACTCCCGGGACGCGCCGCCGCCGCCGTGGGCGGCGCGGAGTCGGCGGTGCGGAGTCGGCGGCGCGGAGGGCGCCCCCGATTTCGGCGAGGGGCAGCGGGCGCTTGCCTTCCGCGCGAGGGCGGTGAAGTTCGACGCCATCCTATGAGTTACTACGTGCCGATGGTGATCGAGAACAACGGCCGCATCGAGCGGTCGATGGACATCTACTCCCGCCTTTTGAAGGACCGGATCATCTTTATCGGCACGCCGATCGACGACGGCGTGGCCAACGTGGTCATCGCCCAGCTCCTCTTCCTCCAGATGGAGGATCCCAAGAAGGACATCCATCTCTACATCAACTCGCCCGGCGGCGTGGTGACCGGCGGCATGGCCATCTACGACACGATTCGCTTCCTCCAGTGCGACGTCGTCACCTACTGCATCGGCATGGCCGCGAGCATGGCCACCGTGCTTCTCGCCGCCGGCACGAAGGGCAAGCGCTTCGCCCTGCCGCACAGCCGCGTGATGATCCACCAGCCGAGCGGCGGCGCGGGCGGTCAGGCGGCCGACATCGCGATCGCGGCGCGCGAGATCATCCGCTGGCGCCAGACTTTGAACAACGTGCTCTCGCGCCACACCGGCAAGAGCATCGAGCAGCTCGAGAAGGATTCAGATCGCGACTACTACCTGAGCGCCCACGAGGCCAAGGCCTACGGCATCGTCGACCACGTGGTCGAAAACGCCGCCGAGACCGGCGCCATCACTCCGCCGACCACCGGCGCGGTGGCGGCCTGAGCCGGCGGAGTGGCGGAGGGGCGCGGCGCGGTGCGGCGGCAGGCATGCCGCCGCCTCCGAAGCGCCGGCCTCGAAGGAGCCCGGGCGCGGCGGCCGAGCGCCCGCTGATTCAGGGCATGCGCGCGAAGGAGAGACCGAGGGCGAGGAAGATCGCCAGGGCGCCGTAGGGCAGCGCCGCGCCGAGCGGATGCTCCGGCCAACGGCGCGCGTAGCCGAGCGCGAGCAGCGCGAGTATCCCGAGGCCGCCGAGCGCGGGCAGCCAGGGCGGATCGAGCTGCGCGGGCAGGGAGGAGCCCGGCACGCCGAGCGCGGCCACCACGCTTCCCTCCATCAACGCGAGCACGAGGCCCGCGGAGTGGTTGAAGAGCACGGACACCGGAGCCAGCCCCACCAGGCCCGCGAGCATCGAGGCCACGCCGGAGAAGATGACCAAGGAGGCGGCCGGCACGAGGAGGAGGTTGACGAAAAAGGCCCCGGGCGCGACGAGGCCGAAGAAGCCAAGCGTGGCCGGCGTGCTGATCAGGGTGGCGGCGAGGCCGAGCGCGAGCGCGGCCAGCGTCAGGCGCACGCCCTCCTCCCAAGTGGTGTGCGTCCAGCGGCGCGATTCCGCGGGCAGCAGGGCCCAAGGGCGCCAGCCGGCCTGCCATTTTTCCTGGAGCGGCACCCCGTAAAGAAGGATGGCGGCGACGATGCCGTAGCTCATCTGGAAGCCGGCGCCGAAGAGCTGGTGCGGTGAGACGATGAGCACGCCGAGCGCCGAGGCGCAGAGGGCGGAGAGGCTGTTGGTGGGCGCCCGCAGTTGCCGCGCGCCGAGCAGGCAGGTGATCATCCAGAAGGCGCGGATGGCGGAGGGCTGCCCGCCGGTGATCTCGACGTAGAGCCAGAGCAGGAGCGTGCCGGCGAGGAAGCGCGGGCGGGAGGGCACGCGCGCGAGGATGAGCAGGGTGTGAAAGGCGACCGCGATCGCGGCGACGTGCAGACCGCTGATCGCGAAGAGATGCATGGTGCCGCTGCGCACGAACCAATCGCGCTGCTCGCGGCTGAGCGCCTGTTTGCGACCCAGGAGCATGGCCACGTAGAGGTCGGCGAGGTGGGGGCGGGATTCGAGGCCGTGGCGCAGGGTGTCTTCCAGGCGTTGGCCGGCGGAGGCGTAGAGCCGAGTCCAAGGGCCGGCGGGGTGGACCGGCCCTTCGAGGCGGGCGCGGTTGAAGGTGAAGTTGGCGCCTTCGTCGGCGAGGAAACGCTCAAAGCTGCCCGCCTCGGGCAGACGGGGCAGGGGAGCGAGGAGGCCGAGCGCGGAGAAGCGCGCGCCGCGCAGAGGCGCGGCCGCCTCCTCGGGCCAGGCGGCCGAGAACTGCACGCGCTGGCCGACGAGGTCGGCGAGGTGCGGCCCGGCCGAGACGACGCGAGCGAGACCGGAGGCGCGCCCGGCCTGGCGGGAGGCGAAGGCGCGCTCCACGCGCAGTTCGAGGCGCGCTTCGCGTGGCGGGAGCGACAACGCGTCCCACTCGGCGAGCCGGCCGCGGACGTCGCTGGTGCGAAGGGCCCCGGCCGCGGCGAGGGCGAGCGCGAGCCCCGCGAGGAAGGTGGGGCGCGCGATTTGGAAACAGGCGGAGAAACGCGGGCCGAGAACATGCGCGAGGACGGCGAGGGCCAGGCCGCCAAGCGCAAGCATCGCCCAAATCCGCGGCGACCACGGGGCGCCGCCGAGATGCACCAGCGCGGAGCCGATGCCCCACGCGACGACCAAGCCCAGGAGCGGCGAGCGGTGTGTGAGGCTGCGAGGCGTCATCGGGGGACGGGTATGACCGATTCCGGAGTGGGCTTTGCCAAAACCTTGTGAATCCGTTAAGCGGTGCTGGCGAGTCCCTTGTGTGGCGTGGCGCCCCATGGGCCCGGCCGGGCTGGAGGCTGCTCCCGGGCCGGGGGGCGGATGAGCGCCCGAGGCCGGGTGTGGAGTCGCGTTCGCGCCCCCGCCCCGGCCGGCCCCCGGGGCCGCGCATCGGGCTAGATGCTATTTTATCCCGCTGATTTTCAACGAGAAGAAAAAGCGGTCTGACTTGATTTGCGCACGGAAGCGCCGAGGGTGCGGGCGAACCCTGTTCTTCCCAATGAAACCACACACTACCCTTCGCATTGTGCTTACTTCTTCGATCTTGGTTGGCGCCGGGATCGGCTTTACCGGATGTCAGAACCGCATGGGCGCGACGCAGCGGCAGAGTCCGGCTCTGACGAAGGCGTCCAACACCTCCGAGTCGATTCGTTCGGCGTCGGACAACGTGCAGCAGATGCGTCTGCAGATGGACTCGACGCTCGCCGCCTTGCAGGAGCTGACGGAGCGCCCCGGCGACATCCGTGGTCAGTTCGAGGAGGTGCGTCGTGAATTCGCGGCGCTCGAGTCGACTTCCGCCAAGGTCACCAACTCGGCGAACCGGATGCAGAACCAGAGCGAATCCTATCTCCAGGACTGGGGCCGCGAAGTGGCCACGATCCAGAACGCGGAGCTGCGCGGAGCCTCGTTCCAGCGTCGCGACGAGGTCGCGGAGCGTCTGGAGCGGATCTCGCGCAACTACCAGGAGGTGCGCACCGAGTATGCGCCCTTCCGCGCCAGCGTGCTCGATGTGATCACCGCCCTGAGCGTCGATCTGAGCCAGCGCGGCCTGGAAACGGCCCGCCCCTTCGTCGCTCGGGCGAACGAACGCGCGGAGCCCGTGCGCGAGTCGCTCGGACGCCTCTCCGAGGACTTCCGCGATGTCGGTCTCTCGCTGCGCCCCGGCGCGCGCGATATCGCCGCGACGCGTTGATCCGCGACGGCGGCATGCAGCCCCGGTCGCGCCGCGGGGTGGACCCTGTGCACACCTCGACGCGGCCGGAGGGCTTGCCGGATCCCGGTTGCGCCCGTCTCCCCTCGTGGACTTGGCGACTCGGCGGCGGCCTCGCGTGGCGGGGCCGTCGCACCGGCGTCGGCGCCGCCCATTTTTTTCCGGCGCTTCGGCGACCCGGGGAATCGGGCGGGAAGCGGGCGCGGGGCGCTCCTCGGCGCCCGGCTTTGGCGACCATCCCGGGCTCGCTGCGCGCGTTGCCACGACCTGGCGAATGTCCGCTGCGGAACCGATTGCGTGGACGAGGGTCGGGGCCTAGGCTCCAGTTATCCTCCTTTCAACTCCCATGAAATCTTCCGGTTTCGTCCTTTTGGTTTCCGCGCTTCTGCTTGGCGGCTGTGCCACGCATCAGGCTCCGCGTCCCTCCGACACGGAGCAGGGCGCGCGCCCGGTGGCCCGTGAGACGCGCGAGACGCGCATCCCGGTGATCCGCGATCTGGAGGGGACCTCGTGGGTGTTGGTGGAGCTGCGCGGCGCTCCCGCGCCCCGGCCGCCGGAGGGCTGGTCGGTGCAGACCCTGGCCTTCGGTCGGGAGGGAGTGCGGGCTAATGGCAACGCCGGGGTGAATCAATTTGTGAGTCGCTACACCCAGGACGGGCAAGGCTTGGTCTTTGGCCCTCTCGCCCTGACGCGCCGGCTGGGTCCGCCGGAGTGGATGGAGGCGGAGCAACGCTACACGCGCACCCTGAGCCGGGTGGTGGGCTGGCGGCAGGAGGGCGAGCACCTGATTTTGATGACGCCGCGCGACACGCGGGCGGCGGTGTTTGAGCGCGTGCCGGTGGCGACGCGGCGTTGAGCCGAGTCGGCGGGCGATGCTCCGCCGTCCAATTGAATGATCCCGTCTTAGCCCGGTTCGAGCCGGCACAAGCGGCTAAAGCAACCGGCACGGGCGTCTCGCCTGTGGGTGCGGAACATGGGCGCTGAGCCCATGCGACTCCACGCCGGCTACCAGGCGGAGCTGTGGCGGGGTCAAACCGCGCGGAGCGTGCCGAGGCCGGAGGCCGGGGCGGCGGGGCGGGGGAAGGGCTCGACGGTGTCGCCGCGCTGGCAGGCCATCCGGAGGTCGAAGCGGAAGGTGGAGCCGCGGCCGGGCGCGCTTTGCACCTCGATGTGCCCCTGCATGAGCTCGCAGAGACGCTTCGAGATCACGAGGCCGAGCCCGGTGCCACCGTGGCGGCGCGTGGTGGAGGAGTCGAGTTGGCTGAAGGAGCGGAAGAGGCGCGGGATCTGATCGGCCGGAATGCCGGGGCCGGTGTCGATCACCTCGCAAATCAGCTGGAAGGGGCGCTCGTCGGCGTCGCGGCCGCGCGAGGAGTCGAGCATTTGGCCGCGGAGGCGAATGGTGACGCCGCCTTGTTCGGTGAACTTGACCGCGTTGCCGACGAGGTTGGTGAGGATCTGGCGGAGGCGATTCTGGTCGCCGTGGAGGATCGGCGGCATGGCGGGATCGATCTCGACGTCGATGTGGAGGCCGGAGCGGTGCGCGCGCTCGGCGAAGAGGCAGACGACGTCGTCGATGCAATCGCGGAGGGAGAAGGGGCCGGCGTGGATCTCGAGGCGTCCGGCCTCGATCTTGGAGAGGTCGAGGATGTCGGAGACGAGGGTCTCGAGCGAGAGGCCGCAGCGCTGGATGGTCTCGATGTGGGCGATCTGGTCGGCGGTGAGCGGGGTCTCGCGGAGGAGGCGGGAGAAACCGACGATGCCGTTGATCGGGGTGCGGATCTCGTGGCTGACGATGGCGAGGAATTCGCTCTTGGCGCGGTCGGCGGACTCGGCGGCCTCCTTGGCTTCGCGCAAGGCGAGCTCGGCCTGCTTGCGCACGGAGATGTCGTGGCCGACGGCCTGGTATTCGATGATCTGGCCCTCGCGGTCGGTGATGGCCCGGTGGGTCCACTGGATCACGCAGGCGCGTCCGTCGGCATTGGTGAGCGCGGTCTCGAAGGTGGCGCTTTCGGGCCAGTGATCGAGGACCTTCCACGGGGTGAGGCCGGAGGACAGGATGGACCAGGGCTGGCCGGCGAGGTCCTGGCGGCGGCGACCGAAGAAACTGGCGTAGGCGCCGTTGGCAAAGGTGAGGCGGCCGTCGGACTTGTAGCGGCAGATCAGGTCGGCCTGGTCCTCGACGATGGCGCGGTAGCTGGCTTCGGATTTTTGCAGGCTGCGCGCCATCTGCTCGATCTTGCGCGCGAGGCCCATGATCTCGTCGGGGTCGTCGCCGAGGCCGCCGCCGTCGCCGCGGGGATCCTCCTCGCGCGCCTTGGTCGCCTGTTGGTTGATCTCCTTCAGCTTGGAATGAAGGCTGCGGTCGAAGACGTAACCGGTGAGGACGAGCAGGATGCTGCCGATCAACGACAGCCCGATGACCCAGTAGGTGGTCCCGAGTTTCTCGCGCAGGCTTTCGTCAAAGGCGACGACGAGAAGCGCGACGGTGAGGCTCGCGGCCAGCCCGAGGATCATGAGGGTCTGCCTGCGGATGTTTACCTGCATACTAGGGGAAATGGCGGAAACGAGGTCCGGAGTCTAACCGATTCCGGCCCCGGGGCTGTTAGGGAACGGTGAAAGCGTCGGCGAGGTGGCGATTCGTATCAAGCTGGACCGCAAGAGGAAATACGGTGGTTTGTCCGTCGAGGGTGGGGACAAACGGGCCTGTCACGAGGTGGGCGTGGCCGGGACGGAGGGCGGCGGGGCGTGCGGGGTATGGGGCCTCGGCACGCGCGCTCCCGGTGGCCCCGCGTCGCGGCCTGCCACCGAAAGAGAATCGCTCAGCGCTTGCGGCGGCCGTGGAAGGCGGCGGGGCCGGCGCTTTTGTTGCCGCGGGGGCGGGTTTTGTCCGCTCGTCCCGGGGCAGTGGCCGGGCGCTCCGCGCCTTCGCTCGCCGCGGCGGCGGGCTCGGGCGGGGGCGCGAGGCGATCAGGGGCGAAGAAGGGGTTGTATTTTCGCTCGTGGGCCAGGGTGGTGAGGGGGCCGTGGCCGGGGCCGATGACGGTGTCCTTGGGGAGGCTGAAGATGCGGGCGCGGGTGCTCTTTACCTGCTCGCGGAAGTGGGTCGGGCTGCCGCCGACCGAGGCCGAGAAGAGGGCGTCGCCGCAAAGGGCGAGGGGACGCGAGAGCCCCTGCACGTAGAAGGTGGTCTGGCCGGGGGAGTGGCCGGGCGTGGGCAGGCACTTGATGGCGATGACGCCGAGGTGGAAGTAGGCGTTGTCGGCGAAGCGGCGCAGGCCGCTGCGCTCGAGCGGCTCGTTCTCGTGGATCCACACCTCGGCGCGGGTGGCGGCGAGGAGCTCGGGCAGGGCGGCGACGTGGTCCTCGTGGGAGTGGGTGAGGAGGATCTGCTTCACGCGTAGTCGTTCGCTGGATACGAGCTGGAGCAGCTCGGTGGCGTCGGCCCCGGTGTCGATGATGGCGGCGTCGCGCGTCTTGGGATCCCAGACGAGGTAGTTGTTGACCGTCATGTCCTCGTGGGGGGTGTTGAACATCGCGAAGCCGCGCGGGAAGAGCGGGGCGCGCGGGTAGGCCTCTTTTTTCGCCAGCACCTCGAGCGCGTCGGGCGAGAGCTGGAGGTGGCGCGCGAGGCGGCGGAGGACGGGGAGGAGGGGCTGGCCGGCCTTGACCGCGGCGAGGTCTTCGGCGCTCACCTCGGCGCGGGCGGCGAGCTCGGCGTCGGAGATGCCGTAGCCGCGCTGGGCCTTGGAGACGACGTCGTTGAAGTTATCCTCGATGGGAATGAGCGGCATGGGCGGAAGGGGGCGGCGGCGGAGACCTGGGATTGAGCGGGGAGGGGAGCGGGAGAATGGCCAATGACCAATGACCAATGACCAATGACCAATGACCAATGACCAATGACCAATGGCTATTTTATGCGAGCCTGACGGGGGCGCCGCTGCGGGCGGATTCGTAGACGGCGTGGATAAGGGCGACGGCGGCGCGGCCGGAGTCGCCGTTGACGAGGGGCTCGCGATTCTCGCGCACGGCTTGGACAAACTCGGCGAACTGGGCGCGGTGGGCGTCGCCCCACTTCCAGACGGGGCGCTCGGCGGCGGTCTGGCCGGCCTCGGCGTGGTGCACGGCGCTGCGGGTGCCTCCGGTGGCCACCTGGTGCGCGTGGGCGGAGCCGGCGGCGCCGCGCACGGTCTCGCGCCCGCGGATCGCGAGGGTCTGCAATTCGTCTCCCTCGAGGATGGCGCTGCCCTCGGTGCCGTAGAGCGCGAGGCGGGCGAGGAAGCCCGGGTAGCAGGCGGTGGAGGCGAAGAGGGTGCCGAGGGCGCCGTTGGCGAAGGTCAGCGTGGCGCAGGCGATGTCCTCCACCTCGATGCGCTCGTGGGCGGCGGTGGCCACGCGGGCGTAGACCTCGCGCACCGGGCCGAGCAGCCAGAGCATGAGGTCGACGGTGTGGATGCCCTGGTTCATGAGGCAGCCGCCGCCGTCGAGGGCCCAGGTGCCGCGCCAGTCGCCGGAATCGTAGTATTCCTGGGTGCGATACCAGGGGATGCGGATGTCGGCGGCGATGAGGCGGCCGAGGGCCTTTTCGGCGAGGAGTTCACGCACCACCCGCGCGTCGGGGTCGAAGCGGTGTTGGGAAATCACGGCGAGGCGGCGGCCGGAGGCGCGTTGCGCGGCGAGCAGGGCGTCGCAGGCGGCGACGGTGACCTCCATGGGTTTTTCCACGACGACGTGTTTGCCGGCGCGGAGGGCCTGGGCGGCGAGCTCGCCGTGGGCGCCGCTCGGGGTGCAGAGCGTGACGGCGTCGATGGCGGGATCGGCGAGGATCGCGGACCAGGAGGCGACGGCGAGGCCGTGCTTGGCGGCGAAGGTCGCGGCGCGGGCGGCGTCGAGATCGCAACAATGGGTGAGGAGGGCCTGTCCGGGCAGCTCCTGCAGGGCCTTGGCCTGGGTGGGGGCGATGGCTCCGCAGCCCACGAGGGCGAAGCGGAGCGGCGCGGCTTGGGCGGACGCGGGGGAGGAGGACGCGGGGGCGGACATGGCGGCGAAAGCCGCGGAGCCTGCCGTCGGCGGCGGAGATGCGCAAGCGGGAGAAATGCGAGGGCGCGCGCCTCGCATTTTTCCCGCACGCTTTTCTGGTGAATTCACCAAAGCGCCCCTAGTGCTGGGGGCAATGAGCCAAGCCCTCGACGAACTGCGCGCCACCATCGCCCGCCTGCGAGCCCCCGGCGGCTGCCCCTGGGACATCGAGCAGACGCACCAGTCCCTCGTCCGCTGCCTGATCGACGAGGTGAGCGAGTTGATCGACACCATCGACCGCGAGGACTACCCGCACATGCGCGAGGAGCTGGGCGACGTGTTGATCCAGGTGGTCTTCCACGCCCAGATCGCGGAGGAGCGCGGCGAGTTTGACCTCGATGCGGTGGCGCGGGAGGTGAACGACAAGCTGATCCGGCGGCATCCGCACGTCTTTGGCGACGGCGCCAAGCTCGGCACGGCGGGCGACGTGATCGTGAAGTGGGAGCAGATCAAGGCGCAGGAGAAGAAGAACGGGCCGGAAAAGAAGGGGCTTTTCAAGGAGCAGCCGCCGCGCCTGCCGGCGACGATGCTGGCCGAGGCGGTCTGGAAGCAGGTCGAGAAGCAGTCCCTGCCGGCCGAGGGCGCGGTGGACGTGGCGCGGGTGCGTGAGCTGGGCGCCGCCTTGGACGACGAGACGCTCGGGCGGACCCTGTTTGAATTGTGTGCGGCGGCGCGGGCCAAGGGGCTGGACCCCGAGGGCGCGCTACGCCGGGAAAGCGACCGGGTGATGCGCGCGGTCGAGACGAAGGTGGCGGCGGGAGGCGTGGTTTGACCACGGATGGACACGGATGGACACGGATGCAGGCAGAGCCGCGAGGCACGTGGGTTTGATCTGGTTCGGAATATTTAACCGCGGATTACGCTGATGGGCGCGGATGAGGAAACGCAGGCGGCCGACGAGCGGCTGACGCGCGAGTGGTGGGCGCCGTTTGCGGAGTATCTCGCGCTCGAGCGGCGCTACTCGGCGTATACGCTGCGCAACTACCGGCAGGCCTTCGAGGACTTCGTGCGCTGGCGGCGCGAGGGGGCGGGCGGCGCGGCGGGAGGGGAGCTCGAAGGGCTCACGCCGCGGGTGATGCGCGACTTCGTGATCGAGGCCCAGGCCCGCATGGGGCGGCGCACGCTGCACAACCACGCCTCGGGCTTGAGGGCCTTCTTCAAGTTCTGGATGCGGCGCGGCCGCGTGACCAAGAACCCGCTGGTCGGGCTGGCGCTGCCGAAGCTCGAAAAACGCCTGCCGCAGTTTCTCACCGAGAAGCAGATGAAGGAGCTGCTCGGCGGGCCGCAGCGCCTGATCGAGAACGGCACCGCGACGCCATTCGTGGCCTGGCGCGACCGGCTGGCGATGGAGCTGCTCTACGGCGCGGGGCTGCGGGTGAGCGAGCTCACCGGGCTCAACTACGGGCAGATCGAGGCCGACGGCGCCGTGGCCCGCGTGCTCGGCAAGGGAAAGAAGGAGCGCCTCTGCCCGCTCGGCAAGGTGGCCGCGGGCGTGCTGGCGAAGTGGAAAAATGAATACGCCCGCGACACCGGCCCCGACGCGCCGGTGCTGGTCGACACCGCGCATCGGCGGATGAGCGACCGGGCGGTGCAGCTCATGCTCAAGCGCTACCTCGCGCTGGCGGGGCTGCCGCTCGATCTCACGCCGCACAAGCTGCGCCACAGCTACGCCACGCATTTGCTCAACGCCGGCGCGGATCTCCGGCTGGTGCAGGAGCTCCTCGGGCACGCCTCGCTCAACACCACGCAGGTCTACACCCACGTCACGGTGGCGCGCCTGCGGGAGGTGTATGACAAGGCCCACCCGAGGGCCTGAGCCGGGCTCCGTCCCCTTTCGCGTTGCCCGCGGCCCCGCGGCCTCGTCTGCTCCCGGTTTTTCCGATCCCACCCTCTCCCATGGCGAAATCTTCCCAAGCCTCCTGGGGCGGCCGCTTCTCCGCCGGCCCCGCCGACCTGATGCTCCGCTTCAGCGAGTCCGTCTCCTTCGACAAGCGCCTCGCGCCCTTCGACATCGCCGGCAG
>JAUVVA010000135.1 GCA_030604905.1 Verrucomicrobiota bacterium | reverse complement strand
CTCGAGTTTCTGGATGAGCTTGTAGGTCGGCGACTCGCGGTCGTCGTCCACGTTGGCCTTGTAGGCGAGGCCGAGGATGAGCACGCGCGCGCCCTTCACGGATTTCCCCTCCGCGTTGAGCGCCTCGAAGCAGACGCGCACCACGTGGTCGGGCATGGCGGTGTTGATCTCGCCGGAGAGCTCGAGGAAGCGCGTGTGCTGGCCAAACTCGCGGGCCTTCCAGGTGAGGTAGAAGGGGTCGATCGGGATGCAGTGCCCGCCAAGGCCGGGGCCGGGGTAAAAGGGCATGTAGCCGAAGGGCTTGGTCTTCGCCGCCTCGATCACCTCCCAGATGTCGATGCCCATCGCGCCGTAGACGAGCTTGAGCTCGTTGACCAAGGCGATGTTCACCGAGCGGAAGATGTTCTCGAGCAGCTTGGTCGCCTCGGCGGCGCGGCAGGAGCTGACCGGCACGAGCTTCTCGATGGCGCGGCCGTAGAGCGCGAGCGCCTTTTCGAGACAGGCGGGCGTGAGGCCGCCGACGACCTTCGGGATGCGGGCGACCTTGCTGTCGGGGTTGCCCGGATCTTCGCGCTCGGGCGAGAAAGCGAGATGGAAGTCCACGCCGGCCTTGAGGCCCGAGCCGGCCTCGAGCACCTCGCGGAGTTCGCCGTCGGTGGTGCCGGGATAGGTGGTGGACTCGAGCACCACGAGCATGCCCTTGCGCAGGTGCGGGGCGAGGGAACGGCCGGTGTTGAGCACATAGCTGAGGTCAGGCTCGCGGAAGGCGTTGAGCGGGGTTGGCACGCAGAGCACGAGCGCCTCGACCTCGCTCGCCCGCGAGAAATCCGTGCTGGCATCGAGGCGACCCGCGGCATGCTGCTCGGAGATGGCGGCGGACTCGATGTGCTTGATGTAGCTGCGACCGGCCTTGATCGCGTCGATCTTCTTCGGATCGATGTCGAGCCCGAGCACGCGGCAACCCGAGCGGGCGAATTGCAACGAGAGGGGCAGGCCGACGTAGCCGAGACCGACGATCGCGAGGGAGTTCATGTAAGCATCCAAGCGCAACGGCCCACGCCCGCGGCTTCAAGAGCGGGCTTTCAAGCCCCTAAGCCGCGCGTGGCGTCGCCAGCAGATCTCGATAAACAGCCTCGGTGGCCCGGCACATCGCCTCCAAGGTGTAGGCGGCCGGGATCGGGCCCGGCTCGGGCCGCTCAAGCAAGACCCGGCGGGTCGTTTCCAAAAGACCCTCCACGTCGCCCAGCCGAACGCAGCCCGCAGGGAAGATCACCCGCAGCTGCTCCCCCACCCCACCGTGATCGTAACCCACGAAACGCCGCCCGAGCGACAGCGCCTCCACCACCGTGCGACCAAACGACTCCGGCTGCTGCGAAAGCGAGAGGACCAGATCGCTTACCGCCATGATCTCGCGTAAATCGCTTCGGTGCCCGAGGAAGGAAATGTCCTCGTCAAGCCCACGCGCCGACACCGAAGCGCGAAGCTCGTCGAGGTAGGCACGCTTCTTGGGATGGGTGTCGCCCACCACCAAGCCGTGTGCCGGCAGGCCTCCCGCCTTGAGACCAGCGATCAGCCCGAAAAAGTCCTCGTGCCCCTTTAGGCGTGTGATGCGTCCCGGCAAAAGCAGCGTGATCTTGCCTTTCAAGTTGGCCTGCTCGCGCTGCCAATCGACGAGCCACCCCGCATCCGGCTCAAATCCCCGCGGATAGCGCCCGGGCTCCACCCCGCGCGGGATGACACGGACCGCGGACTCGGGAGTGCGGGGAAAATGGGCCCTCACGTAATCACGAATACACTCCGACACCGCGATCACCCGCTCGCCGCGCGTCATGATCGCCGAGTAGGCGTTGACCGAGTAAAAACCGTGCACGGTGCTGACGAGCCGCGGCCGCTCGGTCGAGGACATCTTGCGTAGCGCCAGCCAGGCCACCCAGCCCGGCACGCGCGAGCGGATGTGCACGATGTCCGGTCGCTCCGTCTCAAACAAACGCCTCAGCGGCCTCACCTGCAGCAAGGTGCCCAGACGCTTCTTGTGCACGGGCATGGCAATGTGTCGCGCGCCGCTATGCACCAAGGCCTCCACCTGTCGTCCTCCGTTGGATACGACCAGCGCATCATACCCCTCGCGCACCAGATGCGCCGCCACCTCCAAGGTGCCGCGCTCCACACCGCCGGAGTTCAGCTCGGGCAATATCTGAAGAACCTTCATCGCTCCCTCCCTGTCGAAAACCACCGCGCAACGATCAATTCCGCGCAACGGGCCGCTTCATGAAAACGCTCCCGCGGCGCCCTCGGCTCCGCGGGGAACTCCACCGCCAGGCCCGCCGCGATCAGTCCCGCCACCGCGCGCGCGGGACGACCGCCCTCGCCTCCACGCGCCGCCGGCACGGGCAAGACCCCCGTCGCCGCGCCGGCCGTCACCGCCTCGTGCACCATCGAGACGCTGTCGGCCGTCGCCCACACCACGCTCGAGCGCGCCAGCTCGCCCGCGAGCCAGCCCGGCCCCGTCTCCGCATGGGGCACCTTGCGCGCCCGAAGCCCCGCCGGAAGCTCCAGCCCGCGCAAAAAGTCCGCCGGTGTGCGCCGCGAATCGGCCAGCGTCCACTCCAGCTCCGGCCGCCCCGCGATCACCCGCGTCACCATGCCGGCCATCGCCGCCGCATCCCACCCATGGTGCTTCGAAGGGCCGCCGAGCAGAACCAGGCCGCGAGGCTCCTTCACCGGCAGCTCCTCGGGCACGCGGTTCAGCGCACCGCGCGTCACGATTCGTTTGGCCGTATCCTCCGCGCCTTCCGCCAAGTCGTGCCGCGGCACCAAGGCCAGATCGAAGAACGCCAGCGGCAGGCTCGGCTTCATGATCACCACCGAACGCGCGCCGAATCGCCGCGAGGCCCACCACAAAGGCAGGTGCGTGCGGTGCCCGGCCGCGATGACAAGGTCGGGCGTGGCACGGGCGTCCCGCCCGTGGGCTGCCGCCTGTGGCACGGGCGTCCCGCCCATGCCACTGGCCGCGGCCGCCGCGCGCATGCGCCCCCACACCGGCGCCGCCGGATCGAGCTTCACCACCTCGTGCGTCGCGCCCGTGCGCTTCGCCAAGGCAAGCGCCAGCCCCACGCTCTGGTTTTCGTGCCCGGGACGGCCGTCCGAGAGCACGCGCACCCGGCGTAAGGATTTTTGCGATACAGGATCGCTCACGCTTTGGCCTCCTTTGCCCAACCGATCCCCAGCCGGCGGCAGACCTCGCGCAGCTCCGCCTCGCCCTCCGCGCTCACCACGAAATCAAGCGGCAGTGGCGACGCGGCGTCCACGCGACGAAGAAACACGTCCACGGCTTCGCCCGCCGCGGGGCGCCCGTTCTCGTAATCCACGTCGTCGGGGACCGCCTGCGGCGCACGGGCGGGGCGCCCGTCCGCATGCGTCCAGAGCAGCGCTCGGCGCCGCTTCTTCGGGGTGGCGTCGGCCGAGCGCGCCGGCTTGCCCGGCTGACGGTGCGGGGACTTTCGCTCCACCCGCCAGCGGTCCTGCAACCAAAACACATCCGCCGGGCTCACCCGCATCATCCGCTCCAGCAGGCGCATCACGCCCACCGTCGTCGGTTCGCCCGACTCCATCGCGTGAAAGCCCATCTCCCAGCGCCCCGCGCCCACCGTGCGCAGCGACACGCCCACCACCGCCGCACCCGTGCGCCGCGCCAGGATCGCCGGGATCGGCGTGCAACTCGTCATCCGGCCGAAAAAGGGCACCAGTTCCCCGATCTCGCCCGCGCGCTGGTCGGCCAGCACGCCGAGCACGCCGCCGCGGCGCAAAAAGCCGGCCATGCCGAGCGGGTTGTCATCCTTGGAAAAGAGCCCGATCCCGCGGCGCGCCCGCGTCGCCGCCACCCGCGCGTTGGTGATCGGGTTGTTCAGGGGGCGATACACCGTCGCGCCCTTCACGCCGGGCGGCAGCAGTTTCGGGAACCACTGCGCAATCGCCTCCCAGTTGCCCATGTGGGCGAGCAGGATCACCACGCCTTTGCCCCGCGCCAGCGCCTCGCGATACACGACCTCGTCGCGCACCGTGAGCGCCCGAGCCAGCGAGCGCTCGCCCATGTCGCCGGTGCGCAGGGAGCAGAGCAGGTTGGCCCCGCTGCGTCGAAACACCTCCGAGGTCAGCGCCCGCAACTCCTCCGCCGAACGCTCGCCTGCGAAGGCGATCCGCAGGTTGCGCGCGACGATCCGGCGCCGCTTTGGCAACACCCGCTCCGCCACCGCCCCGGCCAGGCGCCCGGTCGCCGCCACCCAAGGCAGCGGCAACAGGCCCAGGAAGGTCTCCACGCCGACAAACACCGCCAACTCCAAACGCCACCGCACGCGCCGCCACAGGGTCGGTCGGATCAACTCGCGCCGGTAAGCCGTGGGATCGGCGGCGCCGCCGTCGGCAGCACCCGGAGAGGCGGAGGAGGAGGTGTCGTGGTCGGGCATCTGCGCGTCGGCGAGGGAGCGGGAAAAACGCGGGAGGCTTGGCCGGCGAAAGGCTCCCGGCAAGCTCGCGCCGCAGGCGGCTCCGCGGGCCCCGCACCCGCCGGGCGCGCCATACCCACCAAAGTTGCATCCCGCGCGGCTTGCGCCGCTCCCCGGTCCGCGGCTTCCTCCAGGCACGTTTCTCGCTTACGCCCGCCGCTCCTCGTCCTCCGCCCCTCCAGATGCCGCTCCTCGACGTCTCCGACCTGCGCACCAGCTTCCACACCCGAAGCGGCGTCTTCCGCGCCGTCGACGGCGTCAGCTTCCAGCTCGAGCGCGGCGAGACGCTCGGCCTCGTCGGCGAATCCGGCTCGGGCAAATCCGTCACCTGCTCCTCCCTCCTCCGCCTCCTCCCCTCCCCGCCCGCCCGCATCGAGGGCACCCACGCCAAGTTCGACGGGCTCGACCTCCTGCGCGCCACCGACGCCCAGATGCGGGCCGTCCGCGGCAAACGCATCGGCATGATCTTCCAGGACCCGATGACCTCGCTCAATCCCTACCTGCGGATCAGCGACCAGCTCATCGAGCCCCTCCTCATTCACGAAAAAATCTCCCGCCGCGCCGCCCTCGACCGCGCGCTGGAGATGATGCAGGCCGTCGGCATCAACGACGCCGCCAACCGCCTCCACGCCCACCCGCACCAGTTCTCCGGCGGCATGCGCCAGCGCGTGATGATCGCCATGGCCCTGATCGGCCGCCCCGAGCTGCTCATCGCCGACGAGCCCACCACCGCGCTCGACGTCACCGTGCAGGCCCAGATCCTCGAGCTGATCAAGAAGCTCCAGCGCGAGATGGGCATGGCGGTGATCTTCATCTCGCACGATCTCGGCGTCGTCTCCGGCCTCTGCGACCGCGTGATGGTGATGTATGCGGGCCGCATCGTCGAGACCGCCGACGTGCGCACGCTTTTCAAGTATCCACTGCACCCTTACACGCGCGCGCTCCAGCGCTCCATCCCGGCGCTTCAGCCCAAGGGCTCCGAGCTCTACACCCTGCGCGGTCTGCCGCCCGACCTTTCCAAGCCCCTCGCCGGCTGCCCCTTCGCCGAGCGCTGCGAGTTCGCCGCCGACAAGTGCCGCGTCGGCCCGCCCCCCCCGCTCTTCGAGGCCGCCCCGGGCCACGCCCACGCCTGCCTCCGGGCGAAAGACGGAGAAATCTGAACCGCTAAATTCCGCTAAGTGCCGCTAAACAATCCCCGCTCTTCCGACTTTAGCGTTCTTTAGCGCAATTTAGCGGTTCCCACATTTTCACCCGTGCCCCCCGCCACCCCCATCCTCGAACTCCGCGACGTCCGCACGCACTTCCCGGTCGAGCGCGGCTTCATCTTCAAGCAGCAGGTCGGCACCGTGAAGGCGGTCGACGGCGTCAACCTCACGCTCGCCAAGGGCGAGGTGCTCGGGCTCGTCGGCGAGTCCGGCTGCGGCAAATCCACTCTCGCCCGCACCATCATGGGCCTGCTCCCCGCCACCGGCGGCAGCGTGTGGCTGGAGGGCAAAAACATCACCGAGAGCGCCGCCACCGGCGAGGCCCGCCGCGCGCTCCAGATGGTCTTCCAGGACCCCTTCGCCTCGCTCAACCCGCGCATCAACGTCTCGGAGACGCTCGCCGAGCCGCTGCGCGTGCACCGCCTCCGCCCCGCCGCCGAGATCCCGGCGCGCGTGGCCGAGCTCGCCGCCTTGGTCGGCATACCCGCGCGCAACCTCTCCAAGTATCCGCACGAATTTTCCGGCGGACAGCGCCAGCGCATCGCCATCGCCCGCGCCCTCGCGCTCGAGCCGCGGGTCATCGTGGCCGACGAGCCCGTCTCGGCCCTCGATGTGTCTATCCAGGCGCAGATCCTCAACCTCTTGGCCAAGCTCGTGCGCGAGCTCGGCCTCAGCCTCGTCTTCATCGCCCACGACCTCTCGGTCGTGAAACACCTGAGCGACCGCGTGGCCGTGATGTATCTCGGCAAGATCGTGGAGCTCGGCCGGGCCGAGGATGTGATCGAGCGCCCCCAACACCCCTACACCCGCGCCCTCGTGAGCGCGGTGCCGCGCCCCGATCCCGACGGCGAGCGCACGCGCCAACGCATCGTGCTCCCCGGCGATCCGCCCAGCCCGCTCAACCCGCCCGCGGGCTGCCCCTTCCATCCGCGTTGCCCCCACGCCCAGGACAAATGCAAGACCACCGTGCCCGCGCTCGCCCGCTTCGCGGATCGCGACGCCGCCTGCATCCGGCTGGGAGAGTTTTGACCCGGGGAGCGAGGGCGGGCGACGCGACGCGCGCGCCCGTGTCGAGATCGTTCGACCGAGCGAAGACGGCGCCGACGGTTACTCGCGTTTGAGCTCGCGCCCCATCAACGCGGCCAGCGCCTCGGCGGGCGGTTTACCGGCGTAGAGGATGGCGTGAGTCTCGAGCAGGATCGGCGCGTCGATGCCGCGCTCGCGCACCAGCTCGGCGAAGCTCCGCGTCGTCTTGTAGCCCTCGACCACGCTCTTGCTCGCGGCGATCAGCTCGGCGGCGCTTTTCCCCTCGCCGAGGTGCTGGCCGAAAGTGCGGTTGCGCGACCAGCCGCCGGTGCAGGTGGCCACGAGGTCGCCAAAGCCGCCGAGGCCGTAGAAGGTCTCGGGCCGGGCCCCGAGCGCCGCGCCGACGCGCACCATCTCGGCCAGCGCGCGGGTGAGGAGCGCGGCCTTGGCGTTGTCACCGAGGCGGAGGCCGTCGCAGCAGCCGGCCGCGATCGCGTAGACGTTTTTCAGGCAGCCGCCATACTCCACGCCGGCGACGTCGTCGCCGCGATACACGCGCAGGGTCGGCCCGCTGAGCGCGGCTTGCACGGCGCCGAGCAGGGCCTCGTCGGCGCCCTGCGCGGCGAGCACCATCGCGGCGGGACGGCCCGAGGCCACCTCGGCGGCGTTGGTCGGGCCGCTGAGCGAACCCACCGCGAGGTCGGGCAGCGTGGCCGCCATCACCTCGGTGGGACGCAGGTGCGTGCCGAGTTCCAAGCCCTTGGAAAGCGAGACCACGAAACGGAGCTGGGTGGCGAGCGCCCGCGAGGCCTGCACGCGCGCGGCGGTCTCGCGCAAGGCCTGCGAGGGGCAGGCGAGCAGCACGAGCTCCGCCTCCATGAGCACCGGCACGAGCTCGTGCCCGATCTGCACCGACTGCGGCAGAGCGAAGCCGGGCAGGTAGTCGGCGTTCTCGCGCGTGGAGGCGAGGGCGAGGGCCTGCTCGAAGCGACGCGGCACGAGCGTGACGGTGTGGCCGAGACGGGAGAGATGAAGGGCAAAGGCCGTGCCCCAAGCGCCGGCGCCGACGACAACGATGTTCATGCGTGAACTGATTGGCCGCAAAAAGGCGCAAAGGGCGCAAAAACAAAACGCGACCGCGGACGGCGGCTAGGGCCGCTCGCGGGCCGAGAGCCCGAGCGCCGGCGCGGCGAGCGCTTGGTGCCGATCAAAGGTGTAGAGCTCCGCGAAGCCGTGGTGACGCGCCGTCACCAGATGCAGCCCGTCCGCCGTGCGGAGGAAAACGCTTGGCGGGAGCGTGAGGTAAAGCTGCGCGACGGCCTGCGTGATCACCGCGTCCAGCGGCAACCAGGTCCAGAAACCCGAGAGATCATCTTGCTGAAACTGTCGCGCCGCCGCGGAGAACTCGTCCGCGCTCCAACGCCCTTCCCGCAGCCTCCGATGAAAGACGCCCATGATCTCGGCCCGCGCCAGCTCGGACAGGCAAAGCTCGCCTTCATAACCTTCGAGGTGCGCACGAACCGCCGGAGACTCGAGCTCGGGAACGTAGAGCTTTGCCGCGTAGGACGTGTCGCAAAAGATCATCGGTCGCCACGGAGCGCGTCCAAATCCTCCGCCACGCCCGCGCCCGGAGCCGGAGCCTTGCTCATCAGCTCGGCATACTCCGGCAAAATCTGGCGAGGGCGACGACGCGGGGGCGGCAGGCAATCGGTGGCCACCAACAATGCCACCGGCGAGCCCCGGTCCGTCACCACGGTGGGCGTGCGAGATCGGGACGCTTTGCGAACCCAATGTCCCGTCGCCTCGTGAAGCTCCTTTATTGTCACCGTGCCCGGCATAAGTGACACCGTGTCACCAAACGGGGGGAGAGGTCAAGCGCCCCCCGCGGGCGGGATTCGATGTGACAAGCCGGGGAGCGTCTCCGTCTGCTTCGGATTTTTCGAGCGCCGCATGGCCGATCCCGCCGCCGCGGGATCGGCGAGCGACGACCCTACTTGGTGAGGAAGGCCGGCAGCTTCTCGTTCTGGATCTGTTGCTCGAAGCTTTCGCGCACGTTGATCAGATCGCTCGCCGCGCCCTGCACCAGCACCTCGGCGGCGAGGCTGCGGGTGTTGTAGCGGCTGGCCATGGTGAAGCCGTAGGCGCCGGCGCTGAGGAAGGCGATGAACTCGCCCTCGCCCACCTCCTGCACCTGGCGGTCCTTGGCGAAACAGTCACCGCTCTCGCAGACCGGGCCGACGATGTCGGCGACCAGCGCGGGGCGGGCCGAGTCGCGACGGAGCGGCACGATCTCGTGGAAACTGTCATACATCGCGGGGCGCACGAGATCGTTCATCGCGGCGTCGACGATGAGGAAGTTTTTCCCCTTGCCGCGCTTCAGATACTCGACGCGCGAGAGGAGCGCGCCGGCGTTGCCCACGAGGTAGCGGCCGGGCTCGAGCAGGATCTTCAAGCCGAGCGGCGCGAGCAGCGGCGTGAGCGCCTCGCCGTAGGCCTCGGGCGTGAGCGGACGGCTCTCGGGCGGCTGCGCGCTCCACCAGGCGGCCTCGCCGCTGGCGAGGGCCTCCTTGTAGATGATGCCGATGCCGCCGCCGATCGACCAGTAGCCGATGCCATACTTGGCCTTCAGCTCGGCGACGAAGGGCGCGACCTTCTTCACCGCCTCGACGAAGGGCGCGAGGCTGGTGAGCTGCGAGCCGATGTGCATCTGCGCACCCTTGATCTGGATGTGCGGGAAGCGCGCGGCGGTCTCGTAGGCGGCGGCGGCGTGGGCGAGCGGGATGCCAAACTTGTTGTCAGACTTGCCGGTGGTGATCTTGGCGTG
>JAUVVA010000220.1 GCA_030604905.1 Verrucomicrobiota bacterium | reverse complement strand
TAAGCACCCGCAAGGGAGCCGCTGGCGGCCCTAGTGGCGAGCCCTGCACGCGGCTTGCAAACCGGGCCGCGAACTAGGTTTTTCCCAAACCTTTGGCACGACTTGCTGAACCCGATGGCGGTTTACATCGGAGGAGCCGGACAAAGCGATCCGAGCCCGCCACGGAGCCCGGATACATGCGCCGGTCCGCCCCGCCAAAACGCGGCCCCTCGCGCCCTGCGTTGCACAAGACCTGCTTGCGCGCCATGTTCCGCTTTCGCCATGGACCAGCCCTCCCTCCTCACGACCAACCGCAAGGCTCTCACGATCAATCTCGACGACTCCAAATACGGCACCTTCGCCGAGATCGGGGCGGGCCAGGAGGTCGCGCGCGTGTTCTTCCAGGCCGGCGGCGCCGCCGGCACCGTCGCCAAGTCGATGTCCGCCTACGACATGACCTTCAGCGACGCCATCTACGGCAAGGCCCCTCGCTACGTCTCGCGCGAGCGCCTTCTCACCATGCTCGACCACGAGTATTCGCTGCTCCTCGAACGCCTCAGCGCCAAACGCGGCGCGAGCACCAAGTTCTTCGTCTTCGCCGACACCGTGGCCGCCAAGGCCTTCAAGGGAAACAACGACTGCCACGGCTGGATGGGCATCCGCTTCCAGCCCGAGCCGGGCTCGCCGCCCAGCGACGTCGTCATCCACGTGCGCATGTGGGACAAGGACAACCCCCGCCAGCAGGAGGCCATCGGCATCGTGGGCACCAACCTCATCTACGCCGCCCTCTACCTGCGCGACGATCCCGAGAAATTCATCGCCTCGCTCGCCGACAACGTAGGCTCCGAGCGCATCGAGATCGACATGCTCAAATTCTCCGGCCCCGCCTTCACCGCGGTCGACAACCGCCTCATGTCGCTCCACCTCGTCCGCCACGGCCTCACCAACGCCGTGATGTTCGGGCCCGGCGGCGAGGTGCTTCAGCCCTCCGAGGTGCTCTACAAGAAGGCCATCCTCGTCGAGCGCGGCAGCTTCCGCCCCGTCACCCACGTCAACGTCGACATGCTCAACTGCGCCACCGCCCAGTTCATGCAGGAGCCCGCCGTGCAGGGGAAGGAGATGGTCGTGCTGATGGAGATCACCATGAACAACCTCCTCGCCGGCGGCGCGCTCGACCCCCTCGACTTCCTCTCGCGCGTCGACCTGCTCGGCGACATCGGCTGCACCGTATTGATCTCCAACTACAGCGAGTATTACCGACTCACCACCTACTTCCGCCGCTACACCAAGGAGATGATCGGCGTGGCGATGGGCATCAACAACCTCCTCGAGATCTTCAACGAGAAGTATTACGAGCATCTCGAGGGCGGCATCCTGGAAAACTTCGGCCGCCTCTTCCGCCACAGCGTGCGACTCTACGTCTACCCGATGCAGAAGGCCGCCTACCAACGCTACCTGGCCACCGGCCATCCCGCCACCACCGCCCCCTTCGCCCCGCCCGCCGCCTCCCCCTTCGCCAAGGACGTGCTGATCACCGCCCGCAACGTCCAGGTGACCCCTCACCTGCGCAATCTCTACGAGCACCTCCTCGAGAACCACTACATCGAGACCATCGTGGGCTTCGACCGCTCCATCCTCGACGTCTTCTCGCGCGACGTCCTCGAACGCCTCCGCACCGGCGATGCCTCATGGGAGGCCATGGTCCCCGCGCCCGTCGTCGCCGCGATCAAGAAGCGCCGCCTCTTCGGCTACACCGGCCCCGCCTAGCCGCCCGCCCCCCGCGCTCGAGACCGACTCGACCGCGGCGTCAGGCCATCATGGTGGCGGGGCCAAAGGCTTGTCGCTGCTCAGCGCACGATGAACTCGTGTTCGATGGGCCCGGAGCCCCAGCGCTGCGCCCGCAGGACCTGGTCCCCCACGCCGTCCGCGCCTTCGCGACCGCTCCAACGCACCCGGATGCTCGTGCCGTCATCCTCCACGTCCACGAGGCCAAACTGATAAAGCCGTCCGCCCTCGGGCGTGTCGGCCCGGGCTCCGTGGCTGTAGGGCCCGGCCTTGTAGCTGCCGCGGTTGGCGAGAGGCCCGGCCTGGAAAATCCGCAGAGGCGCGCCACCGCCCTCGGCGAAGTCGGCGTTGGTGCCGTCGTCGATCGCGGTCATGTGCGCGTCGCCGGAAAGGATGCACACGCCGGTGATGCCCTCGTCGCGGATGAAGTTCGCGATCTCGGCCCGGTGCTCCGGATAGCCTTGCCAGCGGTCCGTGCCGCCGCCGGGCGCGCCGTTCCACGGCACCGAGCTCACCCAAAAGATCAACGGGTAACGCCCCTTGGCCGCGCGCAGCTCCTCGCGCAGCCAGGCGTCCTGCGCGGCATTGATCATGCGGCGGCCGGGTGGATCGCGACGGCTGCGAAGGTCGGAGAGGATGAAGCGCACGCGGCCCACCGTGAAGGCGTGGTCGGTGGGGCCGCCGAGCTCGGCGGTCTCCTCGTCGCGCACGGGGAGCGGATAGCTGGGCACGAGCTCGAGGAAGTTGCGCAGCGAGGCCGGACGGCTCGGGCTGCGGCGGTCGCTGTCGTTGGGCCCGAAGTCGTGGTCGTCCCACTGGTAGGGCATCGGCAGGCGCGCGAGCATGGCGCGCAGGCGCGGCGCGGAGAGGTGCCGGTCGTAGGCGGCGCGGAAAAGCTCCACCTGGTTGATCGCGATGTCGGAGTAGTGAAAGTCGCCGGTGTGCAGGAAAAAGCGCGCGCCCTGCCGCATCGCCGCGCTGAAGACCGGCGAATCGGGATCGCGCGCGCAGGAGCTGAGCGCGAAGCGGAAGCTCGTCGGCTGGCCCGGGCGCGGGAAGGTGCGCAGCTCGCGCGTCTCGTCGTCGAGCGGACGACCGGGGGCGTCGCGCAGGCTCAGCGCGTGCACGGTGTCGGGCGCGAGGCCTTCGAGCGCGAAGCGCAGCAGACGCCCCTGCTCCATCGGAGCCTCGAGCAGCGGGCGGGCCTCGACGGCCACGCCGCCCTCGGCCTCGGCGCGCAGCGTCACCTCGCCCTCCGCGGTCACGCGCGTCGTCACCACGGCCGAGTGTTCGGTCACGCCGCCGCTCCAGAGCCACGCGACGGGCGAGGCGGCCGCGGAAGAGGCCGCGCCGAGCAGGGAGACGAGGGCGAGCGCAAAGACGAAAGCGAGGCGGGGCGGGGTGGGATGAAAACGCATCCGCCGATTACGGGGGAGCGAGGTGGCGAGGACAAGCCAAGCCGCGGCGCGCCGCCCGTCGAAGCGCGCCCGGCGCGCGCCGGTTTTCCCGGCCGCACCGCCCGGGCCCAAGGGCGGGGCCTCCATTTCCATGCAAAAAAACGCCCGGCTCCCTCGCGGGGGCCGGGCGTCGTGAACTTTTGGATACGCGGTGACCGGATGAGGATCTTCGCGCGGTCCGCGGCGCTTACTTCTTGTCGGAAGCGGCGTCGAGGATGTCGCCGAGGTTCATCATGTCGCCGGAGCTGTCGCGGTTGAGCGCCTCGAAGGCCGAGGTCTCGGCGGCGAGCTGCTCCGCGCTGTAGTTGGCGGCCTTGATGGAGAGGCCGAGGCGGCGCTCCTCGCGGTCGATCTTGACCACGCGGGCGGTGACTTCCTGGCCGGGCTTGAGGTGGTCCTTCACCTTGTCGATGCGCTCCTCGCTGATCTGCGAGATGTGCACGAGGCCGTCGATGCCGTCCTTCAGCTCCACGAAGGCGCCGAAGGTGGTGATCTTGGACACGGTGCCCTTCACGACGTCG
>JAUVVA010000017.1 GCA_030604905.1 Verrucomicrobiota bacterium | reverse complement strand
TCGTCACCCCCGGCACCGGCGAGGGCTCCAAGGGCGGCTGCCGCATCGGCATCGCCCCCGGCTACATCCACAAGAAGGGCCATGTCGGCATCGTCTCCCGCTCCGGCACCCTCACCTACGAGGCCGTTTTCCAGATCACCTCCAAGGGCCTCGGCCAGTCGACCTCCGTCGGCATCGGCGGCGACCCCGTCAACGGCACCAGCCACCTCGACATCATCAAGCTCTTCAACGAGGACCCCGACACCAAGGGCATCATCCTCATCGGCGAGATCGGCGGCAGCGCCGAGGTCGAGGCCGCGCGCTGGATCAAGGAAAACTGCAAGAAGCCCGTGGCCGGCTTTATCGCCGGCGCCACCGCCCCCGCCGGTCGCCGCATGGGCCACGCCGGCGCCATCGTCGGCGGAGCCGAGGACACCGCCGCCGCCAAGATCGCCGTCTTCAAGGAGTGCGGCATCGAGGTCGCCGCCACGCCCACCGACATGGCCGACGCCCTCCTCCGCGCCGCCCAAGCCCGCGGCGTCTCGCTCGCCTGATCCGGCCTGCACCGCGCGACGCGTTTTCCGCTCCTCACTCCTTCGCCCGCGGCGCCCACCGGCCCGCGGGCGTTTTGTTGTTCGCGTGCCGCCCCGGGCGAGCCCCCACGGGAGCACGGCCCGCCGCCCGATGCCCGGTTCCCTTGAAGCTGCAGCATTCCGGTCGGAACGCGGCCCGCCCGCCCCCGGTCTCCGTGTAGCCAGCGAGAAATCGATAACCCTCAATTCAGGAGCACATCATCATGAATACGAGCACCCAAGATCGCGCCGCCGGCCACGGCAAAGACCTCAAAGGAAAAGTGAAGGAAGGCGCCGGCAAAGCCTTCGACAACCCCGAGCTTCGCGACGAAGGCCGCGCGGACCAAGCCGAAGGCAAGGTCCAGCGCAAGACGGGCGAAGTGAAGAAAGTCTTCGGCAAGTAATCCAAGCGACAGGCCCCGCGCCTGTTCTTCCTGGCGGCGGTCGCGCAAGCGACCGCCGCTTTGCTTTTGGGGACACGGGCGTCGCGCCGTCCGGCGTGGCACGGGCGTCCCGCCCGTGGATCCGACGCGTGGCCTGGGCGTCCCGCCCATGTTCGCTCCTCGATCCTTCGCGCCCGAGACAAAGCGACCGAGTGAACGGGCGTGAGGTCACGCCCGCTCCTTCAGCCACTACGCGGCGCGCTACTCACGCGGCCGCCTCGCGCTCGGCCCCGGGATCAGCGCCCGTAATCCTCCACCGACGACACCACGCCGCCGGTGAAATGGACCACAAACGAGACCGTGGGCGCGCGGCCGCCCGTGCTCACGCCGACGCCGCCCCCCACCCCGCCGCTGCCGCCGCCCACACCAAGGCCGAGGCCCAGCCGTGAACCGCGACCCTCATAAATCCAGGATTGCCCCTCGCCCTGCGCCGTCGTGCGCCGCACCACCCGCGCCGGCCGGCCGCGCGCCATCTCCACCTGCTCCGGCGTGAAGCCGATCTCCACCCGACCCTCCCGGATCGCCGCCTGCGCCTCCGGGCTCATCGCCGCGAAAGCCGCCTCGTTCTGCGCGATCCGCCGCTGCGGCGTCGATTGACAACCCGCCGCCAGCAAAGCCCCCGCCACCACCACCGTCGCAAGCATCGTCCGTGTTTTCATCGCGCCGAGCCTACACCCAAAGCTCCCTTCGCGCCACCCGATCCCGCCCCGATTCCAGCCCTGACTTTTTTCACCCTTCGTGTGCAACTCCCTCCACCGCAGCCCCCGGCTCCGGCATCTCTCCATGCCCGCCCCCGACTCCCCCGCTCCGCCCCGGTCCTCGCGCCTGCGCCTTTTTCGGCGCGTGTTCGGCGCTCTCCTCGCCACCGGCTGCCTGCTCGTCCTCGCCGTCTTCGCCTACGACTACCTCGTCCACCCCACCCCGCGCTCCGCCCCTTCGCCGCTCCGCGCCCTCCTCGCGCTCGGCCTCCTCGCCGGCCCTGCCTGCCTGCTCTACACCCGCCTGCGCCCCGCCCGCCACCGCGCCGCGCCCTGGCTGGCCTTCGCCGCCAGCCTTGCCCTCTTCGGCATCTGGGTGACGCGCGACGACGCCACCCTCGTCCACGACCTCGACGACCCGCGCCTGCGCTCCGACTTCCCCGAGGCCGCCGCCACCCACGCCCTCACCCTGCGCTACAGCCGTCACGCCCCCGACTCGCTGCACGACACGGTGCCGCACTTGTCCCTTCGCTTCCCCACCCTCTCCTCCCAAGCCTCGGACCGCGAAAACTGGCAAACCTTCCTCAGCACCCACGGCGAGACACTCCGATCCCACTGGGAAGAACTCGCTCCCCTCCGCGTCTGGATCGACGAACTCGCCGCCGCTCCCCGCCTCGGCGATCTGGCCGAAAACTTCTCCGATCCCCTGCCCGACACCCGCGCGCTTCGCGCCGTGGCTCGCGCGGCCGCCGCGCATGCCTCGCTCCTCGCCCTCGAAGGTCGTCGAGACGAGGCCGTCGAGATCCTGCTCCCCGTGCTCATCACTGGCGACCGCCTCGAAGCCGACGCACGCACCCTCGTGCGCCGCATGACCGCGATCCTGCTTCATAGCCAAACCCTCTCCGCGCTCACCTTCGTTCTCGACCAAGGCCCGCTGGAAGACGACACGACCCGCGCCCGCCTCGCCGCGGCCCTCGCCCCGCACCAAGACGCCGCCGAGGGCGCGCGTCTGCTCCTGCTCTGCGAATACGCCCTGACCGCTCGCGTGCTCACGGCCTACGGGCAAAGATCCCTTTCCAGCCGCGACCTCGGTCTCTCTGACCACGAGCTCCCCTTTCGGCCCCTTTTCAACCCCAAGGCCACGATCAACCAACTCGGTGACCTCCTGCACGCATTGGCCGAGGCGGCGGCCCGGCGTGATCTCGAAACCATCGACCAAGCGGGCGAAGCCGTCACATCCAATCCTCCCCTCATGTTGGGGAAGAACATGGTGGGCAGGGTCCTTATCGGCTTGGGCCTTCCGGGCTACAACAGCCTGGCCAAGCGGTATTGGGAAACCCACGACACCCGCGTCGCGCTCCTCGCCCGCCTGACCCATCCCTGATCAAATCCCTTGGAAGCGAGGGGCACGAGGGCGTGCCCGCTCCGTCCACGGCAGCCGCCGGATGGGTCCTCGGTGCTCTCCGTGTCCGGGCTCCGTGCCCTCCGTGTCCCGCCCCCTCCGCCCTCCCTTCGCCGGGCCCGCGTCAAAACCCCGCCCCGGCATCGACCAATCCCTGCGGCACCCGCGGCTCCCAATCGGCGAGCAAGGCCAGCGCCGGCCCGTGGTCCGGCAGATGGCGGATGACTTCCTTGACCAACAACACCGCATGCGCGCGGTGCTGCGCCGCCTCGGCGTCGATCGTCCGCGCCAAGGCCAGGAGCCGCGCCGGCGCCTCGCGATCCCGCACCAGCGCGGCCCGCGCCAAAAACTGCAGGCGCAGCGGATCGTCGCCCCGCGCCCGCAACGGCAGCTCGAGCGCCTCCATCGTGCCCTCGGCCGCGACCAACCAAACCGGACGCGCGCGCCTCGCCGCCGCGAGCAGCCCGAGCGCGCCCTCCGTGTCCCCTCCGCGCAAACGCGCCTGAAACCCCGCCACCAAGGCCTCGAGCGAGGCCAGCTCGGCGGGCGTCTCCGGCCGCGCCGTCTCCGGCTCGGGCGCAGCCGCCGCCACGGCCGCCTCCACCCGCGCGCGTAGCGCCACGATGCTCCGCGCGTTTTGATAAGGCCCCTCGGCCAGGGTGAGGATCTGGCGCGCCGTGGCGGGCCGCTCCGCCTCGAGCAAGGCCTCGAGCACGATGCGGTAAAGCCGCAGGGTGCCAGGGCGATCGGTGACGATCTCCACCAGCGCCGCCTGCACGCCCGAGCCGCCGTCGAGGCAGGCCCGCGCCAGCCGCGCGGTGGTCTCGAGCCAGGCGCGTTGCGTCTCGTTGAGTTCGGGTCCCGGAGAGGCCCGCACCGCGTCCACCTCGCGGAGCAGCGCCGACCAGTCTCGCGCGCCGAGCGCCATCTGCAGGCGCGCCCAGTGCACCGGCCGGGGCGAGAGCCCGCGCTCGCGCAGCTCCCGCTCGATGCGCGCCAATGTGTCGGCGTCGCCCAGTTCGAGCACGAAGGCCGCGGCCGCCGTGTAGGCGGCGGGCGAGGCCCCGTGACGCAGCACGAAGTCGTCGATCGCCGCCCGCGCCGCCTCACCACGACCGGCCAGGTGCTGCTGGGCGTAAACAAACAACAGGATCTCCGGCCGCGCGGGGTCGAGCGCGCGCAGCCGCGCGAGCGCAGCGTCCATCGCCGCGTGGTCGCCGTGCTCGCGCTGCGCGCGCACCAGGAGGCGCAACGGCTCGGGCGCTCGCGGCGCGGCCGCCGCCCAGGCCTCGGCCTGCGCCACCGCCTCCTCCGCCCGGCCGGCGTCGAGCAGCCCGAGCAGCATGTGCTCGCGCCGCAAAGGATGATCCTCCGGCACGGCCTCCTTCAGCAAGTCCAGCGCCTCGTCGGCGCGATCCGCCGCGCGCAGGGCCTTGACCAGTTCTCGGTCCAGCCAATCCGCGTCCGCGGCGGCCCGCGCGCCGGCCGGCGAGGCGTCAAAGGCGCCGCGCGCCCGCCGCACCAGCGCCACGCGCTCCTCCGGCCGGTCCGCGTCGGCGGCGAGCAGAAACGCAAACTCCAGGTAGTCGCGCCCCGGATACCCGTGGTCGATCCCGTCGTGGAGCAGCTGCTCGGCCTGGGCGCGCAGCCGCAGCGCGGCGTAGAGGCGCGCCACCTCCAGGCGCACCGCGTGGTCGGCGGGGTTCTTGGCCAGCGCGAGACGTAGCAGCCCGAAGCCGTTGATAAATTCCCCGCGCTCCAGCGCCTCCCTCCCCAGCGCCGCAAAGCCCTCCCCCCTCAGCCGGTCGAGCTGGCTCCAGCGCGTGGGCAGCGCGAGGTCGAAGTAGCCCACGCGGTTGTGCGGGTTGCCCCGCTCCAGGCGGTGCAGCAAGACGCCAGCGCCGGCAAACCAGGCCGCCACCGCGCCGGCCGCGGACCAAAGCAGCAGGCCGCGCACGCTCACGTGCAGCCCATGGTGGAGATACTTTTTCCAGTAGGCCGGCAGCGCCGCGGCCGGCTTTCCGCCCGGACGCGCCGGGTGCGGGATGCGGTGGAGATTGAAGAGCCCGAGCCGCCAGGGCCCCTCGGCGAGCGGAGGCGTGGACCAGACGAAGCGGATTTTCTTGAGCGCCATGCACCCCCACCACAGGCCCGCCGCCGGGCCCGGGGCAAGGACACCGCGGCCGGCGCGCCGCGCGTGAAGCAGAAAAGGGGAAATCCCCGAGCCCCGCGACCGGAAGCTACCGGGCCTCGCGCCACTCGGAGGAGGCGTAGTGCTCGGTGAGCGCCTCCGCCTCGCCCTCCGGAAACTCGGGCCAGGGCCTGTTCTCCGCGGGCAGGCCGAGCGCGCCGGAGAGGGCGGCGACGAAGGCCCCGTGAAAGGTATCCCAATCACGGATACAGGGCGTCTCGGCGCGCAGGATCGAGCCCTGGAAGAGCAGGCCGTCCTTGGTCCGCTTTTGCGCGGCGCCGGCGATCTTGCGGCCGCCGGCGGGCTCGATGACGTCGAAGAGCTCGGGGCGGGTGAAGCACACGCCCGGGCCGGCGGCGGCGGAGCAGCCGGCCTCGCCCTCGGCGGGTTTTTCGCAGCGCTCCTTCAGCGCGGCCTCCTGCCCGCAGGCGCGGAGGGCCTCGGCGAGGGCGGCGTGCACGGCCCGGTAGCTGTCGAGGGCGCGGGCGGCCTCGAGCGCGTGGCCGCGCGGCAGGACGAGGGCGTAGGTCCAGTCGTCGCGGTGGTCGACGAGCCCGCCCCCGGTCGGGCGCCGCACCAGCTCGGGCGTGATCGCGGCCTCGGCGAGCACATCGGGCGGGAGGCTGGAGCGCACCCAGGCGATTTTTTGCGAGTAGCCGAAACTGAAGGCGGGCCGGTGCCAGCCGTAGGCGCGGAAGCGGGCCCGCTCGCGCGCGGGGTAGCGTTTGAGCAGCAGAAAATCCGCCGCCATATTGGCCGCCGCCGAGTCGCTGCGCGTGGGAAGGAGATCAAGCATCGCGAGAGCGTTGAATGTCTAGCCGCGGATGGCGCGGCTGTTTTTTGAACCACGGGGGGATGGACACGTGTTCAAACCAGAGCTCGTCGGTCTGCGCTTCGATCCGTGATAATCCGTGTGATCCGTGGTTCAAAAATCCTTTGGTTAGGAGCATCCGCGCCCATCCGCGAAATCCGCGGTGAACATCTCCTGTTTCAGCCAAGGCCGAGGAACCAGGCGCGCACCGGCCGCGGCACGACGAGCTGCTCGAGCTGGGCGTCGAAGGTCTCGAGCGGGGTCTTGAGCGAGCCGGCGAGGGGCTTGCAGTCGAGCGTGAGGTTGGCCGCGCGGCGGGCGGTGGAGGGATCGTCGGCGCGGTTCACCTCGCTGATCGGCGCCTGCTCGGGCGTGAGCTTGAAGTGTGCGCGGATGCGCCTGGCCAGCTCGACGCGCGAGAGCGGCTCGGCCCCGGCCCAGTGAAAGACGCCCTTAAAATCGCGGCGCTCGCACAGCTCGCACATCGCCTCGGCGAGGTTGCCCGCGGTGCAGGGCTGGCGGATCTCGTCGCGGTAGAGGCGCGGCGTCTTGCCGGCCGCCCAGTCCGCCAGCAGGCGCTCGTGCAGGCTGCGCGCGCCGGAGGGGCTGTTGCCGGTGAGCAGCGGGGCGCGCAGCGTGACGGCAAACTCCGGTGCCGCGGCGTGGACCTGTTTCTCCGACTCGAGTTTTTGCCGGCCGTAGAGATTGAGCGGACGCGGGTCGGAATTGACCGCGTAGGGCGGAGCGTCGCCGGCGAAAACCTGCTCGGTGGAGACGTGCACGAGGCGCGCGCTCAGGTGGTGGGCGAGGCGCGCCAGCGTGGCCGGCAGCACGACGTTGAGCTGCTGCGAGCGCACCGGATCGGCCTCGCAATGGGCGGGCTCGGAGACCGCGGCGCAGTTCACGATCGCGTCGGGGAAGAGTTCGAGGGCGAGCGAGGTGATCGCCGCCGGATCGGAGAGATCGAGCGAGCGCTTCTCCGCGAGACCGGGGATGGAAAACTCGGCGCGGCCCACGAGGCCGACCACGTGGTGGCCGCGACGCGAGGCGCTTTCGGCGAAGGCGCCGCCGACAAGACCGGAGGCGCCGGTGAGGAGAATCTTCATGCGGAGGAGGGCTGGGGTGCGGGGGAAGCGGGCGCGCCCGGCGCGGGGGCGGGCGCGGAGAGGGACGCGGAGGGCGCGCCGGCCGGGCCGGGCGGCAGCAGCTCGGGCGCGATTTGCCAGCGCACCCGCCAGCGCGCGTGGCCGCTCTTCTTGTGCACGCCCTCGGTGAGCTCGAGGGTGAGGAGCGCGCACTTGCGCAGTTTAAAAAGTTCGGGCGAGGCCTTGCCGCGCACGAGCAGCGAGGCGAGCGCGGAGAGGTGCGGCTCGTGGCCCACGACCGCGATGTCGCCGCGATCCTTCGGGTGCAGGTGCAGGCGCTCCGCCAGCTCGCGCGGGTCGTCCTCGGGCTGGATGCCGGGGATCTCCACGCGCATGGCGTCGACCAGGTAAAGACGCGTCACGAGGTCGTCCGCCGTCTGGCGCGAACGCGCGAGCGGGCTGTGCCAGACCTGCGCCGGGCGAAACACGCCGCAGCCGCCGAGGAAGCGGGCGAGGCGCACCACCTCGCCGCGCCCCCGCGCGCTAAGCGGCCGCGCCCGGTCCTCCTCCTCGGAGACGGCATGGGCGTGGCGAAGCAGATGGAGCAGCATGGGGTTTCAGAACGACAGAGCAGCAGAGGACAGAGCGACGGAACGCGGAACTAGACAAAAACAGCTTCAGGGCGCGAGGCGCTCGATTGTCCAGGCGCCGTCGGCTTCGCGGCGGTAGCGCAGGCGGTCGTGCAGGCGGCTGCGACGGCCCTGCCAAAACTCCACCGTCTCGGGCGCGACGCGAAAGCCTCCCCAGAAGGGCGGGAGCGGCACCTCCTTGCCCGCATACTTTTGCTCCAGGGCCTTCATCGCCTCCTCGAGCACGGCGCGCCCGGTGATCACGCCGCTTTGCTGCGAGACCCAGGCGCCCAGCTGGCTGGCGCGCGGCCGGGAGTGGAAATAGGCCTCGCTCTCCTCGCGCGTCACCTTCGTCACGCCGCCCTCGACCACCACCTGCCGCTCGAGCGCGAGCCAGGGGAACACCAGCGTGGCGCGCGGGATGTGGGCCAGCTCGCGCCCCTTGCGGCTCTCGTAGTTGGTGTAGAAAACGAAGCCCCGCCCATCGAGCCCCTTGAGCAACACGGTGCGGGCGGAGGGCCGGCCGTCGGCCCCGATGGTGGCGAGCGTCATCGCGTTGGGCTCGAGCAGCTTGGCCGCCTCCGCCTCCTGAAACCATTTCTCGAACTGCCGGAAAGGATCCTTGGCGAGGTCCTTTTCGAGCAGGCCGGCGAGGCTGTAGTCTTTGCGGAGGTCGGCGAGTGACGACATGGCGCGCAACCTAAGCCGCGGGCGGGCGGGCTTGTCAAAGGCGCACCCTCGCCGCGCACCGCGCTTTTGCGGCCACGCCGTTTCTGGGCTCATTCGCCCGGCCGACCAAGCCGCACACCACCATGCCCACCTTCGCACGACCCACCGACGAGCAACGCGAGGCCCTGCGCCGCCCGCCCGAGGACTCGCCCGTGATGTTCCAAACCTGGCGGCACCTGCTCTTCCTGCACTGGACCTGGGACCCCGCCGCCATCCAGGCCACGCTCCCGCGCGGCCTCTTCGTCGACACCTTCGCCGGCGCGGCCCACCTCGGCGTGGTGCCTTTTTGGATGGACCGCGTGCGCCCGCGCTTCCTGCCGCCGGTGCCCGGGCTCTCCTGGTTCCTCGAACTCAACCTGCGCACCTACGTCCACACCGCCGACGGCACGCCCGGCGTCTGGTTCTACTCGCTCGATTGCAACAACCCCGTCGCCGTCACCCTGGCCCGCCGGCTCTTCTCGCTGCCCTACGTGCACGCCCGCCAGTCCGGCGCGCGCCCCGCCGCCTCCTCCCCCGGGGCCGAGGCTCGTTTCCGCTCCCGCCGCCACGGGGCGAGCCTCGAAAACCGCTTCGCCTACGGGGCCGCCCCCGGCGGCGAGCCCGCCCCGGCCGCCCTCGGCACGCTCGAATACTTCCTCGCCGAGCGCTACCTGCTCTTCGCCAGCCGCCCCGACGGCACCTTGTTCAGCGGACGCGTGTGGCACGAGCCCTACGCCCTCGCTCCGGCCCGGGTGGGCGAGGCCGTGACGACGCTCTTCGAGGACAACGGTTTCCCCGCCCCCGGCCGCCCCGCCGACCACGCCATGGTCTCCCCCGGGGTCAAGGTGCGGGTCCACGGCCTCCGCCGCGTGCACGCCCCCGCCTCCACGGAGGCCGCCCCCGCCGGAGCCTTCGCAAGTCCGGTCGGCGGCGCGGGTTGACCGCGCGCCCAAAGCCCCCCGACACTCCCGCCCCCATGACTCCCCTCGCCGCCCACATCAACGCCCACGAGGACGAGCTGCTTGCCCTGTTGGCGCGCCTGGTCCGGCTGCCCACCGTCAATCCCCCCGGCGACCACTACGACGAGATCACGCGCCTGCTCGCCGCCGAGCTCGAGGCCGCCGGCCTCTCCGTGCGCCGGCCCCGCATCCCCGAGGCCCTGCTGCGCCGCACGCTCCCCCGCGAGCAATGGGACCGCCCCCGCTGGAACGTGATCGGCCGCCTCGCCGCGCCCCGCCGCGCCGGCGCGCCCCGGCCCAAGACGCTCCACTTCAACGCGCACTTCGACGTCGTTCCTGTATCCGGAAACTGGAGACACGGCGGCGACCCCTTCTCCGGCGCGGTCGAGGGCGGCTGGATCCACGGACGCGGCACGGCCGACATGAAGGGCTCCATCGCCAGCCTCATCCTCGCCCTGCGCGCCCTTCGCGCCACCGGCACCCGGCCCGCGCTCGACGTCGAGGTGTCCTTCACCGCCGACGAGGAGACGGACTCCGAGCTCGGCGCCGGCTGGCTGGTCAAGCACGGCGGCATCCGCCCCGACTACGCCCTCGTGCTCGAGGGTGGCGAGGGCCGCATGATCGGCTGCGGGCACAACGGCGTCGTGTGGCTCGAGGTCACGGTGCACGGCCGCCCCGCCCACGGCAGCACGCCGGAGCGCGGGGTCAACGCCCTCGAGCACATGGCGCGCCTGGTCACCGCCCTCGGCGACCACGCCCGCGAGATCGGCAAGCGCGGCTTCACCGCGCCCGACGGCTCGGTGCGTCGCCCCACGCTAAACGTGGGCGGCGTCTTTTCCAGCGGCGAGGGCGGCAAGATCAACACCGTGCCGGCCCTGGCGCGCTTCAGCATCGACCGCCGCGTGATCCCCGACGAGAGCGGCGCGGAGGCCGAGCGCGAGCTGCGGGCCTTTCTGGCCGCCGCCGCGCGCGCGATCCCCAAATGCCGGATCACGGTGAAGAAGATCTCCGAGAACCACCCGAGCTACGCGTCGCCCGAGCACCCCTTCGCGCGCAGCCTCGCGCGGCACGTGGCCCGCGAGCGCCGCTGCACGCCGGTCTTTGGCTGCTCGACCGGCTTTAACGACATGCAGTTTTTCGCGCAGGTGCTGAAAATCCCCACGCTCGGCTATGGACCCGGCGGGAAGGATTTTCACGCGGTCAACGAGCGCGCCTCGGTGAAGGAGCTGCTCGCCTCGGCCCGCATCTACGCCGCGCTCATGGCCGAGGGCCTCGGCTGAAACCGGCGAGGCCGCCAACGGCCTCAACTCGCGAGCGGCAACCAGACCCGAACCTTGGTGCCGGAGACTTCGCCGGGCTCGCCGTGGACGGCGACGCGCGACTCGATCTCGACGCGTCCCCCGCAGCGCTCCACGTAAAGCCCGACGAGGCTCACCCCCATGCCCGTGCCGGGTTCGTGAGCGGTGCCGGGGCGCGAGGGCACCGGCTGCCGTTTCAACAACCCGGCGAGGATACTCGGCGGGATGCCGATTCCCTGATCTTCCACGGTCAACTCGCAGAACCCGGCTCCACCGGTCCCATCAGCCACGCCCGGTGCCGCCACGGCGGGCGTCGCCCGGATCGCCACCGTGGCTCCGGGCCGGGAAAACTTCACCGCGTTGGTGAGCAGATTGTTGAGGATGTTGTGGACGAGGACCACGCGGTTGGTCTCGAGCGCCAGACCGTCCGGCACCTCGATCTTGATCGCCACCCCTTTGGCGTTCGCGGCCGGACCGAGGATCTGGCGCGATTCCTCGCAGGCCGCGCGCAGGGCCACCGCCTCAAGCCGGAAAGGCCGGCTTTCATCGAGCAGGGAGCGATACTCCGCCACGTGCGCGATGAGATCCAGCGCGGAGCGCGCCGCGCCCAGGCTGATCTCGAGGACCTCCCCGAGATCCCGCTCGGACCGGCTCTCCCGCAACAAGGTGAGCATGCTGTGCGTCGCGCCCACCGAGTTGCGCAAGTCATGGCACAGCACCCGAAGGAGGGCTTGCTGCTCCGCGCTCTGCGCCTCGAGCAGACGTTGGTAGCGGAAGCGCTCGACGCAGCCGCGCACCCGCTGGAGAAACTCCTCCGGAAAAAAAGGTTTGTCCAAATAGTCGACCCCACCCGCCCGCAGCGCCTCGATGCGCGTCAGCGGTTGACCATGCTCCGAAAAAAGGATCACCGGAACGGCGCGCGTGCGCTCACGCGCCTTGAGCTCCCGACAGACCGCGATGCCATCGCTGCTGCCCAGGACCACGTCGATGATGAACAAATCCGGAGGATCCTCGCCGCACGCCGCGAACAACTCCTCCGGCGTGCCGACCGCGCGCACCACGCAGTCGAGGTGCCGCAGCAGGATGCGTTGCACGAGCAGACGCGAGGTCGCCGTGTCATCCAGGACGGCGATGCGAAAGGGCGCGGGGCGCTGGATCTTGGGACGCATGCCTCAGCCCCCGCCCCTCAGGGCCTCGCGGATTCGCAGGCAGGTCGCCTTCGCCTGCTGCACCTCGATCTCCATTTCTTCCGCATCAAAACCCGGCCGGCGCATCCATGGGTGTTCCGCCGGCGCGACCCAACTCGGCTCCCCGATCCGGTAGTGGTTCAGCTCCGCGCAAAGCCGCGCGTAGTCGAGCAACTCCAGCACGGGGTCCGAGGCGATTGACGCCGGATGCTTCTGCCGCGCGACCCGTTCGTGGACGACCGGCCCGAACTTCCACTTTCGCAACAGGTGGGCGCCGGCCTCGTCGTGACGATAACCGAGAAGGATCTCCTCCCACTCCTCGCAAGGCAGGGAACGGTCCCAGAACACCTCGATCTTCGTCTCGCGCAGCAAATCGTTGATGACGACGCGCCCGATGGCGTGAAGCAAACCCACCAGATAGGTGTCGTCGGGCGATTCGCCGATGCGGAAGGCCTGCCGCTCCAGCAGCACCGCGCAAAAGTAGCTGTAGGCCCAGTAGTCGTCCGCGCTCATCCCATAGGCGTCGAGATCACGCATGAAGAGCCGGCGGGAAAGCGCGGCCCCCACAAGCGAAAGCACCCGGTTGAAACCCACCTTGACCAGCGCCTCCTCGATGCCGTGGCTGCGCGCGCCGATCCCGTAGAGGACGTTGTTGCTGATGCGAATGACGTTCGCGCAGAGCGCCCCGTCGGTCTGGAGCAGGCGCGCAACGTCGTCGATGCCGCTGTCGGGCTCCCGGAGCAAGGTGCCCAGGCGGGAGAGCACCGCCATGTTGCCATGCAATTCCTCCACCCGGAGCAGGGCTTTGCGGAAGGCCTCGCGCTCGGCGGGCGGCAAGGGTGAGGGCTGCGACATTTTCGGTGTATCGGCACACGGAGGACGAAGTTTAGCGGAAAATCGGCTCCCCTCGCCGACGCCACGCGCCCGGTCGCGCACCCGCCTCCAGATTGCCCGCGACAGCGGAGGCCGGGGCCGTCAAGAAACGACCCACCATGCCGCCACTCGCCCAGATCCTGCCCGCCGTCGCCGCGCTCGCCGAGAGCGCCGGCGAGATCATGCTGCGCCACTTCGCCGCCCCCATCGCCACCACCACCAAAACCAGCCGCATCGACATCGTCACCGCGGCCGACACCGAGGTGGAGGCCCACATCGTCGGCGAGTTGCGCCGCCTCTTTCCCGGGCACCACATCGTCGGCGAGGAGGGCGGCGGCCAGGGCGCGGACGCGGCGGGCGCGGCGCATCACTGGTTTGTCGACCCGATCGACGGCACGGTCAACTTTGCCGCCAAGCTGCCGCACTTCTGCACCAGCATCGCCCTCGCCACGGCCGACCGCGAGCCGCTGCTCGGCGTGGTCTACGATCCCACCCGGCGCGAGCTCTTCGCCGCCACCCGCGGCGGCGGCGCCACCCTCAACGGCCGCCCGCTGCGCGTCACCGCCACCGACGAGCTGGTGGACGCCGTGATCACCAGCGGTTTCCCCTACGACCGCCACACCAACCCGGACAACAATCTGCGCGAATGGGCCGCCTTTGTGACGCGCATCCGCGGCGAACGCCGTCTCGGCAGCGCCGCGCTCGACCTTTGCTACGTGGCCGCCGGCCGCCTCGACGGCTACTGGGAAAAGGACCTGAAGCCCTACGACGTCATGGCCGGCCTCCTGATGGTGCGCGAGGCGGGCGGCGTGGTCAGCGACTACTCGGGAGGCCCCGCGCCCCAGCGCGAGGACCGCGGTCGCTACGTGGCCAGCAACGGTCGCCTGCATCAGCAAATGCTTGCGGTGCTGGGACTTTAGCACCGGCGCAGCCACGATGCCCCCAGCCCGGCGGGCGAGCATCCCTAGGCCTACCCAGCCGATGCGGGCGCGGTTGCAGCTTCCTGGCGAAAGGTAAAGCATAACGCAAATAAGGTGCGTCGTTTGACATATTTTTCATTGACCGTGGATCTTATCGGCGCGAAAAAGCCGCTAAACGTGGGAGAATCCCCTAGTAACCGCTCAGGGAGAATCCCGGAAACGCCACTTCAACGCCTCAGAGACCATGAAAACTTCCCGCGCCTCCGCCGCCCTCGCAGCCGCTTTCGCCGCCCTTGGGGCGGCCTCCGCCTATGGGCAAAGCTCGACCACGATCTACAATTGGGTAGGTGCTTCCACGGCCAACGGGAACATTGGAACAACTGACAATGTTAGCCCTAGTTTTGTGAGTTCCTCCGCTTCGATATTGTCGTTTGGCAATGTAGCTTTGACGGGACAAGGACGAACCGCGGCGGTTGTCGCTGCCGGCATCGACCTACACCAGCTCACTTTTGGTGGAGCTAATGACAATCATGACTTCACGATCTCCCACACTAGCTCCAACCAAATAACCTTTAAGGTCTTCAACTCGGTTAATCCCACCCTGCTTAACAACTCAACGCGAACACACGTTGTCAGTGCCCCGCTGAAAATTGACAATCCACTCACGCTGGGGGGAAATGGCACAGGAACGGTCACACTGTCCGGCCCGTTAACGACAGGGAGTTTTGCGCTCACCAAAACCGGTCAAAGCACTTTCGTGATGGCTTCTACTTCCGTTTCCGGGAGTCTTCCAGTGAACTTGAACGGCGGTGTTTTGGCCGTTAATTCTGCGGGAGCACTGGGAACAGCAGGCACCATCACCTTCGGCGGGGGCACGCTTCGTTATCAGTCCAGCGGCACCACCGACTACTCCGCTCGTTTCGCCAACACAGCGGGCCAGGAATATCGCATCGACGTCGTATCTGGGCACTCGATCACCTTCGCGACAGCACGTGGAACGAATACCAGCACCTTGGTTAAATCGGGAGATGGAATTCTTACTCTAACGCCGAGTTCGGGTAATAACAACTATGGAGGCGGCATTACTCTCTCCGGGGGATATCTCCAATTAGGCAACGCTGGTGCCATTGGTGCCAACAACGCCATCGGCACCATCTCCTTCAGCGGTGGCGGCCTCCGCGCCACTGCGGCCAACACCATCGATTTCTCCGCCCGCTTCAGCACCACTGCCGGCCAGCAATACAACATCGACACCAACGGCCAGAACGTCACTTGGGGCAGCGCGCTCACCAGCTCCGGCGGCACGCTGACCAAGAACGGCGCTGGCATCCTCACCCTCGGTGGCGCCAACACCTTCACCGGCCAGACCACCGTCAATGGCGGCACGCTGCGCCTGAACCACGCCAACGCCTTCTCCTCCGGCGCCCCCCTCGCGCTCAACGGCGGCATCTTCGACCTCAACAACTTCAACGCCAGCGTCGGCACGCTCTCCGGCACCTCCAACATCACCCTCGGCAGCGGCAACCTCAACAGCACGAGCAACGCGAACTCCAGCTACTCCGGCAACATCACCGGCAGCGGTGCCTTCACCAAGGCCGGCAGCGGCAACCTCACCCTCGGGGGCACCAACAGCTACTCCGGCGGCACCACGATCTCCGGCGGCACGCTCACCGGCAACAGCAGCAGCCTGCAGGGCAACATCCTCAACAACGCCGCCCTCGTCTTCAACCAGGCGAGCAACGGCACCTACGCCGGCAACATCACCGGCATCGGCTCCTTCTCCAAGGACGGGACCGGCACGCTCACGCTGACCGGCAACAACACCTACTCGGGCGTCACCAACGTCAACGCCGGCACCCTGTGGTTTAACTCCTCCACCGCCCTCTCGTCCAACACCACGCTCAACGTGGCGAACGGCGCCTCGGTGATCTTCTTCAACAACACCCTCCCCTCGGGCTCGATCCGCTTCAACGGCAACTACACCGGCAACCTCACCGTCGGAGCGGGTTCCACCTGGCGCGGCAACAACACCATCTCCGGCAACCTCGAGGTCTACGGCACCCTCTCCCCCGGCAACAGCCCAGGCACCCAGACCGTCGACGGTAACACCTTCTTCTTCGGTGGCGGCTCCTACAACTGGGAGATCGCCGACGCCAACGGAGACGCCGGCGTGGGCTACGACACGCTTGTCACCGGCGGCACCCTCAACCTCGGCAACCTGAGCCCCAGCAGCCAGTTCACGATCAACGTGATCTCCCTCAGCTCGATCAGCCCCGACGTCTTCGGTCCCGCCTCTGGTTTCGACCCGGCCGGCTCCTTCTCCTGGACCCTCGCCACCGCGGGCACGATCAGCGGCTTTAACGCGAACCACTTCATCATCAACACCAGCGGCTTCCAGAACTCCTTCAGCGGCTCCTTCTCGCTCGGCGTGATCAACAATGGCTCCAATCAGGAGCTGGTCCTTTCCTACATCCCCGAGCCCTCCGCCTTTGCCGCCCTCGCCGGCGTCGCCGCGCTCGGCCTCGCCGCCACCCGCCGCCGTCGCCGCGCCTGATCCGCCTTCGCCCCGTCAGGTCCCGCTCGCTTCGACAGCCCGTCCGCTTAACCCGCGGCGGGCTTTTTGTTTTCCGCGTCCACCCCAATCCGGAGCGGGCCCCGCCCAAGCCCCGTTCCGACCGAAAAGGCGGTCGCCCCTATCCTCCACCGGCTGCTCCTCTCGACTCAGCCAAAATCAAGTTGCCCGGGTCGCATCGCGGCTCCAGCGCCCTGCCTACGCCGAGTGGGTCGTCGTCACCGGCGCGGCCGCTTGCTGCTTCAGGCCGAAGAGCCACTTGTCGATCTTGTTGGCCGTGATCACGCCGTAGTTGATCGTGCCCAGCCAGCCGCTCATGATGATGCCCACGCTGCCGGCGTGAAAGAGGCCGGGCAGCTTGTCGGAGAGGTTCATCGAGACCGGCAGGCCCTCGAACTTGGTGCCGAAGCTCGTGCCGCCCATGTGCGTGGTGTAGCGCTCGATCGTGCGCGGCGTGGCCGCCTCCATCCAGTCGATCTTCTCGCGCACGCCGGGGATGTATTTCTCCAGCGCCACCAGGCTCTCCTCGATCAGGCGCTTCTTGTGCTCCTCGTAGGTCGCCTCGTCCATGCCCGCCCAGTCCTCGTAGTGGCCGTTCAAGGACGCCACCACGGTGTAGCGGTCGGAGCCGGGGCGCGTGTCGGGATAGTAGACCGAGAAGGTGCGGCTCGTGGTGTGCAGGCCCTTCAGCTCCTCCGGGCTGTAGGCCGGCGCGTCGGAGGTGAACACGAGGTCGCCGATGTGCGGGATCGACTCGCCCTTGCGGATGCCGAAGTAGACCTGGCAGGAGCTGGAGTTGATGCGCACCGCACGGGCCTGCTCCACGAAGTCGGCCGGGAAGTTCTCCTCCCCGGCGAGGCGGAAGATGGTGTTCTTGATGTTGGCGTTGGAGAGCACGGCCTTGGCGCGGATCACCCGGCCGCTCTTGGCCACGATGCCGCAGGCGACCTTGCGGCCCCCGCGCTCCTCCACCAGTATCCGGTCCACCAATACACGCTTGCGCAGCTCGACGCCGTTTTTGCGCAGCTCGTCGCACATCTTCTCGATCAGCAGGTCGGAGCCGCCCTGGAAGGTGTAGACGCCCGCCCCCATGAAGTTGCTGAAGACGATGCCGAAGGTGATGACGGGCTCGTCGAAGGTGGAGCCGTTGGCGTAGGAGATCGGCTCCATCAGCAGGCGCCAGACGTCGGGCCGGCCGGGGAAGAAGCGCTCGAACATCTGCCCCGTCGTCTCGGGGTTGTTGTCGTAGTAGTTCATCTGGCGCAGGTGGTCGTAGAACGACTCGACCTGCTCGCGCGGGAGCCGGAACTGCTCGACCAGCACGCGGGTGTAGTCCTCGCGGGTGAAGGTCGTCCACACGTCCATCTGCGGGTTCACGAACCGCACGTCCTTCAACTGGTGGATCGAGGCGGCGATCTCCTTGGTCCAGTAGCGGCGGCAGCTCTTGATCATGCCGCTGGGGAAGCCGTGCAGGGAAATGTCGAAGATGTGGCCGCCCTTGCGCGTGAACCAGGTGGCGAGGCCGCCGAACTGGTAGTGGTGCTCGAGCAGAAGGACCTTGTGGCCGGCCTTGGCGAGGACGTTGGCGCCGGTCATGCCGCCGAGACCGGAACCGATCACGATCACATCATATTCGTCCGCGACACCTTTGAGCCAGTCGTAAGCCATGAGGAAAAGGGTTCGAGACATAGCCGCCGCCACTTGCGGCGCAAGCAAAGGCGACGATCGGGACCGGGGCGCCGGTCGGAAGTGGGCGGCGCCCACAAATCGCCAATGCCAAACAGGACGTCTTGGCGCGATTTCGGCCGGCCGTTCCGGCCGCCGCTCCCGCTGTGCATGCGGCCCCGGGCCCCGCCCTCCCCGCCCGATCCCCTGAGGTCTTGGCTTCAGGCGGGCCGCGGCGAGCGAGGCGGCGGCGGCGGACGCGCCTCCGCAGGCGTCTCGCGGTCAGGGCCTCCCGCGCCCTCGGGCCGCGGGCGCGAGACGCCCCGCGCCGCGCCTCATCCGGGCAAACCCGATTTCGGCCGCGGCGCCGCGCTGGGGAGCCGGGCCGATGGGCCCGGGGACTTTTCTCCCCGGTGCCTCGGGCAAGCGGCCCGCGCTCCCACCAACCAGTCCGTCCCCCCGCCCAGGCTCCCCGCTCGCCCCATCTCGGTTCCACGCAAGCGGTGCTACCTTGTCGGCATGTTCTACCACGACGGAAAACTTCAATACACGGTGCGCGTCGACAAACCGAACCCGCACTTCGCCAAGATGCTTCAGCAGGCCATCGGGGGCATCGAAGGCGAGATGCGCGTGGCGCTCCAATACCTCTTCCAAGCTTGGGGGGCGCGAGGACCGAAGAAATACCGCGACCTTCTCTTGGAAACCGGCACCGAGGAGCTGGCCCACATCGAGATGCTTGCCACCGCCGTGGCCCTCAACCTCGAGGGCGCGCCCACCGAGACCAAGTCCAACATGGCCCTGCACCCCGTGGTCGGCGCGATCATGGGCGGCATGGACGCCCGCCACGTCCTTTCCTCCGGCTTCGCCGCGATGGCCTCCGACGCCAACGGCGTGCCCTTCAACGGCTCGTGGGTCGTCGCCACGGGCAACCTCGCCGCCGACATGCACGCCAACGTCATGGCGGAATCCTCCGGCCGCATCCTCGCCTCCCGGCTCTATCAGATGACCGACGACCCGGGCATGAAGGACATGCTCTCCTTCCTGATCGCCCGCGACACCATGCACCAAAACCAGTGGCTCGCCGTCCTGGAGGACATCGGCGGCCTCGAGGGCGCGCATCCGATCCCCAATACAATCCCGCAGTCTGCCGAAAACGCCCGCTTCAGCTACGCCTTCGTCTCCACCCGGCGCGAACCCTCGCCCGATCCCCGGGAGCGCTGGACCGACGGCCCCGCGCCCGATGGCAAGGGCGCCTTCCACTTCCTGCCCGCCGAGCCCTTGGGAGGCGAACCGGAACTCGCTCCGCCCGAACCGGAAAACTTTGCCCAAGCCGAGCAACGCGAGCTGCAGCCCGCCGGCTGACCCCGCCCCACCCCTCTCGTCCGCACACACCAAACCATCAACGAAAGACCCGTCATGAAACGCATCACCAGTCGCACCCACGGCGTTCTCGACTACATCGTCGGCGTCGCCCTGATCCTCGCCCCCTATCTCTTCGGCTTCGCCGACAACCCCGCCGCGCGCAACACGGCTTGGTTCGTCGGCGCCGCCACGATCTTGCTCAGCTTGATCACCGCCTACGAGCTGAGCATCGCCAAGCTTGTGCCCTTTCGCGCCCACGTCGGCATCGACATCGCGATGGGCATCTTCCTCGCGCTCAGCCCGTGGATCTTCGGCTTCGCCGACCGGATCGTCGCACCGCACCTGATCGTGGGCATCCTCGTGACGGGCGTCGCCCTGATGAGCCGCTCCACGGCCTCGCTCACCGGTGACGACCACTTCCCCCACATCCCGCCCTCGCCGGCGCGCCACTGAGCCCCCTCCACGCCCCGGCCGACCTCGGTCGGCCGGGCCTTTTCATGCCCTTCCCCCTTTCCCCGCCATGCCCCTTGAAACCCTGCACGACCTCCTGGTCCATGAGCTGCGCGATCTGCACAGCGCCGAACAGCAACTCCTCGACGCCCTTCCGCTCCTCGCCGAAGCGGCCAACTCCGACGAGCTCCGCACGCTCTTCACCAAGCACCTCGACGAGACGCGCGGACAGCTCGACCGCCTCGCGCAAATCTTCCAGGCCCTCGGCGAGTCGCCCGAAGGCAAAACCTGCAAAGGCATGCAGGGCCTGATCCAAGAGGCGCGGGAGGCGATCCAAGAGGACGCCGACCCCGAGGTCCTCGACGCCGCCCTCATCGTCGCCGCCCAGAAGGTCGAGCACTACGAGATCGCCGGCTACGGCAGCGTCCGCACCTTCGCGCAACAGCTAGGCTACGCCGACGCGACGCGCCTGCTCGAGCAAACCCTGCGCGAAGAGACAGCCACCGACGAGAAGCTCAACCGGGCGGCAGAAAAGCGCGTCAACCAACGCGCCGCCGCCGCGGCCGAGGCCCCCGTCTGAGCATGCGCGCGATCCAAGCAAACCCTGATGACGCCGCCCGCCCAGACATGGGCGGGCGGCTTCGTTTGTCGGCTCCTTCCCCGGCGGCCGCGCACAGCGGCGGGCTCGGCCGCCTCGCCCAGACTCAAGGCGCCTACTACGTCCTCTTTGGCACCTGGCCCCTGCTCGCGCCGCGCAGCTTTCAGGCGGTCACCGGGCCGAAACATGAGCTCTGGTTGGCCGAAACCGTGGGCCTGCTGCTCGTCGTGGCCGGCGCCGCCTTGTTTCTCGCCGGGCGGGCCCGCCGCATCACGCGCGAGATGGCGCTGCTCGGCGCCGGCTTGGCGGCCACGCTCGGCACGATCAGCGTCTGGTGCGTGCTCGAGCCGCACACCACCCGCGCCTACTGGCTCGACGCCGCCCTGCAGCTTGTTCTGCTCGGCGCGTGGGTGTTTCTCCTTGGCCGGCGTCAGCGCGCCGAGGACCAGCGGTGAAAACGCGCGAACGCTAGAGACGACCCGGAGCCGGAGGCCCTCAGTGCGCCTCCGCCCCCCCGCCGCCGGCGGGCGACACCAGCCCGGCGAAGAGCGACTTGTCGGCCGCCTTCAGGTAGGCCTCCTCGGCCGAGATCGAGCGGTCCTTCACGCGCGCCAGCAGGCTCTGGTCCATCGTGGTCATGCCGTCGGCGCGGCCGTTCTCGATGATGGCGCGGAGATTCGCGATCTGCCCGCTGCGGATCGTGTTGGGCAGCGCCTCGTGCTGGAGCAGGATCTCGTGCACCGCCACGCGGCCGCCACCCGCCTTTTTGCAGAGGAGCTGGGAGACGACGCCCGCGAGGCAACCCGAGAGCATCACCCGCACCTGGTTTTGCTCCTCGGCCGGAAAGGTGTTGATGATGCGGTCGACCGTCTTGGGCGCATTGTTGGTGTGCAGGGTGCCAAAGACGAGCATGCCCATCGAGGCGCAGCCGAGGGCGAGCTTGATCGTCTCCAGCTCGCGCATCTCGCCGAGCAGCACGATGTCGGGGTCGTGGCGCATCGCGCCCTTGAGCGCGGCGGCAAAGCTGCGCGTGTGCTCCCCCACCTCGCGGTGGATGATCGTCGAGCGCTTGTTGCGGTGCACAAACTCGATCGGGTCCTCGATCGTGATGATGTGCCGCGCGAGGTGGGTGTTGATGTAGTCGATCAGGGCGGCCAGCGTGGTGGACTTGCCGCTGCCGGTCGGCCCCGTGACGAGGACCAGGCCCTCGTTGAGGTGGCACAGTTTTTTGAGCACCTCCGGCAGCTTCAGGTCCTCGAAGGAGAGGATCTTCGAGGGGATCTGGCGAAACACCGCCGCCTGGCCCTGGTGGTTGTAGAGGTAGTTGCCGCGAAAGCGCGCCAGGCCGGGGATCTCGTGCGCGAGGTCGAGGTCCTTGCGCTCGAGAAAATCCGCCCAGCGCGCCGGCGGACAAACCTCGCGCAGCAGGGCCTCCATCTGGACCGCCGAGAGCGGCCGCTCCTGCAGCGGCGTCAGCGCGCCCGAGATGCGCGCCTTCGGCGGCAGGCCCACGGCGAGGTGAAGGTCGGAGCCGCCCCGCTCGAGCAGGAGGCGCAGGAGGGAATCGATCTCGGGCATGGCGGGGAGAAAAGCTTTGTAAGGTCTTGGTGGATACGGCGGGAGCGCGGACCTAGACGATCCGCGCCCGCAGCACGCGGTTGGCGATCTGGGCCCGGGCGGTCTCGGCGGCGATGGCGCCCTCCTCGTAGAGCTTGAACACGCTGCTCTCCATCAGGCACATGCCCTCGCGCTGGCCGGTCTCGAGGATGTTGCGCAGGCCCTGCATCTTGCCCTCGCGGATGAGCGCCGCGACGGCGGGCGTGCCGATCAGCACCTCGGTGGCGAGCACCAGTCCACCGCCCACGCCGGGCAGGAGCCGCTGGCAGACCACGCCGCGCAGGCTCTCCGCCACGCTGGCGCGGATCTGCGCCTGCTGCGCCGGCGGGAACACGTCCAGGAGGCGGTTGAGCGTGGTGGCGGCGTCGCTCGTGTGCATGGTGGCGATCACGAGGTGCCCCGTCTCGGAGGCGCTGACCGCCATCTCGATCGTCTCCAGATCGCGCAGCTCGCCGATCACGATCACGTCGGGGTCCTCGCGCAGCGCCCCCTTCAGCGCCGACGCGAAGGAGCGGGTGTGGGCGCCGACCTCGCGCTGGGTGACGTTGCAGCCGCGCGAGACCTGCACGACCTCGATGGGATCCTCCACGGTGATGATGTGGTCTCGCCGGGTCTCGTTGAGCTCCGCCACCAGCGCGGCGAGCGTGGTCGTCTTGCCCGCGCCCACCGGGCCCGTGACGAGGATGAGCCCGTTGTGGTAGCTGAGGAGCTTGCGGATCGAATCGAGGTGACGCAGGCCGAGCCGCTCCAGTCGCGGAATCTCGTTGGCCACGATGCGGTAGGCGCCCGCCGGGCCGCCCTTGTGCACGAGCAGGTTCACGCGGTAGCGCTCGCCGCCCGGGAGCGCGAGCGCGAGGTCGAGGTCCTTGTGCTCCAAAAACTGCGCCCGCTGGTGGGGCGCGAGCAGCACGGTGTTGAGCCGCAGCGCCTCCTCGGGCGTGAGCAGGTGCGCGCCCAGAGGCCGCAGTTGCCGCTGCCGCCGGATAAAGGGCGCCGAGCCCGCGCACAGGTGCAGGTCGCTCGCGCCCTCCCTCGCACAAGCGCAGAGCAGGGCGCGCAGCATTTGCGCCAGCGCCTCGTCGTCCAGAACGCCCAGCCGGTCGAAGCTGAAATCGGCAAGCTCCCGTGGCATCTCGATCGTCCGAGCGACGGGACGCGGCTTTTGCTCGCCGTTGACCGCAGCGGCCAAGCCGGCAAGCGGGGCCGAAACGATCGAAGGCGTGCTTGACGACCGGTGCAGGGCGAGGGCCGGTCGGCGGGCTTCCGGAGCTCGAGGGGGCGGAGCCGCGAGAACCGGAGGCGGGGAAAAAGGATCAAAGGCCGGCGGGCCCTCCCGCCCCTTCACCTGCGCCAAGCCGGCCACGCGCTCCAGTTGCTCCATCATGGCCTCGGGCACGTGCGCGGCATCCAGAAGCTCTTGGGCAAAATCCAGAAGCTCCGCCCCCTCGCCGAGCTTGCGCCGGACAGCCTGCGCGCCTGCCAAAGAAAAAAGCCCCTGCTCCAGCCCCAGATGCGCCAGCCAAAGGATCGACGACTTCATCACGGCTACATCGGCCGGATGTGGAAAGAGATGGAACCCGCTTTTTCCCCAGAAGCGCGTCTTATTTACCCCATCTTGAATTGGGTTGGCTCCGCTTTTCATGGCGCCGTAAGTGCGCCAAGATGCCCGCGCCCCCATGACCACGCTGCACGACGCCCACAACCACCTGCACGACGAGACGCTCGCCCCCCACCTGGAGCGCATCGCCGAGGGCTGGGCCGCCAGCGCCGGCGCCGGCGGGTGCATGGTGGTCAACGGCACCCACCCGGGGGACTGGGAGCGGGTGGACGCGCTCGCTCGACGCCACCCCTTCGTGCGCCCCGCCTTCGGTCTCCATCCGTGGGACCTCGGCTCGGAGCGGGCGGCCGACTGGCTCGATCGCCTCGAGGCCCGCCTCGCGGCGGATCCGCGCGCGAGCGTCGGCGAGATCGGCCTCGACCGCTGGCTCCTCGAGGCCCGCGCCGACGACTCCCGCCTCCTCGGCCAACGCCGCGCCTCGATGGAGGAGCAGGTCGAGGCGTTTCTTCCGCAGCTCGCGCTCGCGACCAAATACGAGCGCCCCGCGACCATCCACTGCCTGCGCGCGCTCGACGACCTGCTCCCCCTGCTCCGCGCCCACCCGCGGCCGGCGCGCGGCTTTCTGCTCCACGCCTACGGCGGCCCGGCCGAGGCGGTGCCGGAGCTGGTCGAGCTGGGCGCCTATTTCTCCTTCAGCCCGTCCTTCCTCGAGCCGCGCAAAAAGCGCCAGCGCCTCGTCTATCGCTCGATCCCCGCGGAGCGCCTGCTCTGCGAGACCGACGCGCCCGCCATGCCGCCGCCCCAGGCCTGGCGCACGCACAAGCTGCCACTCGCGCCCGACGGCTCGATCCTCAACCACCCGGGCAACATCGAGGTCGCCTACGCCGGCCTCGCCTCGCTCCGCGGCGAGGATGCCCGGGAACTGGCCGGGCGCGTGGCGGAAAACTTCACCCGCCTGTTCGGGCCTTGAGGGGATTATCCGCCTCGACCACGAGGCGCACCGCCTCCTGCGCGGCGGCGAAGCCGAAGGCGCCCGTCACCCAGGTGGCGGCGCCCAGGCCGGCCGAGCAATCCAGCCGCGTGCTCGAGCCCGGCTCGGGCGCGGCCGCGCAGCTGCCGTCGGCCCACGGATAGACCGCCGGCTCGGTGCTCCACACCACGCGGATGCCGTAGCGGTGACCCTCGCCGCCGGCGAAGCCGTGCTCGCGCCGCAGGGTCTTGCGCACCTGCCGGAGAAGATCGTCGCCGCCGGATTCGCCAAGGTCGCCGATGCGCAGGCGGGTGCCGTCGCGTTTGCCGCCGGCGCCGCCGGTCGTCACCACCGGGATGGCGCGCTCCGCGCAGGCGGCGAGCAGCCGGGCCTTGTGCGCGACCGAGTCGATCGCGTCGACCACCACGTCGTAGGGCCGCGCGGGCGCGAGCAGCCGGGCGGCGTTGGAGACCACGAAAAACTCCTGCACCGCCTCCACCCGGCAGGCCGGGTTGATCAGGCGTAGTCGCTCCGCCACTACGTCGACCTTGGCGCGGCCGATCTGGCCGTCGAGGGCGTGGAGCTGGCGGTTGACGTTGCTCAGGCAGACCTCGTCGAGATCAATCAGCGTGATGGCGCCGAGCCCCGCGCGCGCCAGCGCCTCGGCCGCCCAGGAGCCCACGCCGCCGACCCCGACCACGCAGGCGTGGGCCGCGCGCAGGCGCTCGAGGGCGGGTCGGCCGTAGAGCCGCCCCAGCCCGCCGAAGCGCGCCTCGTGATCCTGCTCCGCCCCGTGACCGCTCATGCCTTTGGGAACTGCGTGCGCAGCAGCTCGGCGAGCCCCGCTTTGTCCAACTCTCGCCGGGCGATGGCGATCATGGCATCGTAAAGAGCGAGGTCGTCGCCTCGGTCCACGCACCCGTTGAACAGCAAAAAGGTCATCGCAGTGCCTGCCGCCGTCCGCTTGTTGCCGTCAAGAAAAGCCTGGGACTCCGCCAGATGATAGGCGTAGCTCGCCGCGACGTCATGCAGATCGCCGCCGCCGTAGAAGTAGGTGTTCTCAGCGGCCGCCAGTGCGGATAAGAACCCGCCCTCATCGCGCAGGCCGTCAATGCCCCCGTGGCGCAACAAGGACTCGCGATGAATCGCCAGCACCAAGTCCTGACCAAGAAATTGAGGCGCCCTCATTATTGGGCTAGCTTGCGGAAGAGCTCCGGGTGACGGTCAAAAACTCCGCGAGCCACGGCCATGGCCTTTTCATGATCGGCGTAGCGAGGCTTCTCTTCCCCGGCGCAAACATCCGCTTGGCGCACGAATTCCCGCACCTGCGCCTGCTCCTCCGGCGACAGCTTTTTGATCATCTCGATAACCTCGGTGGCGCTCATAACGGTCCCACTCTAGCCGCCCGGCCCCCGCAAGCAAGCGCGCCGCGATGGAGCGCGCTTCGCCGGTCGGCTCCTCCATCCGCCGCACCGCCGAGCCGCCACCTAACGCCCCGCCGAGCAGCGGCTCAACAACAACTCCAGCGCCGCCGCCGCCCGCGCCTCGCGCTCCGCCTCGACGCCCCAGACCCGCGTCCAACGCGCCCCGGTCCGCTCCAGCGCCTCCAAAAAAACCCTCCGACACATCGCCCGCCCCGCCTCGTCGGGAAAACAGCGCTGCGGATCCGCGGCCCAGGGCAGGTCGGTGTCGCAAAACAAAAAAAGATCGGTCGCCCGCGCCCGCCGCGCCGCCTCCTCGCGCACCCACTCCGGGCAGGCGCCCGGAAACAACAGGTCGTCCCAAATCGTGCAGGTGAGCAGATCGGTGTCGTGAAACACCACGCGCGCCCCGCGGCGCTCCGCCTCCGCGCGCGCCGCGTCTTCCGCCGCCGCCTGGCCGCGCGCGATCGCGTCGAGATCGGCCGCCGTGATCACGCCGCCGCGCGCGTCCCAAAACTCCCGCACATACTCCGCCGACCACGGCGCGCTAAAGCGGTCCGCGAGCCGCTCGGCGAGGGTCGACTTGCCGGTCGACTCGGCGCCAAAGAGCACCACGCGCAGCGGCTTCACGCGGAGTCCCCCGCGCGCGCCCCGCTCGCCGTGCGCAGCTCCGCGCCCTGCGCCCGCCAGGCCCGCCACCACTCCCGCCAGCCGGCGAGCGCCATGAACGCGAACACCAGGTAGAGCACCGAGAACCAATAAAACTCCTGCGACCAAAACAGGCCCACCGCCACGCAGTTGGAGATCAGCCAGCCGACCCAGTTTTCCAGGACCTTGCGCGCCTGCAGCACCTGCGAGGTCACGCCGACCGCGAAGACAAACGCGTCCACCCAGGCCGCGCTCGCGCCCACCAGCACCATCAGCGAGCCCCAGGTCGCCCACAGCGCCAGCGCACCCGCCGCCCAGGCCGCGCGCGCCCGCCAGGTGAGCAGCGAGACCGGCAACTCGCCGCGCCCGGCCGCCCCACCCTCGCCCGCCGCGGCCGCGTTCGCCTCGGCGGCCGCCCCGCTCGCGGTCGCGCCGGCCGCGCCGCCGCGCGTCCAGTGCCACCAGCCGTAGGCGAGCCCGCCGAAAAACATGACCTGCAGCGCGGTCTCGGAGTAGAGCCCCGCGCGAAAACACACCCAGCCGAAGATCGAGACCTGCACCAGCCCGAGCGGGAAGGCCCAGAGGTTTCGTTTGATCATCAGCCAGACGCCGACGATGCCGAGCACGGTGGCGAACTGCTCCGCGGGACTGGCGGCCAGCGCCCCCTCGACGATCTGCGCCCAGATGGAGGCGCCTTGCGAAGGATCCTCGTTCATGGATGCGCCGCCAGGTAGGCCTCCAGCGCCTCGCGCGTCACCGCGTGACGCGCCGCGCAGCGCGGACACTGGATCGTGACCACGCTCGATTCGCCAAACAGCCCCTCCGGATCGGTCTTCATCACCGGCGCGAGCACCTCGAGCATGCGGTCCTGGTTGCACCCGCAGTGCCAGCGGTAGACGCGCTTCTCCATCAGCGCCACCGCCTCGGTCGCGCCGGCCGCGCCCTCGCGCTCTGGCACGAGCCCGCGCACCGTGTCGGCGTCGAGCGCGGCGAACCAGGCCTGGTCGCAATCGGGATGCTCGCACACGAGGGCAAACTCCTCCTCGGCCAGCGCGAAAAAGCGCACCGGCCGCTGCTCGCTGCGCGCGTAGAAGGTTTCCATGCCCGCCACCGGATCGGCCTCGGTGAAGGGCACCACGCTGCGCCGCTTCGGCTGCCGCCCGCGCACGACGTCGGAGTAGAACAGATTTTCGGGAAACTCCTTCACGTTCTCGTCGAAGATCCGGCCGGTGATCGCGCCGGTCTCGTTGTCGCCGGTGAGGAACAGGTTGAGCAGCGGCTCGCGCAGGTTGATGGTCCACGCGGTCATCTCGTTCCACGGGCGCGAGGCGCAGTGCAGCACGAAGGCGGCGAGCGCACGCTTGAAGAGCGTGTCGTGCCCCTCGGCCGGCTTCACGCCGTGTTTGCCGAGGTGCAGGTAGTAATCGACGTAGAGTTCGGAGAGGTTGGCGCGGGCGATGAGCACGTTGCGCCCGCGCACGAAGAAGGTGCGGACCTCGAGGCCCGGCTCGGCGAGATCGACTGGGGTGGATTCGGACATGGAGCCCACCACGGAGAGACAGCCGCGCCGCCTTGTCCAACGCGGAAGTGGGCTCGCCGTCCGCCCCCGCGGCTTGGCGGTCGCGCGGCGGCGCCCGCCACACGTTCGCCTCGGGTCCGACACCGTTTCTTAACCCGGAAAAATGAACCTCCGACTTGGCACGCGGTCTGCGTTGTGCATGCTACAGCCCATCACCGAATGACGTCCTCCTCCATCATCGCTTCCCGCAGCGCCGGCGCCTCTTCCTCGAAGATGGCCCAGCGAGCCGCCGGCATGATGCAGCAAGGCCGCCAATGCAGCCATTACTGGTGTCAAAAACACCAGCCGGCCGCTTCGGGCCGACGAGTCTGAGCCGCGCGCCAACCCAAAAGCGCACCGCTCCCTGAGACAAGACTCTCGCTCCCGGCGGCCTCCACCGAGCCCCCCGTTTGGGGCTTTCGTGGACCCCTCCCGCGCAGACCAGACGGCTCTGCCTTTCCGCCCATCGAAGGCGTTCCCCCACCTCAAAAACCCGCCCCGGCTTCAACCCATTCTTTTTTTTCCGTCCACATGAACACGATCCTCCCGCCCACGCTGACCAGCAATCGTCGCCCGGGCCGCACGGCCCCCGCCCTCTCCGGCGAGACGCGCAGCCCGCACTACGATTGCCAGCAGCACCGCGACGCGATCGACCTCACCGTGTTTCTCCCCGGGGTCGAAGCGGCCGGAGTGGAGATCATCGTCCGCGGCCCCGACCTCATCGTCCTCGGCCGCAAGACGCACTTTGTCCGGGTGAACTTTTCCGCCGCGCACCTCGAGCACGCCCAGCGCGACTACGAGCTGCGCCTGCGCCTCGGCCGCGATCTGGACTACGCGTCGCTGAGCGCCGAGCTCACCGACGGCGTGCTCAGCCTCCGCATCCCGAAGCGCGCCGCGCTCGCCGCCGCGGCCTGATCGCGACGACTCCCGGCACACCGCGGGTCGCCTCCGACGCGCGGTGCTCCCCGGGCGTGACCCTCCGGGCGCGACTGCGGCCCGTGCATGGCTGAACCTCGCCCTCGCTCCGAGGGCGCACACGCTCGACGCGCCGACGCGACGGCGACCGCGCTCCCATTCACGCGCCTGATCAGGCGCTTCAGTTTCTCTGCTCGGTGTCGATTGGACGGGTGCACCCCTCCCCGAGCACCATGAAACTGGGCAACAAAATCGTCGCCATCGCGCTCAGCGCCATCGCCGTCAGCGTAATCGCCAGCCTCCTCGTGCAGAGTCGCGTCATTCGCGACCAAGGCATCGACCTCACGCGCGAAACGATGCGAGCGGCCATCGTCGAGGCGGAGAACGTCCGCGGCACCATCTCCCACCTCAACATCAACGGCGCCTTCGATCGGGAAAAGCTCCTCGCCGACTACCGCCGCAGCGGCGACCTCCGCGGCTCCACGCTCTACCAGACCATCCCGGTCGTCGCCGCGTGGAACGCGATCCAGCAGGTGGCCGACGACAACGGATGGGAATTCCGCGTGCCCAAAAACAACGCGCGCAACGAAAAGAACCTCCCCACCCCGGCCGAGGCGCGCATCCTCGCGCTCCTCGAGAAGGGCGATGTGCCCGAGTATTTCGCGGTCGATCCCCAAGCCAACCAGATCATCCTCGCCCGCCCCATTCGCCTGACCGCCGACTGCCTTTCCTGCCACGGCGATCCCGCCCGCAGCCCGACCGGCGACGGCAAGGACGTGCTCGGCTTTCGCATGGAAAACTGGCGCGAGGGCGAGGTGCATGGCGCCTTTGTGCTGCGCGCTCCGCTCGCCAAGGTGGATGCGGTCGCCCGCGCCGGCCTCGTCGAGACCGTGCTCTGGGTGGTGCCCGTCGCCGTGATCATCGGCGCGTGCGCCATGTGGTTTGCCCGCCGCAGCATCATTCGTCCCTTGGAGGGCTCCATCTCGGTGATCGACGCCGCCAGCACCCAGGAAGAATCCGCCGCCCGCGAGATTTCCGATGCCTCGCAACGACTCGCCAAGGGCGCCAGCGAACAAGCCGCCTCGCTGGAGGAAACAAGCGCCGCGCTCGAGGAGATCGCCGGCATGACCCGGCAAAACTCCGCGCACGCCAACTCCGCCGAATCCCTCGCCGTCGAGACCAGCGCCGCCGCCGACTCGGGCACCGCCGACATGCGCGAGATGGTGCGCGCCATGGACGAGATCAAGGCCGCCTCCGACAACATCTCCAAAATCATCAAGACCATCGACGAGATCGCCTTTCAGACCAACATCCTCGCGCTCAACGCCGCGGTCGAGGCGGCCCGGGCCGGCGAGGCCGGAGCCGGCTTCGCGGTCGTGGCCGATGAGGTGCGCTCGCTCGCCCAGCGCTCGGCAACCGCCGCCAAAGAGACCGCCGACCGCATCACCGACTCCATCCGAAAAAGCGAACACGGGGTGCTGGTCAGCGGAAAGGTCTCCACCAGCCTCGACGAGATCGCGGCCAAGGCCCGCCGGATGAACGGCCTGGTGCGCGAGATCGCCGCCGGCTCGCAGCAGCAGAGCCAGGGCGTCACCCAAGTGAACCAGTCGGTCGGCAAACTCGACGCCGTCACCCAATCCAACGCGTCCGCCGCCGAGGAATCCGCCGCCGCGGCCGAGGAGCTGAGCGCGCAATCGGTGGAGCTCAAGGCCGCCGTGGGCCGCTTGGTCGAGATCGTCTCCGGCACGCGTCGGCACACCCGGTAGGCCGGGGCCGCGCGTTCACCGGACCGTTCTCATCGGCAACAGATCGAGCTGGGGCTCGCGCAGCAGCTCGTAGTTTTTCAGGATGCGCAGCACCTCCAGCGTGTCGCTCTTCCGGTAGCTCCGGTTCACCTCCACCTTCTCGATCAGGTCCGTGAGGATCGCCCGAAACGAGATGATCCCGTCGACGCCGCGCGCCTTGAGCAGCTCCACGCTCTGGCTGCGAAACGGCTCCTGGGTCGGCAGCGCCGGCAAGACCAGCACCTTCGCAAAATCCTCCCGCCGCCCCTCCGCCTCGCCCTCCTCCGGCGGGAAAAACCGCGTCGCCTTGCGCTGAACCTCGTCCTCCAGAAACCGGAAAATCTCGGGCGAGCTCTTCAACATCCCCGGCGTGAAGACGTCGGTATGCCACGGCTTCACCGAGACCACCGCGCGGTGGAGATAGGGCAGCTCCGTGGCGAAGAGGAAAAAATCCGGCCTGCGCCCCTCGCGCACCCAGCCCGGATTGTAGACCACGAGGTCGATCTCCTCGTCCGTCGTCTTCTTCCGCGCCTGCACCGCGTGCTTGCGCACTTGGCGCACGAAAAACCCGTTCTGCTCAAAATACTCCCGAACGATGCCTTCGTCGATGGCGGCCACGATCCCGATCAAATAGCTTCGGCCCCGGCCGCCAACCGCCAAAAATCACCCCGCCGCCGCGCGCCCGGGACCCTCGTGATTCGCCGTCGGCCTCCGGATCACTCCGCCCCGACCTCGCGGAAAGCCGCCTCCGCCAGCGCCGGCTCGATGGCACCCTGCGTGGCCGCTTCGCCGAGCGCGCGCAGCACCACGAAACGCAGCCCCCCGGCCCGCACCTTCTTGTCGCGCCCCATCGCCGCCACCAAGGCCGGCAGCCCGAGCGGCTCGCGCAGCCGGGTCGGCAGGGCGTGCGCCGCCACCACCCGCTCCACCCGCGCGACCTCGGCCCCGCCGATGTATCCAAGCTTCTGCGACAAACGCGCCGCCGCGCAGAGCCCCACCGCCACGGCCTCGCCGTGCAGGTAGGTTCCATAGCCGCTCACCTGCTCGATCGCGTGACCGAAGGTGTGCCCGAGATTGAGCAGCGCGCGTCCGCCCTCCGCCGCGGTCTCGCGCTCGTCGGCCTCCACGATCCGGGCCTTGATGGCGCAGCAGCGCCGCACCAGCTCGGCCAGATCCTCGCTCCGCGGCGTGACCGGCTCGCGCTCCAGCCGCGCGAAAAACTCCGCGTCGCCCAGCAGACCGTATTTGATCACCTCCGCCATTCCGGCCGCGAACTCCCGCGACGGCAGCGTCCCCAACAGGGCGACATCGATGTAGACCGCCTGCGGCTGATGAAAGGCGCCCACCAGGTTCTTGCCCGCTCCGAGGTTGATGCCGGTTTTGCCCCCCCCCGAGCTGTCGACCATCGCCAGAAGAGTGGTCGGCACCTGGATAAACGGGATCCCGCGCAGGTAACTCGCCGCCGCAAAGCCCGCCAGATCGCCGATCACCCCGCCGCCCACCGCGACCAGCACCGAGGAACGATCCAGCCTGCCCGCCGCGAGAAAATCCCACACGCGCCCCAGCTCGGTCAGGCATTTCGTCCCTTCGCCCGGCGGCAAGACCAGCCGCGGCGCGTCCCCGCACATCGCTTCGAGCGCCGGAGCCTGCGCTTGGGCGAGATTCGCATCCGTCAGCACCGCCACTTTCCGCCCCGCCGCCCGCAGTTCATCGATCCGCGCCCGTAAAGCGCTCCCCAACCCCAAGCCACAAAACAGGTCGTAGCTCCGTTCGCCCAAGTTGACGCGCAAAGTCGTGTGCATGAGGAGCCACTAGAGAATCCCGCCCGCCCCACGGTCAACCCGCCAACGCGCCAGCCCTGCAATCCGCCCCCGACCCGCATGGGTTTTGATGGCAACTGATCCCGTCGCCCCGCGGGCACGCCACCCGACCGCAGCGGCACGCTGTGGGCCGCCCGCACACCGGAATCGGCCACCGCTACCGGCCACCGCTGCGGCACCAAGCCACGGCAAAACCGCTCGGGCTCCGACCACGCCCGCCCCCAAAAACGAGATTTCAAGCAGCGTCTCATTTCCGATCAGCCCAGCAACCCTTTCGCCTATAGCATTTTATGGCCCCTCGCTCCACGCGTCCTTATTGAGACTGAGACCAAGTCTCTAAAAAAGCCTTGAGTTGGGATTCAGTCTCAATCTCAGTCGGCACCTCAGCTTCACGCTCAACCGCACTTGCACGCCCTTTCCATGCACTGCCTCGACCGCCACTCCCTCGCCTTCCGTCGCGCCGCTTGGCGCCTTGGTCTCGCCTTCGCCGCGCTCACCGGCCTGCCCGCCGCCGGCCTCCACGCCCAAGCCGAGACCACGCCCTCCGGCGACCAATCGCAGACCCCGGCCACCCCGGCCTCCCCCGCCGCCAACAGTGCCGCCGACGCCTACCTGCTCGAGCCCCTCACCGTCGTCGGCTCGCGCGAAAACCTGGAAACCCTCCCGGGGTCCGGCGCCTTTATCGACGCGGTCGAATTCCGCGAGGCCGGCAACCTCTCCTTCGCCCGCATCACCGCCCGCGTCCCCGGGGTCTACGTCCGCGACGAGGACGGATTTGGCAACTTCATCAACGTCTCCATCCGCGGCGTCGACGGCAACCGCAGCAACAAGGTCACCCTGATGGAGGATGGCATCCTCACCGCCCCCTCCCCCTACTCCGCCCCCGCCGCCTACTACTCGCCCAAGCTCGGCCGCATGTCCGGCATCGAGATCCTCAAAGGCTCCAGCCAGATCGCCTACGGCCCCCACACCACCGGCGGCGTGGTCAACTTCCTCTCCACCCCCGTGCCCGCCGCCCGCGCCTTCTACTCGCGCACCACCCTCGGCAACGACCGCACCGTCTTCAACCACACCACCTTCGGCGACGTCCTCGAGACCACCGACGGCGGCCGCTTCGGCTACCTCCTCGAGCTTCACTCCCAGCGCAGCGACGGCTTCCGCAGCATCGACGGCAGCTCCGCCGACACCGGCTTCCGCCTCGTCGAACCCATGGTGAAGGTCTTCTTCGAGCCCGACACCGCCATGCCCCAGCGTTTCGAGGCCAAGCTGGGCTACACCAGCTTCGACGCCAACGAATCCTACGCCGGCATCACCGTCGCCGACCTCCGCGCCGACCCCGACCGCCGCTACGCCGCCTCCCGCTTCGACCGCATCGAGTCCGAGCAGTGGCGCAGCTACCTCAAGCACATCATGCACCCGGCCGACGGCCTCCGCGTCGAGACCGCCGCCTACCACAACCGCTTCGACCGCACCTGGGACAAGCTCGACGGCCTCGCCGGCGCCGGCCTCCGCAGCAACGTCGCCCAAGCCCTCCTCCACGCCCCCAGCCTCGCCGTGCTCCAAGGCACCGGCACGGGCAACATCTTCACCCGCGAGGCCTACCGCGAGCATCGCGCCACCGGCATCCAGTCCCAGCTCACCTACGAGTTCGAGACCGGCGATCTCTCGCACCGTTTCGACTTCGGCGTCCGTCTCCACGAAGACACGGCCGAGGGCACCAACCAGCGCAAACTCTACTCGTCCAACGGCGACGGCACCTTCACCCAGCTGCCTACCGACCCCGTGCAGATCGCCGGTCCGCAGAAGGTCACCGCCACCGCCCTCTTCGCCCAGCACGCCGTCACGCGCGGCCGCCTCACCCTCACCCCCGGCGCCCGCGTCGAGTTCCTCGACTGGACCAACACCGCCTACAACTACGCCGGCGCCACCGCCTCCACGCCCACCACCATCATTCGCACCCGCGGCGACGAATCCTTCGTCACCGGCGGCGTCGGCTTCACCTACCTGCTCGACGACCACAACACGCTCTTCGGCGGCGTGCACCAAGGCGCCTCCGTCCCCAACCCCGCCAGCTACTCCGGCGGCGCCTTCGAGGAGACCAGCGTGGCCTTCGAGGTCGGCCTCCGCCACCGCCGCGAGGCCTGGCGCGGCGAGATCTCCGCCTTCCACACCCGCTTCGAGGACCTCCTCGCCCCGCAGATCGCGGTCGGCGGCGGCGGCCTCGCCCCCACCAGCAACGGCGGCTCCGCGCTCGCCCGCGGCATCGAGTCCCTCCTCGAATACGACATCGGCCGCGCCCACGCCCTCGGCCACGGCCTGCCCGTCTACGTGAGCGCCACCTGGACCGACGCCCAGTTCACCGGCATCCCCACCCGCCTCGGCAACAACGCCGGCCTCTTCGCCGGCGCCCGCAACGGCAACGAGATCCCCTACGTCCCCGAATGGAAACTCGCCGCCGGCGCCGCCTACGTCGCCCAGTCCTGGACCATCCGAGTCGACACGTCCTACGTCACCAAGACCTGGGGCACGGGCTACAACGGCGATACCCGCGTGGACGACAACACCGGCCTGCCCTCCAACCCCACCGCAGTCGACGGCCGCATCGACTCGCACTTCCAGGTCGACCTCACCGGCCATTACGACCTCAACAAAAACGTCCGCCTGGTCGGCGGCGTGCAAAACATCTTCGACGAGCGCAGCATCGCCAGCCGCGCCCCGCTCGGCCCCCGCGCCAACGCCCCCCGCTTCGTCTTCGCCGGCGCCGAAGTGCGCTTCTGACGCGCCCGCCGTCGTCCCCCGTCCGCCGCCCCCCGTCCGCCACGCCGTATCCTTAAAACCACTACCGCGCGTCGTTCTTGCCGTCTCCGCCCGGGCGCTCGTCTCACGGGCGCGTCCCGCGCGGAGCCTCGGCACACTTTATTCGCCGATCCATGCACGCCATCGATCCACGCCCCCTCGGCTCCACCCGCGCCGCCGCCCGGCTCCGGAGCTTGCTTGTTTCCTGCGCCGGCCTCGCCTCGGCCGGTCTGGTGTCCGCCCAGCCCGGCCCCGCCACCCCGGATGGCGGCCCGCCGGCCACGAACGACGTCATCACCCTCCCTCCGCTCGAAGTCGTCGCCGAAACACGGGGCGACCGCGTCATCCAGGGGCCCTTCATCCGGGAGATTGTCGGCACCACCATTTTCGCCGGGAAGAAGACCTCGGTCATCGACTTCGACGCGATGCCCCAGATCCAGACGGACAACTACCGCCAGGCCTTCTCCCGCACCCCCGGCCTCCTCACCAGCGAACTCAGCAACTCCTCCCTGCTCTCGCTCTCCTACCGCGGGATCGGCGACCCCCATGAGTCGCAGAACCTGATGGTGCTGAAAAACGGCATCCCCTTCGTTCTAGATCCCTTCGGCTACTCGACCGTCTATTTCGCCCCGCCCTTCGAAAGCCTCGACCGCCTCGAGTTCGTCTCCGGCGGCGCCGCTCTCCTCTACGGCTCCCAACCCTCCGGCGCGCTCAACTACATCACCCACGCGCCCGACCGCTCCCGCCCCTGGAGCCTCAGCACCCAGCACGTCTTCGGCAGCGACAAGCTCTACTCCACCTTCAGCACGATCGAGGGCGGCGACGAGCGCTTCGGCTACCTCGCCAATTTCGACCACCGCTCCGGCGATTCCTTCCGCCGCCGCAACAGCGATTTCGAGCTCAACGGCGGCGAGGTGAACCTCGTCTTCGACCTCAGCGCCACCCAGCGCGTCACCGCCAGCTTCGAGCGATACCAATCCGACCACGGCGAGCCCGGCGGCCGCAGCCTCGCCGACTACGCCGCGGATCGCGAGGGCAACCTCCTCGACCACGACCGCGTGCGCCTCGACCGCACCTTCGGATCGCTCGGTTACGAACTCGTCGGCGAACGCTCCCTCTGGCAGACCCGCGTCTGGGGCTCGCAAGTTGTCCGCTACAGCAAGCGCCAGACCGGCCAGGGCTTCGGCACCGTCACCGGCAACCAACTCGACATCAACCAGCACACCTACGACACCCTCGGTGCCGACAGCCGCCTGCGCGTCGACTACCCCCTCGCCGAGCAGACCTCCACCCTCACCGTCGGCCTCACCGGCATGGACGTCCGCGCGCCCATTTTCACCGAGCGCACGGCCCCGGGCGACCTCAGCTCCGACCGCGGATCCACCACCCGCTTCGAGGCCCTGCGCCGCTCCCGCTACGCGGCCGTGTTTGCCGAGAATCTGTTCCGCTTCGAACGCTTCACCCTCACCCCCGCCGCCCGCCTGGAGTTCATCGATCAGTCGATGGACGAGCGCATCAACGTCGCCAAACCCGCCGCCAACCTGATCACGGACTCGCGCTCCGAGATCGTTCCCCTCGGCGGCCTCGGCGCCACCTACGCCGTCACCGGCAAGACCGAGGCCTACGCCAACATATCCACCGCCTACAAGCCGCCCACCTACACCGACGCCTTCCCCATCGGAGCCGCCGACACGGTCAGCTCGCAGCTCGAGTCCGCCCACGCCATCACCACCGAGATCGGCTACCGGGGCCGCCCCAGCGCCTGGTCCAGTTTCGACGCCAGCCTCTTCCACGTCGACTACGACAATCGCTTCGGCCGAGTCGGCACCAACCTCCAGAACGTCGGACGCTCGGTGAACCAGGGCCTCAGCCTCTCCGGCGACATCGACCTCCACCATCTCCTCTCCGGGCCCTCGGATTTCTCCGTCACCTGGTATGCCGCCTACCAATACCTCGACGCGGAGTTCGTCGCCGGCCCGCTCAAGGGCAACGCGCCCCAATACGCGCCCGAGCACATGCTCCGCACCGGCCTCGTGGTCAGCCGCGACCACATCTGGAAAGTGGCCGCGCTCGTCACCCACCTCTCCTCGCACTGGGCCGATGACGGCAACACCGCCACCCCCACCCAGGACTGGCACATTCCCGACTACACCGTCCTCGATCTGACCGCCGAAGCGCGGGTCTGGAACGGCAAGATCGCCGGACGCGACGCGGAACTCTGGTTGCTCGCCGGCATGAACAACGCCCTCGACGAGGACTACTACAGCCGCATCCGCGCCAACGGCATCGACCCCGCCTACGGCCGCAACGTCTACCTCGGCTTCCGCGCCGAGTTTTGAGTCTCCCCGACGGCGTATCCACCACCCCCTTACGCGCCGCGGTTTGGTCGCCGCGGCGCGTGTGTCAGAAAAGTTAAAGTCAAAAGAGGCCGCGCGGTTTGGTCGCCGCGCGGCCTTTTCATGCCCGCGGCGCGCCGCCCCCTGCTCCCGAGCCCCCTGCTCCCTCACACCCGCCTCCGCCCCTTCCCCCATCCCCGCCACCTCCCCGTCTCCGCCCGCCGTCCCGCCGCTTTTTCCTTCCGCTCCCGGCCCCGGCCGCCGACACTCTGCGGTCCAACGACATGCCCTGCGACCTTATCCTCGCCCTCGACGTCCCCACCCGAGAAGAAGCCGCCCCCCTCCTTCGCCAGCTCCGCGGCCAGCTCCGCTGGGTCAAGATCGGCCTCCAGATGTTCACCGCCTACGGCCCCGACTACGTGCGCGCCGTCGCCGACGAGGGCTTTAACATCTTTCTCGACCTCAAGCTGCACGACATCCCCAACACCGTCGCCAAGGCCGTCGAGTCTCTCGCCCCCCTGCCCATCGGCATGCTCACCCTCCACACCGGCGGCGGACGCGAGATGATGCAGGCCGCGCTCAAGGCCCAGCAAGCCACCCGCCCCGATCTCCTCCTCCTCGGTGTCACCGTGCTCACCTCCATGGACGGCACCGAGCTCGCCAACATCGGCGTCGGCGGCACGCCCGAGATGCAGGTCTCCCGCCTCGGCTCCCTCGCCGCCTCCGCCGGCATGAAGGGCCTTGTCTGCTCCCCCCTCGAGGTGCAGATGCTCCGCCGCATGCTCCCGTCCGACGTGCAGCTCGTCACGCCGGGTATCCGCCCCGCCGGAGAGGCCGGCGGCGACGACCAGAAACGCGTGCTCTCCCCCGCCGAGGCCGCCCGCGCCGGCTCCAGCTACATCGTCGTCGGCCGCCCCATTCTCAAGGCCGCCGATCCCGCCGCCGCCGCCCGCGCCATCCTCGCCGACCTCGCCGGCGCCTGAGCCCGCGGACCGGATCCTGCGGCATGCCCCAATCATCAATCATAAATCCCAAATCATAAATCTGATGTCTCGCACCGCCGCCATCCTCCTCGCCGCCGGCAGCGGCCGCCGCATGCAGGGCGCCGTCGCCGACAAGATCCTCGCCCCCCTGGCCGAGCGCCCCGTCTTCGCCCACAGCGTCGCCGCCTTCATGGAAAGCAACGTCGCCGACTACTACGTCATCGTCGTGCGCGACCAGGCCCAGTCCATCGCGCTTTCCGCCTACGCGCCCACCCCCGCCCAGTTCGTCCTCGGCGGCAAGGAGCGCCAGGACTCCGTGCAAAACGCCTTGGCCGTGCTCCCGGCCGACATCGAATACGTCTTCATCCACGACTGCGCCCGCCCCCTCGTCCGCGTCGAGCAGCTCGTCGGCCTCCTCAAGATCGTGCGCAAGGAAAACGCCGTCGTGCTCGCCCACCGCGTCACCGACACCGTCAAAAAACACTCCGACACCGGCCACCTGAAGACCCTCGAACGCGAGCGCCTCTGGGCGATGGAGACCCCGCAGGTTTTCGCCACCGAGCTCATCACCGAGGCCTACGCCAAGGTCGCCAAGAAAAAGCTCCGCATCACCGACGACGCCGCCGCCGTCGAGCAACTCGCCCACCCCGTCGCTCTCTTGGAGAACAGCCACCCCAATCCCAAGATCACCACCCCCGCCGACCTCGCCTACGTCGAGTTCTTGCTCTCCCGCGCCACCACCGACGGCGCCTGATTTCGCGATGGCCCCATAGGTCCTATGATTCCCATAGGTCCCATCGGTCCCATCCCTCCCATCCCTACCATCCCCCGGCCCGCCGCCCGCCCCCGCACCCATGCCCTTCCGCATCGGCCACGGCTACGACATCCACCGCACGCTCGCCGGCCGCCCCATGATCCTCGGTGGCGTGCACTTCGCCGAGTCGCCGGTGGGCCTTGACGGCCACTCCGACGCCGACGCGCTCACCCACGCCATCTGCGACGCCCTGCTCGGCGCCGCCGCCCTGCCCGATATCGGCCACTTCTTCCCCAACACCGATCCGGCCTACAAAAACATCGACTCGCAGGTCCTCCTCCAGCGCACCTGCGCCGCCCTCCGCGGCCGCGGCTACGAGATCGAAAACATCGACGCCACGCTCATCGCCGAGCGCCCCAAGATCGCCCCGCGCCTTCAGGAGATGCGCGCCCGCCTCGCCGCCAGCGCCGGCCTCGCCCTCGAACAAGTCGGCCTCAAGGCCACCACCAACGAAGGCGCCGACGACATCGGCCGCGGCACCGCCATCGCCGCCCACGCCGTCGCCCTCATCCGCCGCGCCTCCTAGCGGTTTCGCCCTCTTCGCCGGCCGCGCCCTACAAGGTGCAGCCTCGGGTCAAGGCAAACGCGAGCGCGCCGCCCAGCAACACGACCACCGGCACCACCCAGGAGGCTCCCTTGGACTTGCGCGCCCCCAAGGGCTCCTCCGCGCTCGCGCGCGCCGTCCTCGAGGCTCGCGAGCGCCGTATCACCAAGGGCGGCTTCGCGGGCTTGGGCGCTCGCCCCGCCGCCTCCACCCCCTCGGCGCGATCCACCGCCGGCCCGGGCTCGGACGCCAGCACCGGCCCCGAAACCAACTCCGCGCCCGGCGCGTCCAGTGCGCCCAGGCCCTCCACGCGGCGACTCCGCGCCACGCCCCAAGGCAAAAACACCCGCCAGAACAGCGCTTGGAAACAGGCCTCCAGCCTTCGCCGATACTCCGGCACCCTCGCGGCCGGGATGAGCGGCCCGCCCACGCGAAACCGCACGCGATTCGTCCACACGCCACGAGGCCGCGTGCACTCCAAGGCCGCGTCAAACTCCGCCTCGGCCCAGGTGCGCCGGGCGCCGGGCAGCACCCCGAGACTCGGCGCCTTGATCACCTCCTCATGCGCCACCTCGAAAGGAAACGGCATCGCCCACGGACCCCGGCGCGGCCTGTCCTCCGGCAGCAAAAAAGTCTGCACGACCAGATTTGGCCGCACGTCGAACACCGCCCGCCTCCCGCTATCGTCCGCATACACCGCGTCCTTCAGCTCAAACATCTCCACGATGTCGCAGACGTTTTCGTTCCGATCATCGCGCCAGCACGGCTCCCCGACCCGCAGCGCGCGACCATAGCGCCGCTTGGCCATCTCCTCCCGTTCCAGCCAAAACGCGGCCGCGCCCTGCGCGAGCCATCGACGACGCAGCTCGTCCGCCCGCCACCCCTGCGAACGGACGCGCAACTCCACCAGCGACGCCCCGCCTCGCGAGGTGTCGAGCAGGAAGGTCTCGCGCGCCTCCACCTTGCAGCCAATTCGCCGCCCCGGCTGCGCGCACAGCCCGCCCTCCGCCTCGTCCACCACCAGCCCCCTCCCGAACCAGCCGACCCACTGCGTCGCGAAGTCGCCGCCGAGATCCCGGCAGGTCAGATCAAACCACCGCCGTTCGCCCCCCTGCTCGACCTCGAGAATCGCGTGGTTCAGCAAACCCGCCATTGGCAACAGCTCCGCCACCCGGTCCTCCAGACCCGTGGCCACCAACACCGGCCGCGCCGAAACGCCCCAGGCTCGCAGCGCGCTCGCCGCCAGCCAGACGAGATCCTTGCAGTCTCCGTGTCTCCGCCGGGCCACCTCCTCCGGCGCCGAGGGCACCCAGCCGCTCGCTTCAAGATCCAGGCTCAGGTAGCGAAAATCATCCTGCACCCTGCGCACCAGGGCCAGGACCGCGGCTCCATCCACCGTCCGCGGCTTCGCAAAACCCGGCAGCCTCGCCAGCTCGTGCGCTCCACCCTGCGCCGACCACACCTCCGCCACCCGCGCCGCCAGGCTCCGCCAATCCGGCAGATCCGACACCTGCACCCAGAGGCAGTCGAGGAAGCTCGAAGGCAGATTGGGCTCCGCCTCTCGCGCCTCCCCCTGCACCCCCTCCCAGACCCAGCGTTGGCGTCCCGCTCCACGCATCTCCTCGCGCCGCGGCGGCGCGTCCGCCGAGGCCTTCCAACGCAGGTCGGCTCGCGCCGCCGCGCTCTCGACCGTCAACCGATAGCGCCCCACCCGGGTCGTCGCCGGCACCGAGAAAAACACCTCGCAAGCGCCCGGCCGGATCGGGTGCGGCGCTTCGCACGAATAGGCCGACTCGATCACATCCCCCGGCCGCACATCCTCCAACACCAACAAAATCGTCCAGCTCCCGTCGATCACCTGTCGCTCGAGCTGGGTCTCCCGCTGCAAAAGGCGTAGGCGCTCCGGCTTCAACTGCTCGTGGGCCACCCCATCCCGCACCACGCGCACCCAATGCAGCGTCACCCGCGCGTGCCTCCCGAGGTCGAGCCGCCACTGCGATTCGTTCTGCACCGCCAAGGCCGTTTCCAGGCGCGCGGCGTTCGCGAAAAAGGTCACCCCCTTCTCCGCCTCCACCTGCCGCGCCACCAACAGCTGCGTGACATAGGGCCCCTCCTTCGCCGGCGCCAGGCTCACATCGTAGCGCTCCTCCTCCACCCAGTCCTCCGGCGGCGCGATGCGCACACGCTCCCAAGGCGCCCCCGTCACCGCGCCCTCCTCCCCCTTCACCCGCCCGATCTCCATTTGCTGAAACATTGAGCCCGCATCGAGGCACGCCGGAGACGCGACCCGCGAGCAAAAACCTTGCGAATGAGACAAATGCTTCGTCGCCGTGCGGCTTGCGCTCGGCCTTCCGGCCGCTTGGCTCCTGCGCATGGCCGAAGCAGCGCCCTCCCCTCCGCGCGAGGAGTTCAATCCCTTCCAGTTCGCGCTTCTCGTCCTCTCTCTCATCCTCCTCGCCGCGATCGCGGCCGACTGGGTGCTCGACCTGCCCCGCGAGATCAGCCGCCTGCTCACCTACATCGACACCGCGGTCTGCGTCGTCTTCGCGCTCGACTTCCTGATCCGCTTCCGCGCCGCCCCTTCCAAGCTCCGCTTCCTCAAGTGGGGCTGGCTCGATCTCCTCGCCGCCATCCCCGCCATCGAGGCCTTCCGCTGGGCCCGCCTCTTCCGGATCGTCCGCATCATCCGTCTCATCCGCGCCGTCGGCACCTTCCGCCGCCTCGTCCGCATCCTCGCCGACAGCAAGGCCCACGCCGGCGTCGCCTCCGTCGTCACCATCACCTTCCTCGTCGTCGCCTTCGGCTCCGCGGGAGTGCTCGTGGTCGAGAGCGAGCACCCCGAGGCCAACATCCACACCGCCGAGGTCGCCCTCTGGTGGAGCATGACCACCGTCACCACCGTCGGCTACGGCGATCACTTTCCCGTCACCGACCTCGGCCGCCTCATCGCCGTCTGCCTCATGATCTCCGGCATCGGCCTCTTCGGCACGCTCAGCGGCGTCGCCGCCTCCCTCTTCCTCGGCGGCAACAAGGACGAGCCCGCCTCCCGTCGCGCCCAGGACGAGATGCTCGCCCGCCTCGAAGCCCTGCAAACCGAGCTCGCCGCCCTCCGCGCCGAGCGCGCCCGCCCGGCCGAGCCCCCCGCGGCGCCCCGCCCGGAAAGTTGATCGCGAAACCGCTGGCGGCACCGCGAGCCGGTCGCGAAACTCGCGCCTCTCTCATGTCCGCCCCGCTGCCGCCCGCCTTCCGCCACGTCCTCCGCTGCCTCCTCGCGTGCCTCGCCGGCCTGCTCCTCGCCGCCTGCACCCCGCGCGAGACGCTCGTCGAGCAGGGCCTCCGCACCCAGACCCTCCACCGCGGCATCGGCCCCGCCCCCACCGACCTCGACCCCCACCTCGCCTCCTCCCTCACCGACATCCACGTCCTCTCCGCCCTCTTCGAGGGTCTCCTGCGCGAAGATCCCGACACCCTCGCGCCCGTCCCCGCCCTCGCCTCCCGCTGGGACGTCTCCGCCGACGGCCTCGTCTACACCTTCCACCTCCGCCCCGACGCCCGTTGGTCCGACGGGCGCCCGATCGAGGCCGCCGATTTCGTCGCCTCCTTCCGCCGCGCCCTCGCACCCGGCATCGCCGCCCCCAACGCCAAGCTCCTCCACCCCGTGCTCAACGCCGAGGCCTGGCAGCGCGGCCAGCTCGAGGACTTCTCCGCCGTTGGTATCAGCGCGTTGGATACACACGTGCTCCGCGTCGCGCTCGAATACCCCGCGCCCCACTTCCTCTCCCTCCTCTCCCACCCGGTCTGGTTTCCCGTGCCCCTCCACGCCATCGCCGCCGCCGGCCCGCTCGAGGCCCGCGGCAACCGCTGGGCCTCCGATCCCGCCACCTTCGTCGGCAACGGCCCCTTCCGCCTCCGCGAATGGCGCCGCGGCCAGGTGATCGTCACCGAGGCCAACCCCGCCCACCCCGAGGCCGCCTCCCTCCGCCTCCGCGCCGTGCACTTCCACCCCTTCGACAGCGTCGACTCCGCCGAGCGCGCCTACCGCGCCGGCCAGCTCCACGTCATCGACACCCTTCCGCCCGGCCGCGTCGAGGCCTGGCGCGCCAGCGCCCCCGACGAACTCCGCACCGACCCCTTCCTCGACACCTACTTCTACCGCATCAACACCACCCGCCCCTTCCTGAGCGACGTTCGCGTCCGCCGCGCCCTTTCCCTCGCGCTCGACCGCGAGGCCCTCGTCGCCGCCCTCCTTCGCGGCGGCCAACGCCCCGCCACCGGCTTCGTGCCCCCCGGCACCGGCGGCTACGAGCCGCCCGCCCTCCTGCGCCACGACCCCGAGGCCGCCCGCGCCCTCCTCGCCGAGGCCGGCCACCCCGAAGGCCGCGGCCTGCCCGTCTTCGACATCCTCTACAACACCTCCGAAAACCACCGCCGCATCGCCGAGGTCCTCCAACAACAATGGCGCGCCGTCGGCATCCAGACCCGCCTCATCAACCAGGAGTTCGCCACCCTCCTCGAAGCCCGCCGCACCGGCGACTTCCAGCTCCTGCGCTCCAGCTGGGTCGCCGACTACAACGACGCCCTCAGCTTCCTCGCGCTCTTCACCCGCGACAGCGCGCAAAACTTCACCGGCTGGAGCGACCCCGCCTACGACCGCGCCCTCTACACCGCCACCCGCACCCCCGAGCCCGCCCGCCGCCACGCCCTCTACCGCGAGGCCGAGACCCGTCTCCTCGAGGCCGCGCCCATCCTCCCGCTCTACTTCAACACCCACGTCTACCTCCTCCACCCCACCGTCCGCGGCTGGCGCCCCGGCCTCCTCGACCGCCCGCCGCTCACCGAGGTCTGGCTCGAGGCCTCACCCTGACAATCCGCCTCTCGCTCGCGGCCTCCCGCCCGCGCGGCCGCCTTCGCGACGCTCAACTCTGGTAAAATCGTCCGCGATTCCGGCTCCGCCTTTCGCAAAAAACCAGCGGCGAAAAACAGTTGAGGTCCCCGCTCGTCACCCGTTTATCTCTTCGCCCACGAGCGTCTTGTGCGAGGCCCCTGAGCCCGGCCCTTCGCATCTACCATGCCCAACGGCGCCCCTCCCCTAGGCGGGCACCCGGGAAATCCACTCGTTTTTTGGCAACTTTTCACCGGAACCGGTTGCTCTCCTGCGTATCACAAGGCTATATCGCACCCTCCGGGTGCCCGGCACGAAACGTTCAGGCAGCAACGCAACCTCAACCCATCACGCCCATGTCCGCTCTAGCCCACACCGACCGCGAATCCGCCGTCGCGCTCGATCCGCAGGACGCCACCCCGTCCTTCCTCGAGCCCGTTCGCGCCGCCGCCGCCGCCCCCTCCGAGACCCCTGAGCGCAACAACCTGCAACTCTATTTGCAGGAAATCGGGAAGACTCCGCTCCTCACCATCGACGAGGAGATCAAACTGGCCAAACGCATCCTCAAAGGCGACAAGGCCGCCCGCGACCACATGATCCAGGCGAACCTTCGCCTCGTCGTGAAAATCGCGATGGACTACAAGGACTTTGGCCTGCCTCTCCTCGACCTCATCAGCGAGGGCAACATCGGCCTGATCAAGGCCGTGGAGCGCTTCGATCCCTCCAAGGGCGGCAAGCTCTCCACCTACGCCGCCTGGTGGATCAAGCAGTCCATCAAGCGCGCCCTCGCCAACCAGTCCAAGACCATCCGCCTGCCCGTCCACCTCGTGGACAAGATCTCCAAGATGCGCAAGACGGCCATGGCCCTCACCGAGGAGCTCGGCCGCGAGCCCACCGACGAGGAGATCGCGATGGAGCTGCAGATCCCGACCAGCAAGGTCGCCCACCTCAAGTCCGTCAGCGTGCGCCCGGCCTCTCTCGACGCCCCCATCGGCGAAGAGGGCGACTCGACCACCTTCGGCGAGATCGTCGGCGACGAAAACGCCGCCACGCCCTTCGAGCAGCTCCGCGAGAGCAACCAAAACGCCGCGCTGCGCACCCTCGTCGACTCCCTCGACCCCCGCGAGGCCGAGATTATCCGTTACCGCTTCGGCCTCGACGGACGCGACGAACTCACCCTCGAGGAGGTCGGCGCGAAGTTCCGCGTCACCCGCGAGCGCGTGCGCCAGCTCCAGAACCTCGCCCTCTCCAAGATGCGCAAGGCGCTCACCCGCCAGGAGGAGCAACGCAGCGTCGAAGACATCGAGCTCGAGGAGAAACAGCGCGCCCGCGAAGAGGTCATCCGCGAGTTCATCGCCTCGCGCTCCCCCTCCGACGCCCAGCCCGCTCCCATCGCCGCCAAAGCCCGCCCCGGCCTCATCGAGGCCGCGGTCGCCTCCGCCGCCGCCGCGTCGGCCAACCGCGCCGCCGCCGCCCGCCCGGCGAGCCGCGGCGGCGCCGGCTCCAAAGCCGCGCGTCCCGCCAAG